>JADFNK010000083.1 GCA_022563405.1 Gemmatimonadota bacterium | reverse complement strand
CAGCCGCTCTACGATCCTGAGAACAAGCGCCTGCTCAGCTGAGGGAGAACGTTTGGCGGGCCCTTCCTACGTGGATTATGGGGCGCCCGTGGCCCGGTTGAAGCGGTCGATGAGCCCATCCCACAGGGGCACCAGCTCGCGCAGGCCGAGCCAGAACTCCTGGTCGCGGCGAGCCTCGAAGTCGGCCAGCTCCACACCCTGCTGCTCGACCCAGGTGAAGTAGCCCAGATTGAAGATTCGGTCGCGGTCACGATCGGTCAGTACGAGCAGCTCACGATCCCCGGTCCCCACGAGGTCGTCCGCGAAGACAGCCGCGGCGGCATCGGCGTCGAAGCGCCCGTCGAAGCGTGCGGCCACAGTCTTCTCCATCTCGCTGGCGTACATCGCAGCGCCGTCCGTCGCCACCGTGAGAATCGCTTGGTCGGCGCTCAACAGCCAGTGCTTCGCCAGCTCGATCGCCGCAAGTACGTTGCACAGGCTCGATAGGCCAAAGTGTCCCATGGCGTGGAGGAGTTCACCGGACAGCCCGCGCTCGTTCGCCAGCCACGTTCGCCCGACGTCGCTGTTGAAGAGCACGTTGAGTGCGTCGGTGCTGCGGTCGGAGATGGCGACCACCACGTCGGTGTTCATGACGTTGTGGATGAGCGGGATGTGCTTGTCGCCGATGCCCTGGATGTTGTGCTCGCCGAAGCCGTTGCACAGCATCGTCGGACACTGAAGGGCCTCGACCGCGACGATGGGCGTTCCGTAGCGCTCTTTGAGGTGGTCGCCGGCCGCGATCGTCCCTGCCGAACCGGTGGCGCAAACGAAGCCCGACAGGACGAGTTCAGGACGCTCCGCGCGCACCGCCTCGAAGACGCGCTCGAAGGCCCGCCCCGTCACGAGCCAGTGCACGAGGTGGTTGCCGAACTCGCAGAACTGGTTGAACACCAGGTTGTCAGGGTCGGCGGCGAGCTCGGCGCAACGGTCGTAGATCTCCTTCACGTTGCTCTCCGTGCCCGGGGTGCGCACTACGTCCGAGGGGTCGTTCGTCCAGCGGGCGAGCCACTCGAAGCGCTCGGCGCTCATGCCCTCGGGGAGCACGGCCACTCCACGGCACCCTAGCACGCTTGAGATAGCCACGCCGCCACGGCAGTAGTTGCCCGTGGACGGCCAGATGGCGCGGTGGCGCGCCGGGTCGAAGCTTCCAGTCACGAGGCGTGGGATGAGGCAGCCGTAGGCCGCGAGCACCTTGTGTGCCGCGATCAACGGGAAGCGGTCACCAAACACTACGATGATGGGCGCCGCCACGCCGGTCAGCTCCTCGGCTAGTACCACGTGGCGCGGGACATCTACAAGCCCGCGGCGGTCGTCGCTGTTATGCCAGTGCACGCGGAACAGGTTGTGCGCGTCGACGGCGTCCGGATCGACCGACCCGAGCTGCCGGCGCACCGTCGCCGGGATTGTGGTCGGATCCGCCAGCTCGGACAGGCGAGGTAGCGTCGTCCCCGTCTCTGCGAAGTGCGCGATTGTCCTGGCGAGCACGGCCTCGTCGACGACTTCCCGCTCTAGACCTAGGCTGCTCATAGAATCAATGGTAGCGTGGGGAAGTTGGGATGAGCAAATGGAGCAGGTGAGCCCAAAGGGCGGCGGCCGGATCCGGGGGACAGACGCCGATGGACGGGCCCCAACCTAATGATGAGGCGCCTTTCGACGAGTCACCGGAACCTCTTGTCCGATCGAAAGCCGGCGGTGCAGATTGGAATCCGGCGTTCCCTGAGCGGCCATCGAGGCGTTCGGGGCCGCTGCGTGGCTCGCCGGGATTGGACCTCATTGGGGCCGCTGTCGTGGAGGGGTTACCGCTACTCGATAGGAGTAGACCGTTGAGACGAGTCGCCTTCTGCTTGTTCGCTATTTTGCTCACTGGCACGAGCCTCTTCGCTCAAGATGTCGTGCGCCGCCCCATGACCGTTGACGACGCCCTGAACATGGTGCGCATTCAAGACGTCGCGATGTCGCCTGACGGAGAGTGGGTGTTCTTCTCCCAGTCCGAGCTGGCATGGGACGACAATGGCAGGAGGCAAGAGCATTACCTGATCGCCACAGACAGTGGAGAAGCGATCCACTTCATCGGGGACGCTGGTGGCAGCGCATTTCAGTTCTCGCCCGACGGCGGCCACCTGTCTTTTCTCAGACGCGTCGACGACAACCGGCAGATCTTTCGGATGAGTCTCTCGGGGGGTGAGGCCCGACAGCTCACGGAACACCCCAATGGTATCGTCTCCTATGCGTGGTCCGCCGACGGAAGCGAGATATTCTTTACCGCGGACGAGGCGATGAGCGACGAAGAACAGGAGGAATACGACGCGGGGGCCGACGCGTTCTATGTCCGTGAGGGTCCGAACGGCAGAGAGCCTGGCAGCTGGCGCAACCTCTGGGTGTTCAGTGTCTCATCGCGGGAGGAGGCACGTCTTACCGACGAAGAGCTCATCATCAGCGGCTTCGACGTATCGCCAGACGGTAGCCGCGTCGTCTTCGCTGCGATGCGGCAGGACCTCGACAACTACTTCTACCTGTCCGAGCTCTACCTCGTTGACAAGCCCAGCCGGCAGGTCGTTCGCCTCACCGATAACAACACGCCTGAGGAGAACCCACTTTGGGCACCCGACGGAAGGACGATCGCCTACCACGCCCCGTCCGATGGCGAGTACGATCTGACGCACGGGTTCGTCTGGGTCATGAACGTCGACACGGGTGAAAAGAGAAAGCTGGAAGGTCAGCGGCAGGGCCAGATCTCCAGCCTTACCTGGATGCCCGATGGCGAGAGTCTTCTCTTCAATGAGACGCGCCGCACAAACAGGAATCTCTACCGAATCGACGTCGCGACCGGACGGGTGACGGACATCACAAGCGTCACGGGCACGCTGCGCGCGCTCGGTTTCTCCCAGGACCGTACGAGAATGGTGTACTCGTTCAGCGACTTCGAGACACCCAGCGATCTGTATGCCTCCTCGGTGGAGGATCTCAGTCCTGTTCGACTGACCCGCGCCAATCCCTGGATCGATGAGGAGATCACGCTGGCGAAGGCGGAGATCGTCCGCTGGATGAGCGAGGACGGCATGGAGATCGAAGGAGTCTTCTATCGGCCCGCAGATTCCCCCGAGGCCTCGAAGACTCCGCTGATCCTCGACATCCACGGCGGCCCGCCCGGCCACTTCGCGAACGAGTTTCGGTCCGACTTCCACGTTTTCGCCGGCCTTGGGTATGCCTCGTTCGGACCGAATATTCGAGGGAGCGACAGCTACGGCGACGACCTACTGACTGCACTCATGGGCGATGTCGGCGGTGGCGAGTACGAGGACCTCATGACCGGCGTCGACTACCTGATCGAAGAGCGCCATGTCGACCCCGAACGGATGGGGCTGCGCGGATGGAGTTGGGGAGGGATCCTCGGCAGTTGGGTCATTACCCGTACCGACCGGTTCAAGGCAGCCTCGCTAGGGGCCATGGTCGGCAGCTGGACAGCAGAGACCGGGCCGGGGCTCAGCTACGATCTCAGGCTTCACTACATCGGCGGAGCCCACTGGACAAACCCGGAGGAATGGCGCAGGGTGTCGTCCCTCTGGTATGCAGGGAACGTGACCACGGCTACGCTGCTGCTCCACGGTGAGCGTGACCAGGTCAGCACCCCTCAGCAAAGCCTGATGTTCTTCACAGCGCTCAAAGACATCGGTAACGCGCCGGTCCGCTACGTGAGCTTCCCACGCGAGCCGCACGGCTTCCGCGAGCCGAGGCATCAACGCACACCTGACATCGAAGAGATCAAGTGGATGCAGAAATACGTCATGGGCATCGACTGGCAACCGTGGGAGCGGAGGTGAAGTCGGGCAGAGCATCCGTCGTCGCTGCCGCCGCGCTCGCAGCGTCGCTTCTTATCCCGGGTGGTACCTCGGGCCAGACGTATCCGCGGACAGAGCTTACGGCCCAGGTCGACGAACTGTTTGCGGAGTGGGATACCGAAGACGCTCCGGGTGCGGCGGTGGGCGTCTTCTGGGATGGGAGGATCGTCTACGCTCGAGGCTTTGGCGTGGCGAATCTGGACTATGGGATTCCCATCACCCCCCAGTCCGTCCTGAGAATCGGGTCGATCTCCAAGCAGTTCGTCGCCATATGCATCGCGATCCTGGCCGAACAGGGAAGGCTCTCCTTCGACGACGATATCCGTGCCTATCTCCCCGAGATGCCTGACTACGGAGAGCCGATCACGATTCGCCATCTTCTTCACCACACGAGCGGAATTCGCGAATACCTCACACTGGTCGACTTGATCGGCAGACCCGAGGGCAGCGTGTTCGGCTATACGACGCGAGAACTCGTTGAGCTCCTGGCGCGGCAGCAGGCATTGGACTTCGATCCTGGGGACCGGTTTTCCTACAGCAACTCCGGGTACTTTCTACTCGCCGAGATCGTCACGCGCGTGAGTGGAGTGAGGGCGAGTGCGTTTGCGCGGGAGAACGTGTTCGATCCGCTTGGCATGAGCCATACCCGCTTCTACGACGACCCCAACGCAATCATCCCCAACCAGGCCCTCGGCTACTCGCCGACACCCGAGAGCGGGTATCGCCTGGATATCCTCCGTTCCGATGTCATCGGCGACCTTGGTGTGATCACCACGGTCGAGGACTTGCTTCAATGGGACAGCAACTTTTATAAGAACGAGCTCGGAGGAGGAACCAACGACCTGATCGCGACGATGTTCACACGGGGAAGAACAAAGGCCGGAGAGGAGCTGTCTTATGCCCTGGGCTTGGAGTTCGGCTCCTATCGTGGCTTGAGCACGATGGGGCATGGTGGGTCGGCGGTCGGGTACGTCGCGGAATTCTTGCAGTTTCCCGAGCAGAAGTTCTCCGTCGTCGTCTTGTCGAACCTGAGCTCATTTCGCCCAGCCCGCTTGGCTCGGCAGGTCGCCGACCTGTACCTGGCCGATCAGTTCACCGAGCCGCGACCCTCCGACGGGCAGGCCCGACCTCGACCGGCGCCTCCGGAAGGCATCACGCTGTCGATCGCCGAGCTGGAGGCCTTTGTCGGCGACTTCTACAGCGAGGAGCTCGACTTCGCCTACGCATTCGATGTCCGGGAGGGCAGCCTTCATCTCGAGCTCCGCGGTGATCTCATGAAGCTGGTCCCGCACCCGGATGATCGGTTTGCCTGGGGTCGACGACAGCTGAGCTTCGTCAGGGACGAGAGCGGTGCCGTTTCGGGCTTCGCGCTCAACGCCGGCAACGTGCAGGGGTTGAGATTCCGGAAGGTCGCGGGTCGCGTCCCGTGAAAAAGCGCCCACCAGCTTCCTAGCCGAAGGTGGCCTCGCGCGTCGTGAGCGCCTCGATTCGTTCGATGTCGATCTCCACGCCGATGCCGGGCCCGGTCGGCACCGCCATCTCACCATTCGACACCTCGAACTCGGGCGAGACGATGTCACGATCCCAGTAGCGACGGCTCGCGGAAATATCCCCCGGTAGCGTGAATCCCGGTAGCGAGGCCAGCGCCACATTGTGGGCTCTGCCGATACCGGACTCGTGCATGCCCCCGCACCAGACAGGGAGTCCCGCCGCACGCATCCGGTCGTGGATGCGGCGGCTGACGCCAAGGCCTCCGACGCGACCCGGCTTGATATTGATGACCCGACAGCTCGCGATCTCGAGCGCGAGTTCGGCATCTTCGTCCGACCTGATCGACTCGTCGAGGCAGATCGCCGTTCCGAGTTGCGCTTGCAGGCGAGCATGCTGGAGAAGGTCGTCGTAATGGAGCGGCTGCTCGATCATCGTGAGGCCGAGCGCGTCCAGCTCCTTCAAGCGCGATACGTCGTCGAGCACGTATGCCGAGTTCGCGTCCGCCATGAAGTCCATTGCAGGGAATCGGTTGCGAAGCCCGGCGAGCATCTCCACGTCACGCCCGGGCTTGATCTTGATCT
This sequence comes from Gemmatimonadota bacterium, assembly GCA_022563405.1. GTDB lineage: Bacteria > Gemmatimonadota > Gemmatimonadetes > Longimicrobiales > Gaopeijiaceae > UBA822. The sequence continues at coordinate 8,291 of JADFNK010000083.1, read as the reverse complement.
TGACGCGCGCGTACCCGTCGTCGATGAAGCCCGCTACCTGCTCATGCAGTGCCTCGTCCGTGGGCTTCAGCCCGACGCTCACGCCAACGGGCACCGAGGCCCGAGCGCCTCCCAGCTTTTTCGAGAGCGAAACTCCATCCGCTCTCGCTGCCATGTCCCAGCCAGCCATCTCGACGGCCGCCTTCGCCATTTCGTGTCCCCGGATCCACCTGACCGGAGAGAGAATGTCCTCGGGTCCATTCGCCTCTCTGCCCACGACCTTCGGAAGGATGAAGTCGGTGAGCACATGCCACGCCGTGTCGGTCGTTTCGTACGCGTACGACGGGTCACTCTCCGCGACGCACTCGCTCCATCCTTCGAGCCCGTCTCCCTCCAGCTTGAGCAGGACGACCCTCCGGTCCTGAAACCCACCGCTCGAAATCTCGAAGAACTCCTTCAAACGGAGCGGTATCTCACGGAGTGTGGCGCGCTCAATTCTCATGGACGTCATCCGCAGGCGTGGGTGACCACAACAAGGGTGGGAGACCTCATCGATCCGATCCCACGCCACCCCAACCGGAAGTTAGCTGTTCCTCCTGTAACGCCTTGCTCGAGCGCCTCCCGGTTCAGGTTGCCGGCTTCGTGGGTCTGCAATCGGCGGAGGCTCTGCCAGCGATGCGCTCACAACACAGCCCACCGAACCGGTTTCGGCCAATTGGCGCGGCCGGCCGGCGGAGCCGCCGTTGCGGCCGTAGCGTAGCCGCACCCGAACCGAGCTCGGTGACACTGCAGCCAGCGCTTCGCCGCTGTTCCGAGGCACTCGGAGCTGGTCCCGAGTATCGAGACACGCGGAGGGCCCCTGTGCCATGGCGACTGGCTCTTCTGGGTTTTTTGGGGAGCGTCGACCATCGCGTCGGATCCGGTCGTTCGGACCGTCGCGACCGACGCTGGCCAGAGCTGCGGAGAAGAGGCGTTGCGGCGGCTCGTCAAGATGCCCCCAACCAACCCAGCCAGTCCCGTACGACAGTAGTGCTTGATTCGCGATGTCGGGAATCGGCGCATGCCCGCGTCACAAATCGGGACCTCTTCCTGCCCGCCCCGACTGCGGTGCTAGCCGAAGAGTTCGGGGTCCCTAGTCAGTGTAACGGACTCTACGAGGTCTGTAATCGGTTCTGGGACCACGAGGGCCTCATCGATGGCTTCGGGGTTGAGCGTGCGAAGACTCTCTACTCGGAAAATCTCCCCGAAGACGTCGTCTGGTGCCTGGCAGGCGAGTCCGAATCCATAGCTATGGCACTCGACCCCCTGGGCGATCAGCCATCGCCGACAGCGCTCCAGGGAGCCAGCCGGAGCAGGAATCCGGCGGGCGGACTCTATACTGGCCGCGTCGCCCGCCGGACTGCGTTTCAGCAGGACGTCGAATCGGATGTCCAAAGTGTCCTTTAGATGACCGCCTCAACGGCACGATGGGCGTCGACGAGGCCGAAGCCGGTAGCGCCGTCAGGTCCAGGTTGGGCTTGACGTCCGTGCGCGCATTGGCCGCCCACGATATCGCGCGCCGTGTACTTGAGCAGGTTCTTCACTTCGGCGGGCGCCAAGGTACCGTCGACTTCCTTGAGAAGCGCGCAGACGCCTGCGACCATTGGCGACGCGGCCGACGTGCCCGAGAATGCGCCCCACCCGTCCTGCTGCTCCAGGGCCGCATTCTCTTGGACGGGAAGCGTGATATAGTCGGCTGTCGGCGGCTCACCACACAGACCCGAGATGTCCGGGACCTGACGGCCCGGGAACCAAGTCGAATCGAAGCAGCTGGTGTAGGCGGTTGCCGAGTAGTTGAGTTGCTCGTCTACGGTGGCGCCCCCCACGCTGATCACCTCCGGCATACTCCCTGGAAAGCCGAAGTGGCCGTTGCCGGCCGAGAAACAGACGATGATCCCGCGGCTCACCGCGTCGAGAACCGCGAGGTACAGGGGGATCAGGAAGTTCGGCATGCTGGTATTGGGAAGGTCAACCGAATACCCCCAGGAGCATGTGATCACGTCGGGTCTGAGATCGGCGGCAGTTCGGAACGCTAGCGTGGGGTTGTTCATCTTCACGCCGACGAAGTTGATACCGGGCGCTACGGCAAGGAGATTCGCGCACTCGCCGGTGCCGTGCCCGTGAGTATCCGATGTGTGGTCGAGCGCGTCCGCGGCGGCTACTGCCAGGAAGTTGTAACCCTGGTCCACGAAATATGGGTGGTGATAGAAACCCGTGTCAGGCATCGCGACCCGCACGCCCGCGCCTGTGATCCCGAGCCGGTGTACGGCTGAGGCGCCCATCAGTTGCGCGACATCCACGGGCACGCGGAGCCGGAACTTGTCGCCCCAGAACGGCGGAATTCTCCGCTCTTGGAACAGGATCGGCGGGTGTTGGATGTATGCACGGTCGATGAGACCATCCAGACCATCCGCCGCAGGTAGCTTCCAAGGGTCGTCCTTGCCGGGGGCGTGGAGCACATAGTCGTCCGGAGCGTTTGCCTCGGACGGGAGACGATACTCGGAAAGTCGAGTGCCGAAGAAATCCTCGAATTTCTCGGTAGGGCACGCGGCAGAAATGCTGAAAGCCCCAATTTCATGCACGGTGATGCCGTTCCCCCGAAGCTTGCGAGCCGCTTCGATGCTTGTGCCTGGAGAGGGTCGGAAGTCGGACAGGTTGTCCAGGCCCACGAACGCGTCCTCTCCAAACACTGACGGACCATCGGAGCGGACAACGACTTCGAAGTTTACGACTTCAGGACGATCGGCCATCTGGGCCTCCTAGGTGAAGATCGCCCCTGGGAGGGAGGAGGAGAATACCGTCGTGCAGACGCCGCGCAAGCACTAAGCAACTCAGTTGCCTCTCTCGCGGCCGCCGCGCTGCTTGCAGTGCCACTCAGCCTGGCGGAGCGCGAGCACTTCACCTGTGGCGGCAGTCGGCTCGGTGAAACGGTCACGTCTCTGGTGGATCTCTCCGTGCGTCACCATCCTTCCGGCTGGTCAATAGATGCCCTCACCGCGATCTTGGGGGCGTAGAGGCCAGATTCCTCGTGCCGATAACCCTGACCGGACTTCTGGCCACGGCGGGTCTCGTCGCCACCCGCCCGGACGGGGGATACTGGGCGCAGCGTGTAAGAGACGGTGACACCGACGGGTGGCTACGTATCGGTGACGCGACGTATGCGATGCGGGCCACAGAGATCCTGGGTAACGCGCGCCTTGCCGATGCTCGAACTGTACTCGGGCAAGACCCGCCTTCCCATGGACAGGGCGGTGGGTGGGCCTGACCCTCTTCGTGACTGGGAAGTCTTCCTCTGGACGCCTCGGTAGTTCGTCTGGTGGAGCCCGGTTTTAGTTCGGCTGGCGTTCTCGCGCACGCGCGCCCAGGAACATTCAGCGCATGGCTCTCGCTGGCGGTCATGGGACCCCATCCTGATCCTGGCCTCACCCGCTTGCAGTTGCGGGGCTGAGTACGACCTCGCGCCGTAGCTGGTCCTTGGCTCAAGCCCCATGTTCATCCCATGACCGCAACCCGCTCCATCCCCTGGCTTCGCGTCTTCGTGGAGGGCGTGGTGATCGTGCACGCTCATACGGGAGTGAACCGAAGACCATGACAATCTCAGGTCAGGACGCACGAGACTCGAAGGCGAAACTAGGAGATCGGATCGGCGCCCGGTGGCGGTGGTTGATCGTCGCGGTCCTGTTGCTATTTGTGTTCAACAATCTCGTGGGTTTGGTCGTCGGTTCCCTGGGATTGATCGCTTTCGCCAACCGTATCGCCGGTCGTGTCCTGAGCGCGCGGAGAGTGGTTCAACAGGTCCAACAGATTATGAGCGATCCCGATGATCCCGGAGAAGATGTGTGACTGGTCGCGGAGAAGATGTGTGACCCGCCAGATCCCTTGGCTTCGCGTCTTCGTGGAAGGCGTGGTGATCGTCGGCTCTATCCTGCTGGCGTTCGGGATTGAGGCGCAAGCTACTGAGGGCCAGGAGCAGCCCGACGGGGAGGGGCGTTACGTGCTGACGGCGCGTGACAAGGCGACCGGCGAAGTCCTCGCAGAGCTACCGTTGCCCGGGAGAGCGATCGGCGCACCCATGACCTACATGGTTGAGCGCACGCAGTACATCGCCCTCACCGTTCGGGGTAATCCGCCCCGTCTCGTTGCACTGACCGTGAACTGAGCGCACGGGCGAGGAGGCATACCGCATGTCACAGAATAACGGGCTCGATCGCAGGGCATTCCTGAAGAACGCGGGCATGACGGCAGTCCTGGGAGCGGTCGGTGCGAGGTCCGCGTCGGCAGCCGAGGTGACGGGCGTCCAATCTGCGCCGGTGAACCAAGTGCCCGACTTCGACATTCTCATCGAGAATGGAAGGGTCGTTGATGGAACCGGAAATCCCTGGTTCTACGCGGACATCGGGATTACCGGCGATTCCATCGTCGCGGTAGGAGATCTCGCCTCCAAGACCACCCGGAAGACCATCGACGCTGAGGGTCTGGTCGTGTCTCCGGGATTCATCGACGTGCACGCTCACAGCGAGCGTGGCTTCGGGGAGCCGGATTCCCACGCAAATCTCAATTATCTGATTCAAGGTGTGACGACAGTCGTCACGGGAAACGACGGGGGAGGCACCTTCAGGGTTGCCGAGATCAAGACCAAGTGGGAGGCACTCGGTATTGGAACCAACGCAGTCCACCTGGTTGGATTCGGCGCTGTCCGAGAAGAAGTCATGGGGGTGGAGCCGCGTGAGCCAACACCGGAGGAACTGGAGAAGATGCGGTCGTTGGTTCGACAGGCGCTGGAGGAGGGTGCCTGGGGAATGAGCTCGGGTTTGGAGTACGTTCCCGGCCGCTATGCTACTACCGAAGAAATCATCGCCGTGGCGAGAGTCGTTGGCGAGTTCGGTGGAGTCTATTCGAGTCACCAGCGCAACGAGTTCGATGGAGTACCGGAAGCCACCCGGGAAACCATCAGAATCGCCGAAGAAGCCGGAGTACGGGGCAATTCCACTCATCTCAAAATCGCTCGAAAGAACAACTGGGGAGTGATGGAAGAGGTCGTTGAGCTCATCAACGATGCTCGGGCCCGAGGGGTCGAAGTCGGAGCGGACATGTATCCCTATCACTTCGCATCGGGAGGGACCATCCTCCCAATGACAAGCAATGCCGGCTGGGCCCCTTTCCATCTCCCGAACGATATGGAGCCGTTTGCAGAGATCAGACAAAGACTGAGAGACGGGAGTCTGCCGGATTCCGAGAGACAGACGTTGAGAGGCCACTACGTGGTTGAGCTGGCGAAGGCTCTGTCCGACGAATCAAAGCGGGAGCAGATAAGAGAATCCGTGCTCGTGGGTAGGCCTAATAGACCAAGCGCCGTGGCTCTGGCGGGCTGGGATAGTTATCTGGTCGTTGTGGCCAACAAGAACGCGGACTTGATAGGACGGATCCTCTCTGACATTGCGGAGGAACAGAACAGAGATCCGTTTGATGTCGCTGCAGATCTCGTCATCGACGAGCCGGACCTGTACGTAGCGTGCGGCGTCATGTCGGAGGACGACATGGCGTTAGCGATGAAGCAGGATTGGCTGATGTTCTCCAGTGACGGAGGGGCGTGGCCTACTGTGAAGGAGTCCGACGCACCCAGGATCAGTCATCCCCGCTCTTTCGGTAGTCAAGCCAGAGTGCTCAGCAGGTATGTTCGGGAACAGAAGGTCTTGACGCTGGAGAATGCGATCAGAAAAATGACCTCCCTTCCGGCCAGGTTCCTTCGAATGGAGGATCGAGGGCTGCTCCTGAGCGGATACAAGGCGGATATCACCATATTCGACCCCGAAACCACGCGAGAGAACGCCACCCACGCCGACGCCCGCCAGTACAGCACGGGGACTCATTCCGTCCTCGTAAATGGAGAGATAGCGATCGAAGAAGGCGGGTACATCGGTGCGCTCCCCGGGAAGCTTCTCACGCCGCGTTTGGAAGGACGGGGGAGTCAGCCAGGTAGTTGATCGGGGTAGCCACTCCCTCCGCCCCTGGTAATGCCAATCACGCGACGCATCGCGCTCCTCGCAGCGTCCACCTCGCGACCCGTCATGCATAAACCCGTTGCGGTTCGTGACGAGCTGTTACCTAACGGCTGCTGACCCGGCTTCCTGCTCCGCGTCACCGACGTCGAGCGCCAGCCGGTCCGTTTGATGGGCTTCGTGAGCGTAATCATCGTGAGCGGGCTGTTCGCACTGGGGCTGCCGTTGGTGTTGCTGTAGGATCTCGTGCTCTGCTGATCTTTGCCGCATCTTGAGACGACGATCTGAGGAGCGAATCGAAGGGCCTAGAGGAGTCGAGGCATGCGGATTCTATTGACGCTGTCCATCGGCTGCATCGCCACCGCGTGTGCCACCGGCCAGACTGCCTCCAATTCCCCCGTCACGAGCGCCGAGATCCTCACGACAGAGGCCACGTACGCATACGACGCGCTGCGCGAGCTTCGTCCTCGGTGGCTCCGGCGCACGGTCGATGCACCGGAGATGGGTGTCGCGCGCCGGCGCGGCACCCCTACGCCCCCCAATGCCGAGGCGTGCCTCTCAATGGCCTACGTGGGCGAAGAAGGCGTACGGGGTGATGACCTTCGACGCCTTCTTGCCATCAGGATCTTGGAGATACGCCTGATACCAGCGAGGGCTCGGCGTCCAGATGGATCGAGGTGTTCCCACGATCGCCCAGCCATCCATGTGATCCTCGTTGACGGTAGGTCGACTTCAGGGGAGTAGCCCTTCCGCTCGATGGGCTTCGTGAAGCGTGATCATCGTGAGCGGGCTGTTCGCGGTTGGGCTGCCGTTGGTGTTACTGTGAGCGAAGAGCGGCACAGACGAGTGTACTGGCGCTGTGAATACGTAGCGTGTAACCTGTGCTTACCCCCCTAGGGCGGCATGTGCGTCGTGGGAGCTTGCCTCGTCAGTCGCATGAACTTTGGGTGGTATGACGGTGGAGGCCCAGCGTGGCAAAGGCGTTTTTCCGAAGCATCAGTCTCTGCGCACTGACTGCGTGTGGGGACGCCACCGGCGTGGATCAGATCCCGAACATTGATGGCAGTTGGAGCTACACGAACACCTGGTCGGGGGGCGGCATATCGTGCTCCTACGCCCCAGGTACCCTCACCATCAGTCAGACGGGCGGGACCTTCACGGGCACATTGGCGACTCCTGACGTGATCTGCACTATCGGGGCTGAGCCCCCATCCTCTCTAGGTAGCGTTAGTAATCGGATTGTGGGCACGGTCACCGCGGACGGGGATGTGACATTCGGCTTAGGCCCCCCTAGCCACACAGGAAGGGTCAGCGGCAACTCGATGTCAGGAAGCTTCACCTTCGTGGACGACTTCTTTGAGCCCGGGACCCTAATCACGTATACTGGCCCTTGGACCGCGACCCGTTAGCGGATATGGCCTCGCTCTCGCTGCGCGATGTAGGCCGTGAGAGCATCCGTGATCTTGGCGCTAGGGCTGCCGTTGGTGTTGCTGTAGGCCACCTTCTCGCGCTCCGCTGATCTCCGCCGCATCTTGAGCGCATGTCCGATCCAATCACCCGCCTGAACACCGCCCTAGACGACCGCTACCGCATCGGGTCCGAACTCGGTGAGGGCGGCATGGCAACCGTCTACCTGGCCGACGACATCAAGCACGAGCGTAAGGTCGCGCTAAAGGTCCTGAAGCCTGAACTGGCCGCTGTCGTCGGAGCCGAGCGGTTCTTGGCCGAGATCAAGACGACAGCCAATCTGACTCACCCCCACTGTCGAAGCCCGGTGGCTCTCAGGCCCTTAGACGCCCGAAACCGTTTCGTATGGCCCGCAACCACCCGGACGGGACCTCCGGTTGCTGATCCCAACGTAGGCCCCCGCCGAGCCGATGACCCGACGGGGACCAGTCGCTCACGCCGGAGCTAGCTCCCGTGGGGCACGACACGATGAGAATAGGTGCGACGCAACCGTGCCGGAATGTGTGGATGGGACGGATGGGATCATTTCAGTGGTCAAGAGCACGTTTTTGGAGACGGCGCCACGCGGTTATCTTGCCCCCGCCGGTACCTACGGGTGCGGTTCAGGCAGCCCCATCGATCCTGTACCCTAGACGTACCCTAAGCCGGACAACGCACTTTGCGACCCCAATGGGATCGTCCCATAAGGTGCTATTGTAGAAGCAGTTAGGAGTGAGGCCCTCATAGCTCAGGTGGATAGAGCGACTGCCTCCTAAGCAGTAGGTCGCAGGTTCGAGTCCTGCTGAGGGCGCTACTGGTAAGGGAAGC
>JADFNK010000082.1 GCA_022563405.1 Gemmatimonadota bacterium | reverse complement strand
CGTCTCGGTAGGATCTCCGCTCACGCTCTCGATCAACGCGAGGGACATTTCGGAGAGGGATCCCGACGATTTTCGGAACTCCGAGGGTATCCCGCTTCGTGTGGTGTGGTTCAAGCTCCAGGGTCCCGGACGGGTCGAGTACACACGACACGAATCCAACCCACTCCCCGAGGTGGAGGAGGACGACGCTGCCGGTGGTGATGATGACGACGAGGATGTTCCCGAACCCGAGATTATCACGCTTCCGGAGGGGCGAGGCGTGGCCCGCGTGATAGCGACGTTCTCCGAGCCGGGCCAGTACCTCATGCTGGCGCGGGTGGACAACTGGAGTGCCACGGACAGCTCCTCGGGGAGCCAGTGCTGCTGGACCAACGGTTACGTCAGGGTGAGCGTAACGCCGTAGAATCGCGAAATTGGTAGGGCACCGGTCTCCTACTCGGCGATGTCCCTCCAGCTCTCGACGAGATGCGCCGCTGTCCGCCAAGCGAGTGCCTGACTCGTAAGGGTGGGATTACGCGCCCCGCTGGTTCCCATCACCGAAGCACCCAGGACTCCGAGGTTCGGCGCCTCGTGCGAAAAGCCCCAGCGATCGACCACGTTGGTCTCCGGGTCGTCGCCCATGCGTGTCCCTCCGTAGGCGTGGGTCGAAGCACCCATGGTGTTGCCGAGCCCGCCCCGGTTGATTTCGATGGCCCCGGCCTCCCGGTACCAATCCTCCATCTTGTCCTGCATGAATCCGGCGATGGCCCTCTCGTTGTCCTTGAACTGTCCGGTGATTCGGATGACGGGGAGACCCAGGGGATCCGTCACCGTTGGATCCAAATCCAGGTAGTTGTCCTCGTAAGGCAGGGTCGTCTTTTGGATATAGGAGCCGTGCGTTCGATCGGAGTTTTCGTGGATAAATCGCTTCCAAGCGGACCCCCAATTCCGGCTTTGTCCGTACGTGCCCATGTTCGCCGCCGAAATGGGCCGGCGGTCCGACATGATCCAGAGGTTGCCGCCCCCGATGAAGCCGAGATCGGCGTGGTCGAAGTTGTCGTCGGCCCAATCATCCACCGCGACACCCTGAGCGGGCAGGCCGTACCACGAGTTGAGGTCATACGGAAAGAACGCCCCCACACCCGCACCCTGGTGATGACTGAAATAGTGCCGCCCGACTTGTCCATGATTGTTGGAAAGCCCGTCGGGATAGGCGCGGGATTTCGACAGGAGCAACATGCGGACGTTTTCGTAGGTGTAGGAAGCGACCAAGACGACCTGCGCCGGCTGGAAGTACTCGTTGCTTCCCACCACATAGTTGACGCCGGTCACACGCCCGTCCGAGCCCACTTCCAACGTGGTGACGTGCGCGCGGGTGATCACCGTGAGGTTGCCCGTGTCGACCGCCCTCGGAATGGTCGTGATGTGCGTGGCGTTCTTCGCGTTGATCGGACAACCACCCTTGTTGCAGAACCCGTGGTAGCCGCATCCCGGCCGATTCTGATACGCTTCGCTGTTGATCGCCGCCGGGCCGGGGAACGGGCTCCATCCCAACGAACGGGCAGCCTCGGCCATACGGTCATGGAAGGCCGTCCACCGCAGGGGGGGCATGGGAAAATCACGCTCTCGAGGCCCCTCGAATCGGTTCCCGCGAGAGTTGATACGTCCTCGAACATTACCGGCCTGCCCGGAGATACCCACCTCGCGCTCCACCCGGTCGTAATAGGGCTCGAGCTCGTCGTACCCGAACGGCCAGTCCTCGACCGTGGAGCCGTACGGGATCCGGGAGGCCCCATAACGCGCCGTGGTCTCGGTCACCACCTGGAAATCCCAAGGATTGAGCCGCCAACTCTGGGCCCAGTAGTGCAGAGTGGTCCCACCCACCGCGTTCATCATGGGGTGGCCGCCGATTTGGTTGGCCCTGGTGGCCGATGTAGCGCGGGACGTCGGTCGCTCCTGCTCGGCCTTTTTCACCAACATGGGCCAATCGCGATAGTTGTTCCGGATCTCGTCGGGGGCAAAGTCGCGCTGGTCGAGCCAGGTCCCGGCCTCGAGGCCCACCACGCTCAGCCCGGCCTCCGCCAGCGGTAGAGCGGCGACGCCACCCGCCGCGCCCATTCCCACGATGACGACGTCGGTCCCTCGAAGCTGGGTGGTCATTCGAACATCCCGTAGTCGTACGCTGAACGTCGGACCGGTTCCAGTTGGCCCGCTTCGAGATCGCGCTGGTCCTGGGGGCTCACCCCAAGACGCACGCCCGGATAATCGAGAAGGTCCCACCCGGCGAAGTTCACGTTACCTCCGTACTCGGGGTCGCCGAACATCCCCTGCCAGGTATGGCTCTTCACCATGTTGAAGAACGAGCCGGAACCACCCACGAAACCCACACCCGCGCCGGTCGCCGCACCAATCTGGACGTCGATGAGTACGGAGTCCTGATCGACCGTGGAGAGGTCGATGAACGGACCTCCTCGCGTGTAACGGCTGTAGGTGTCGAGAGCCGCCAAACCGGCTCGATACGCATCAGCCGCGTCTGACTCGGCCTCGCTCAAGGCGCGATCGATGTACCGGAGAACCCCCGCGTCGAGAGCGCCTGGGCCCATCTCGTCGGATGGGATCAACCGATCGACCATCGCGCTGAGAATTTCGGCCTCACGGGCCGTAAGATTCGTAAGTGCACGAGCGACGAACGGCGCCGTCTCGGCTGGTAGCGCGCTTCCGACCGGCCCCTGCCCAGCCACCTCGGGCGACGCCGTCGCCGGTGTTACTTCGGTCGCCGCAGCCACCGCACCGGGCACCAGCGCCGCTGCCCCGGCTGCCCCAGCGGTCCGGAGAAGATCCCTTCGCGAAATGGCCGGACGCCGGCCGTTCGAATCAGTCATGAATTCTCCTCTAGTCTGCGCGTTCGATCATCGGGGAAACTGGTTCATGGGCTGCCGTTCATAGAGTGGCACCATATCTCCTTGGCCGATCACGTGCCCCTCGATCGCAAGCAGCAGTTCGCGTCGATCGAGGCCCGGCGGCAGGTCGAGCTCCTCATCGAGGGCGAAGACAGCGAAGTGGTAGTGGTGCACACTACCCAGGGGGGGCGCCGGGCCACGGTAGGCGGGTAGACCCCACCCGTTGTTCCCCTGGACCGCGCCGGCGATCTCCGGAGGCATGGGGTGATCGGGATCGAAAGGAATACCCTCTGGAAGCCCCCCTGCATCACCCGGGATGTTATAGATGATCCAGTGCACCCACGGTGGCGGACGCCCTGCACCGTAGTCCTGAGAGATCACGGCCAGTTGGCGCGTGCCCGCGGGGAGACCGCTCCACGTGAGCGGGGGAGAGAGATTCCTCCCGTCCGGGGAATAGTCCCGGGGCATGAACCTACCGGTGGTCATCGTCGGACTCTCGACGATGAAAGTCATGGGCGCCTGGCCTCGCAGACCCGTTACGGCACTTCCCGTCAGGAGTAGGGCCGCCCCCATGGCAACGGGTAGACTCACCTTCACGGTAGGGCCCTCCAAGCTGGATGCGCGACAAGCAGGGTCCTTCACGCGAAGCACCCACGGGAAGCACCGAGAATAGGGGCTCCCTTAGCGAACGGGCAAGTGCTGGTCTAGAACCGCAGGAGTCTGTTGATCTTAAGCACGAAGGCCCTGTTCTCGAGCGTCGGGAGGCCGCCCCCCACGGTGGCCCGCTCATCGGTGTAGACGACGAAGAACTCGCTGCCCGGAGCGTACTCCCACCGGAATCGCAAGTTAGTGCTGAAGGAGTCGCTGTCGGAGTCGTACTGGACCAGACCCCCGACGAACATCAACGGTGTGAACGCGAAGTCGGCACGCAGGCCCATCACGGTGGTCGTGAAGTCACCGGCCGACAGCTCCACGTCGTTGTACGAAACGCTGGGCTCCAACGAGAACTGATCGGTCACCGATATGCGCCCGCGGCTGTACCGTAGGGCCCTGATCGTACCGTCATAGAACTCTCCGATCTGCAGCGAAAGAGACCCTGACACACGACGCTGGGCGCCGAGGCTATACTGGAACGTGACGTCCTTGAAGTCGTAATCGCCCACCGGAACCGAGACGGCGCTTGAAACCCGTAATGGCCGGTCGAGTGCTTCGAAGTTGATGTTGCCACTCACCGAAAACTGATCGCTGTTCTCGAGCTCGATGTTGAAGCGACCGCTCCAGACCTCGGTCTCGAGCACGTCCGTGTTCAAACTCTCGATACGCTCATAATCGACTTGCCATCTGAATTGGCGTATCGACTCGATCGATTGCGGGCGTGGGCTGAACCGAGCTGAGCCAGAATACCTGCGGAAGTCGTCGCGGCGGACCAGTCCGATTTCAGGATTGAAGTTGTCACCCACCACGGTGTAATCGCCACTCAGCCCGTACTTGTCGCCGCCATAACCGGCCCGACCCACGTAGCTCTCGTTGTCGCTGTTCAAGCCCGGTGTCCGCGACAGTGCGTAGAACCCGCCGAAGCTGACAGCCTCGCCGAAGTTGAAGTTGCCGTCGACCCCGTACACCTGATTCGCGCCGTCGGCCACCAACGACTTCGAGCGATTCGTGAAGAGCGCGCCGATGCTGCTCCGGCGTAGTATGTCCTGCTTGACCCGCACGACGGTGAAATTGGTAGAAGGCGTAGCTCCCACGTCGTCGGTCTGGAGGCTCATGGCCCCGAACCCGAAGCGGCCGGCCTTGCCGGTCACCCGACCGCCACCGAGGATCGGAATGGGCTCGCCGCCACTCAACCCAATCCGTCGGGAAAAGAAAACCGTGGGCGCGGCCCCACCACCTCCGAAACCACCGCCACCGCCAAAGGAAGCCCTGCCAAAGTCGAACGTCCCTCGGCCCTCGAGAAAGAACTCCCTCTTCTCGGGAAAAAACAGGCTGAATCGGCTCAGGTTCACCTGCCGCTCGTCCACCTCCACCTGGGCGAAATCCGTGTTGTAGGTCAGGTCCGCAGTGATGTTTGCCGTGATTCCGTACTTGAGATCGCCACCAAACTCGCCATCGAGCTCGTTCTCTTTGGGTTGAGCCAGAGTGAGGTCGCTGGTCAGACTCGAAGTCACATACGGTTTGATTTCGATGTTCTTGCCGGCCGATGGTAGATCCAGGCCAACGAGGTCCGCCGCGGCCGAGACGCGGAAGATGCCGGTCGAGCCACCGGCGGAGGCCGGAACGAACGCGAGGTACGCGAACTCGTTCCTACGTCGGATGACGCGCCGCATCTGAATTCCCCAGGTCTGTCCCTCTCCGGACAGGTACCGGAGGGACTTGAAGGGAATGGCCATCTCCGCCGTCCAGCCGCCGTCGAAGCGACCGGTGCGCACGGACCAGACGGGATTCCAATCCGTGTTTGGGTTCCCCTCGTCCGTGATCCACTGGTCAGCTCGCGCTCCGAGAGGATTGGTGTAGAAGTTGAAGCCGTTGCGGCGATCATGGAACGTGTCGAAAAGTGCCCCGAAAACGTCGTTCTGCCGCAACGCATTCGTATCGCGGCGCATCTCGTTGGCGATCCACTCCTCGGGCGGCGCGGAGTCCCAGCAGCGGCACACCAGGTAGAGATTCTGGTCGTCGTAAAAAACCCAGGCGTCCGTCCTCTCCGAGGCCGGTTCACCCTCGAGGGGCACGGTCTGGAGGAAACCAGTGATCGGTGGTGTCTGGTACACGGCTTCATCCAGGACTCCGTCCACGTTCAGCGGTTCCGTAAGCCGGACCGCCCGGACGGTGACCCTCCCCTGATCCGTACGTGTCATCGTGGCCGGCGCCACCGGCGCCACCGGGTTATCCCTTGCATCATAGGAAAACTCGGATGAGTCGGTCTGGCCCACCGTCGACACCGGCGACAAAACAGTCAGCGCGACGACCAGGGCCGGCAACAACAACGGCGTGAGGGACTTTCGGTTGTTCATCCGCCTACTTTTTTTCCAGCGTAACACGCTCGACGGGCGCGTCGGAACGTTCTCAGACTCCCCTAGGAGACAGACTTGTGATCGATTTTGTTGGGACCGGCGGCCCCAACGACGGCGGTATGAAACGTGTGAAATCTGGGCCACCGGGCCAAGATGTGTTGCACCAACCGAAAGTACGCCTAACCCGATCTATCCCGATCTATCCCGGGTGCACCGGACAGGCGCAGGTGCCGCATACGGCTTTGTGTCTCAGATGTCCGCTCCAGAACAGTGAACCCGCGACCAGCAGCCCGCCCAAAGGAGACATGAGACTCTCCGGCAGCGGGGCAAGCCACCCGGCTAGCGCCGCAATCCAGACAGCGAATCCCAGCGAGGCTGTGACCCAGACCACCCATCGTCCGTGAAGCCGCCAGGAAGCCGCCAGGGTGATCACCGCCAGTAAGGCCGAGAAGGCCAGGAGCCCCGCCTCCCAAGAATGGGTGGCCGCAAAAAACGGAAGGGTCGAAGCAAGAATCGGCATCGCCAGGCAGTGCACCGCACAGACTGCCGGAAGGACCCCGAACCAACTGGAGGCCCGGCCCTCGGCGGAGGCGGCCGGCGGCTCAATTGCGTCTTTCCAGATGGGTCCTGCTTCCACGTTCCCGACCTCGTGAGAGTAACCCACAGAGCGGCTTGATTGGGTGTGCACCTTGATAATATGTTAATGATAATCGATTATCAAGAGCTACCAACCCCATCGTACGTGCCGAACGTTTAGTCACTCACGCAAAGGAGGGCTCGTTCTCGTGGAGCGCGATACCAAGCAGCGGCGGGCCATACGTGAAGTCTTCACACGTGAACACAGGCCGCTGAGCACCGACGAGGTGCTGGCGGCAGGCCGCATGCTGGTGCCGTCCCTCGGTATCGCCACCGTTTACCGCAACATCAACTCCCTGTCGGACGAGGGCTGGATCCACTCCGTGGAGTTACCCGGCGAGCCGGCCCGCTACGAGCGATCCGGAAAGCCTCATCATCACCACTTCATCTGCCGCGGGTGCGGGTTGGCGTTCGACATCGCTGCCTGCCCGGCGGACGTGGAGCGGCTAGCGCCCCCGGGCTTCGCAGTCGACGCACACGAACTGGTGCTTTATGGACACTGTCCGGGGTGCCGCCAGGCATGATGGACCAAGGCCTGGACACTACGCCGGCCTAATTCTGCGGGCGGGAACCCTCGTCGAGCTCCTCGATCGTCGCGTTGGACGGTCCGCGCTGCTCCTGGATTCGCGCCGACGCGTTCTCGGCCTCCCCCCAAGCACGGAGGATATTCCTTCCGGCGAGCTTCGCCAGGTCGTCCTCGCTCCAGCCGCGCCGGGAGAGCTCGGCCAGAAGCGCCGGATATTTCGACACGTCCTCGAGCCCTTCAGGGGGCGGATCCGGCTCCATTCCGTCGTAGTCCGCCCCGAGACCCACATGATCGAGCCCGGCCACGTCACGGACGTATTCGATGTGATCCGCCACATCGCTTAGTGTGGCCCACGGGGGATCCCCTGGACCGTCATGGTTGCGCAGGGCGTCCGACACGTGGTAGGGGTAGAACACGACCATGACCACACCCCCGTTCTCCGAAAGGCGCTGAAGCACCTGATCGGGCACGTTCCTCCGGTGGCCGGTCAGCCCCTGCGCTCCGGAATGGGAGAAAATCACGGGCGCCTCCGCGACATCGAGGACGTCGTTCATCGTTTCCGTGGACGTGTGGGACAGGTCCACCAACATCCCGAGGCGATTCATCTCCCGTACCACCTCCCGTCCGAACTCCGTCAGTCCCCCGTGCTCCGGATCGTCGGTCGCCGAATCGGCCCAGTCGGTATTACCCCCATGGGTGAGGGTCATGTACCGCGCGCCCAAGTCGTAGTAGGCCCGAAGCGCACCGAGAGAGTTTTCGATGACGTGGCCACCCTCCATCCCGAGCACCGATGCGATCTTGCCCGATCTGAAGATCCGGTCCACGTCCGAGGTGGTGTAGGCCTGTTCGAACACGTCGGAGTACCTACGGATGAACTGCCGGGCGATGTCGATCTGCTCTAGCTGAACCCTGGCCGCGCCCACTTCCACCGACGCCATGTCGACGTAGACCGACCAGAATTGGGCGCCGACCATCCCGGCTCGCAGGCGCGCGATATCGGTGTGGCCGGGCGTGGTGCCCCGCAGGTCGTACGCCTGCACGCTGTGGGGCTCACCCTCCTGTTCCCGGATGGCCCAGGCGAGATCATTGTGGCCGTCGAAGAGAGGTGTCGCGGACAGGACGCGACGTACCTTTTCGAGGTGTTCGTCCTCCTGCGCACAGGCAGAACTGGCGGTCAGCAGCGCCAGACCGAGGGAGAGCCAGAGGCACCTCACAAGGATTTGCCCTACGCCTTTGGTACTAGGCCTCGACTTCGGGAGTCCCCCGGAGCAGCATCGCGCCTGCACCCCCCGCGAGCCCGACCAGCAAGCCGATCACAAGCCATCCGGCGCCCGTCGTGGCCCTCGTGATGGTCATCTCGTCGGCACGCGCACCGGTATCCATCGCTTCGGAATGCCCGGCCGCCTGGTCGTGGCTGTCGGCCACGGCGACTTGCGAGGCGGCCATCACCGACAGGTCCATCGCCGCCTCACGTGTGTCCTCGCCGGACAACGCCAACAACTGATACTGGCCGGGACGTACATCCGCCGGAATCGCGAGGTCGAACTTGAACACGCCGGTATCGTCAAAGGTCACCTCCCGCAGAGTGTACTCCGTCAGTGTCCCGAGCAGGACCAGCCTGACCGTCAGTCCTGCGTGGAAGCCCGTCCCTTCGAGTGGCAATTCCTTGCCCGCCTCGACCGCCGTCTCCGTGCTCTTCAGTACGGCGCCGTGAACAGCCGCCATCGTCAGAAGGACAGTCCCCAGCAGGGCCAATCTTCCTACTAGCGAGATACCCACGTTCATCCGATTACGCATCTTTGCACTCCCTCGCGACGTTACATCCAGCCTACGTTTATCCGAACCTACGCCTGTCCTAACTTACCTCACATCCCACCTGGCGCTACACCCCAGCCTGCGCTTCATCCGAATCGGCGTTACATCCCGATATGTTCCCGGGCCTCTCCGAACATGCCGTATACCCACAGTCCTACGATTAGGATTCCCAGCGTAACCGCCAGCCAGCCTACCCAACCCTGCTTGCCGGGGGTCTGATCCGCCCCACGATCGAGCAGAGGCACCGCCATCAGGAATAGAAAGATAGCCGAAGGACCAAGGATCATCCCCCAGGCTCCCAGCACATTTTCGAGGCCGTAGACCCAAAGTACGGGCCAGAACGGCTTCGTGATCTCCACGCCCGCGACCGCGGGATAGCCGATCCCTTCGGGAATCAAGACCGCGAGCACGCCGAGTACCGCAAACGACACGAGGGCGAACCCGGCGAGCCGCGTGGCGTGCGTCCTGAACACGCCGGTCTCAGCGCCGGCCGCGCCAGCCGCACCGTCCCCGCCGCCCGTATGGATCCCGAGATGACGGATCAGCCAGAAGTGTAGCCCGATGAGGGCGATGAGCACGAGCGGCAAAAGACTCGTGTGCAGACCGAAGATTCTGCTCAGGAGCGAGGTGCTCGGAGTGAAGCTGTCGGTAAAGAAACGACCGAACATCCCGGTCAGGTTGCCCCCGGCCAGGAAGTGCGCCAGAGCCTCGAAACCTTCCTGATCGTACCGTAACACGGTTCCCGTGACGACCAGCAGAAAGATGATGGCCGCCATGAGGACACCGGCCCACCAAGTCACCTCTCTCGGTTTCTTGTACGCGCGTCTCCAGAACGTGTAGCACAGATGGGCCGTGACCGTCAGGACCACGCCGCCAGCCGAGAGAACGTGGAGCGTGCGAATCCAGTCACCGAGCGGCGCACGGGTGATCAAGTACAGAACGCTGTCGTGAGCCCCGGTAACCGTCGGGTTGTAGTACTGTGACAGGTAGAGGCCCGTTACGATGAGGACCAGGAGCAGGAAGGCCGTCAACCCGCCCAGCATGTACTTCAGGTTTATTGTGACCCCCGGCACGCGATAGTCGAGGGCGTGCAGGGCGAGGCGTTCGCTCAGGATCCTGCGCGCACTTTCAATCACGTATGGTGGTCTCCCGGCTCGGGACGGTAGGCGCGACCCCTGTACTCCTTCAGCAGCGTTCAGAAGTGTCGAGAGGCCGGAACCATTCTAGGTCCCGGCCTCTCGAAAACGCACCAGGGGGGAATTATTGAAGCCCAGGGACACTGTAAGGTGACCTCCTCCCGAATTCGGTCTTCCCCTTTCAGGGCGTGACGTCGGACGAAAGAGCCGGTCCCGGCTTCACGGGTGTTGGCTCAATAAACGAGCCCCCCAGTACGCATACCAAATATAGACCGCCGTCTCTAGGACTGTCCAGCACCAGAACTGACCCTCTACGTGATCGCGCGCGCGCTCCAGGTCTTGGACGGTGGCATCCGGGTACCCATGCCTTAGCACGGTTGGCGACCCACAGGACTTCTTTACCCGCCTTCTAGCCCCTACGCTTTCCCTCAATTTCTTCGCCCTATGGGCATTTCTTGCCGGTTTTCAGCACAAATTCCCCCCGCCTTGAGCCTAGGGCGGAACCTCGCCACCCGGAGACCCACCACCTAACACGTTGTGATAAAATGAGTTAGGGGATATGGACACAGGTCGGCCGTGCTTGGCATTCGAACGGCACAGGACTTGTCGTAAAGAAGACTGTCAACCAGAACGAAATTCTTCTCGATCGAAAGGCCTCATCGACATGAGAACACGAGTTCACGCAGATGGCTTTATAGACATCTCCGACCGCCGCCGGGTACGTACCCCCGGGAATCACGTATTACGCGTAGACCCCGCTCGAGACGGAGAGGCCCTGGCCTTTCTTCTCTCGCACACCTTCCCCGGCCATCGGAAAGTCGTTCGATCCATGACCGTATCCGATCTCAAACAGATTCAGCTCGCGATGTGGGCCGACTCTGTAAGTGAACGGATGGGCCTGGTGGACCGGATCTGGCGCCGCATCACTGAACCCATTACGCCGGGTACGATCTCGAACCGGCCGAAATTGGTACAAGTGGTCTGCTACGGAACCTCCTGGGCGTACCCGCTCTACTTGGATGGTACCGTCACCCGGGTGCTCCCCCACGGTGGTGTACCCGCTCCCGTCGCCAAGAAAGAGATGGGAAAGAAGGAACTTCAGTTCCAGCTGAAGAGCGCCTGAACCTGGCTTAGAGTCTTAGCCCGGCGTGTCGGTTGCGTCATCTTGCCGCCTTACTCCCTCGAGGCAAGGGTTGCATAGTAGCGAGTGTCCAACTCGGCGCGTCGGGTGACTCATTTTCAACGGCCTGCCAAGTCCCACGTCTAAGTCCCGGGAATTCCCGGCTCGGTCATAGCTCGTAAGTCGAGGGCTTCGTTGATCTCCTCGGGTTTGAGCAGGCCCTTTTCTTCCACGACATCGCGTACCGATAGTCCCGCCCGGGCGGCCTCCTTGGCCACCTCCGTCGCCTCGTCGTAACCGATATAGGCATTGAGCGCTGTGGCTATGGACGGATTCTTCTCCAGCAGCTCCCTGGCTCGCGGTTCGTTGGCCTCGATACCCTTCACGCATCGGTCGGCGAACACCTTAGCCACGTTGGAGAGCAGGGTGATGGACTCGAGTAGTGCTTGAGCGAGTACCGGCATCATCACGTTCAGCTCGAAATTCCCTCGCTGGCCTGCGATGGTCACGGTGGTGTGGTTTCCCATGACACGTGCAGCCACCATCATCATCGCTTCGCACATCACCGGATTCACCTTTCCGGGCATGATCGAGCTCCCGGGCTGAACCGCGGGAAGCTGGATCTCCGAAATCCCGGAAGTCGGTCCGCTGGCGAGCCATCTTATGTCGTCGGCGATCTTGAAGAAGCTCGTCGCTATCGTATTCAGGGCGCCCGCCGCGTTCACGGCAGCGTCCTTGCTCGCCTGCGCCTCGAAGTGGTTTTCGGCCTCGATGAAGTCCAGGTCGAGCTCCCCCGACACCAGCGCGATCACACGGGGGGCGAATTCGGGGTGTGTATTGATGCCTGTGCCTACCGCGGTGCCACCGAGCGCCAGCTCGGCCAGCTCCTCAGACGCGCGGCGCACACGCTCGACCCCCTTCGTGAGTTGGTGGGCGTACCCACCGAACTGCTGGCCAAGCCTCACGGGCGTGGCATCCATCAGGTGGGTTCGACCGGATTTCACGATATGATCGAACGCCCCGGCCTTCTCCGAGAGCGCGTCCCTCAGGTGCATGAGCGCTGGGATCAGCTCCCGCTCCATCGCCACGCGCGCCGCGATATGAATGGCCGAGGGGATGACGTCGTTCGACGACTGGCCGAAGTTGACGTGGTCATTGGGGTGCACCGACCCGTCGACTCCGATGATCTGGTCGGCGCGGCGAGCCACGACTTCGTTGGCATTCATGTTCGTCGAGGTGCCCGATCCCGTCTGATAGATGTCCACGACGAACTCGCCATCCAAGTCACCGACCGCTACCTCCTGCGCCGCAGCAGCGATGGCCTCGGCGATCTTTTTTTCGAGGAGGCCGAGTTCCCCGTTGGTGAGCGCCGCGGCCTTCTTGAGTAAGCCGAGCGCTTGGATGAAACCCCGCCCGAAACGCTGACCGCTGATGGGGAAGTTCTCGACCGCGCGCTGTGTTTGCGCGCCGTACAACGCGTCTGCGGGTACACGGACCTCGCCGAGAGAGTCTTTTTCTATTCGAGAGCCGGGCGACATGGCTGCCTCGTGCGTTGTTGGAGTGGACCTAAATCTAGCCTACTTCTTGGGCGGGTGTCCTACTTCTTCGGCGGGCGGCTAGGCCGCATCTCCACCCGACTGACGTGGGCGTTGTCTGGGTAGGACAGAATATGGAGCACCGCCGAAGCGACGTCCCCGGCCCCTAGAGCCCAGGCACGTCCCCCCTCGGGGTAGTCCCCGCCGAAACGCGTGTCCACGCTCCCGGGCATGACCATGCTCACCCGGATTCCCGAATGCCGTAGATCGAGCATCATGGCTTCCGTCATTCCGATCAGCCCGAACTTGCTGGCGTTGTATCCGCTCCCCCCCGCGAAGGGGTTTCGGCCCGCGAGTGACCCGATGTTGATGATCCACCCCTCCGTAGACTTGAGGTGCGGTACAGCGGCCTTCGAACAGCAGAACACGCCTCGGAGGTTGGTATGGATCTGGGTCTCCCAGTCCTCGACCGAGAGCTCCTCGATAGAGGCGAGAATCCCCACGCCGGCATTGTTCACCAGAACGTCGATGTGGCCAAAAGCATCCGCCGTCTCCTGGACAAGGCGACTGCAGTCTTCGGGACGCGACACGTCGGCGGTGATACCGACCACACGTCCGAGAAAGGCGTAATCCAAGTCCGTTGCCACCTGCTCGACGTCGGATGAAGTCCGCGCACTGATCACCACGTCCGCCCCCGCCCCCGCGAGGGCTTCGGCAATGGCACGTCCGATGCCCTTGGTAGCCCCGGTTACAAGACATGTCTTTCCCGCTAGATCCATCTCACTCGTCTCCTCGGAAAACTAGCCCGCGATGGACGCTTCTCCATCCACGGTGACACTCTCTGCCCCGCCGTGGGCGAGCCAACGCTCGGCATCGAGGGCCGCCATACAACCGGTTCCCGCCGCCGTCACAGCCTGCTTGTAGAAATCGTCCATTACGTCGCCGGCGGCAAACACCCCTGGGATGGATGTGTTCGTCCTCCACAACGTGGCCGTCTCGACGAAGCCGTTGTCCTTGAGCGCCACCTGTCCGTTCAAGAAACCGGTGTTGGGAGAGTGTCCGATCGCGACGAACAGCCCGCCGACCTCGAGCAGCCTCTCCTCGTCGGTATTCGTGTCCCGAAGGAGCACACCAGTGATCACGTCGTCTCCCCTTACGTCGATCACCGTCTGATTCCACTCAAAGCGGATCTTTTCTTCCGCGAACGCCCGCTCCTGCATGATCTTGGACGCCCTCAACTCTTCCCGCCGATGAATGACCACAACCTCTTTGGCGAACTTGGCCATGTAGAGAGCATCTTCCATCGCGCTATCACCCCCACCGACGATGGCGATCACTTGGTTCCTGAAGTGGGGAAGTGCGCCGTCACAGACGGCACACGCGGACACACCCCCACCGCTCTGGGCCAAGCGCTCCTCGTTCTCCAGTCCGATCCAGTTTGCATTCGCCCCCGTGGCGATGATGACGGCATCGCTCTCGATTTCGGTACCGCCGCTCGTCTTCAGGCGGAACGGGCGAACCGAAAAGTCCACCTCGGCCACGTCCTCGGTGATCACGCGTGTGTCGAAGCGCACCGCCTGTGCCCTGAAATCCGCCATCATCTGAATCCCCGTCACACTCTCGGGGAAACCCGGGTAGTTCTCGACTTCCGTCGTGAACATGAGCTGCCCGCCGGGAACCATCGTGCGGCT
>JADFNK010000081.1 GCA_022563405.1 Gemmatimonadota bacterium | reverse complement strand
TTCCAGATCCGTTAGGCATCGCTCGGGCCACCAGCACACAAAGGGACGAGCAACGTTCTCCAAGGCCGCGGACTGGATCCACGTGGGGAGGTCAACCCCCGCCTCCAAGCGGCTCTCGCGCCTTACCTTCGGAAAGCCCCACCTTCGCCACGTCCTCACTGGCCTCGAGCAATTCTCGGTCCTCCGCCCTTCTGGCTAGGGCCAGCGAACCAGCAGCAGAGCCCGCGCCGGCCAACGCGAAGATGGGGCCCAAGACCACCAGGTTCCATAAGAAAGCGGGGTCCTCTGCAAGGGCCACGGCCAAGACAAAGATCGCGGACAGCAAGAAACCCCCAGCGGCCCCCCACCCTGCAAAGCGTGGAAGGGACATCTGATCAAACCGGCGACGGCCCTCAACAAGACCCAGGACCCCTGAGAAGGCGACGCCGGCAACAAAGCCGAAGGCACCAAACCCGAGGGGGTAGGGGACGTCGGCGCCGGTACTGCCAGTGACCAGCAGAAGTCCCAGCAGCATGATCATGCCCGCGCCGAACCATGCTGCTGCCCAGGTCAGGCCCGTCCCGATGGCGCCGCGGATGCGTCTCAGCCACTTCTTCATTACCACCTCCCCCTGCACTTGGACCTACTGCCAGCGATGCTGGCTCCGACTCAGTTACAAGTACTTTGCGTTACAAAGTATATGCACGGGAGGTGGGGGCCATCAAGCTCGCGCGATCATGTCAGACACAGTTTCCTGGAATCTCCAGATGTCAGTGGTGGAGTTGAGGGCGCTCAGTTCATCGACGGGTCGTACGGCATCCGCGACAGTTGCCGGTACTCCGGCCCCTTCCGCTCGAGCACCCTACTCCAGAGCAAGTCGGGCGCATCGGTGAACACGTCATCCTCGCGTGCCGTCTCGATGATCCAACCCTCGGCGGCCATCTCCGCCTCGAGCTGGCCCGGCCCCCATCCCGAGTAGCCCGCGAATACACGCGCCCTGAGAATGCTCGGCTCGATATCGGGCGTGACGTCGCTCACGAGGAAGCCCACAGACCCGAACACCAGGATATCTGCTGACTCGGGGTGCGCGAACTCGGCGAGGAGCACGGCGCTGGCCGGTTGGACCGGACCGCCCTCGAAGAGCGGGTCGCCGGGCGGCACCAAATCGCTCAGGAGCGGGAGCCTCTCCTGGACCGTGACGTTCAGGGCGCGGTTCAAGACGACGCCCAGCGCCCCATCAGCGTTGTGCTCCCCAATCAGGACCACCGTGTGGCGGAAGTTCGGATCGTACAGGCCACCGCTCGAGATCAGCAGACTGCCCCGAAGACTCTCCAATTCGTTACCTCGTCTCGACGGTCAAGGGCCGCCCTGCTCCCTCATGGCAACGTAGACCGCACCAGAGGGTAGCGCCACGACGACGAGCGATCGCTGGCGCCGCGGTCGCCATCGGGCTCGCGCGCTGCGCTTGCGGTCACCACATTGGCCGCGTGGCGGACTCTTCGCGAGCAGGAAGCAGCAGGTTAGGCCGTGAAGTTATTGGTCTTTGACATCGACGGAACGCTCACCGCGACGAATCGCGTCGACGGTGAGTCTTTCTCGTCCGCGGTACGGGCGGTTCTGCCCATAAGCGCCGACCTCAACTGGTCCCAGTTTACCGAGTTCACCGCTGCAGCGATTCTCAGAGAACTGTGGGCCACGTACTCGACCGAGGAATACAGCACGGTCGAGGCCGACGTGCAGCGACACCTCTTTGCGCACCTCGAAAGCAGGGTCGCGTCTGATCCAGAGGCGTTCGTACCGATCGGTGGTGCCCAGGACATCTTCGCCAAAGTTCGTCACGCCGGCTGGACGCCGGCCATCGCCACGGGTGGCTGGCGACGCTCCGCCGAGTTCAAGCTCGCCACTGCAGGGATCGCCACCCGTGGCGTCCCCTTCGCGACATCGTCCGAACACGACCGCCGCACGGACATAATTCGTTCCGCAGTACGACTCGCCGCCGAAGGTGCCGAACCACAGAAAATCGTGTACGTGGGCGACGGCGCGTGGGATGTGAGAGCTTCTCGCGAGCTTGGGATCGGGTTCGTCGGGCGCGCGGGACCGTACCGGGCCCAGCGGCTTCTCGACCTCGGCGCTTCGGCGGTGGTCCCCGACTTTACGGACGCGGACGCGTTGATCGCGTTGCTGTCAGGGTCTCGTTCCCTGGTGCCCTCGGCGGATGCGGGCTCCGCGCCTCTGCCGCCTGAGAGCCGCTAGGTACGCCCTTGTCGAAAAGCCCCGGGGCCGGAATCGGTTGAACGCGATGGCGGAGCGGTCTGGCTGTTGGCTGGAACCACCGAACGAACGATGCCGCCAAATCTCTGGCTCCAAATCCGACAACCACCTGCGTTCCCGCCAACCTGTCTCCCAACCGGTGACCCAGAGGATCTCGCACGATCGTGATGGGCTCCAGGAAAACAGCCACGACATTCACTCCAGGGAACAGGAACACGAGGTTGCGCCGTACCGAGCCCACGAACGTGCAAGGACGGCCCGTCTCGAGGCTGATCACCATCAACCCAACGAAGAATTTTCCGACGCTCCGCCCTTGGATCGCATCTCGTAGCAGCACGTACACTGCTCCGGCCACGACAAACCAGGCCGATCCTGAATTCTGGTAGAAGTACAAACTCGTGACGAACAACGAGCCGTCCAGGCTTCCCGCCAACAACCGCCGCTTGACATCGGCTTTGGCATAGGGCGAGGCGAGACTCAGCGAGAACTTCGTGACCATGGGAAAGTACAGGAGCGCGAACGAGAGGGCGGGTAGGATGAGAAGCCAAAGTAGTGGATTGACGGTCATTTCGTGCTCTAGCAAATCGGAAGAAAAACGAAAGTATCCATTGGCCTCGCCGCCTCACAAGCGATCGCTGCTTGCCGCAGCCGCGTTCGTGAGGGTTTTCGCTCGACGAAAGGGCTCCTCGACCCCCGGTCACGCGAGGGACGGGTCCGGGTGACGATGCACTCGATTGAGTCTGGAGCGGCGCGCAGCGATGGAGAAGAGGCCGAGGACTACCTTCGCCTGGTGATGCCGCTGCGTCTAAGCGACGGAGCGCGTCAGCTTTTTTTCGCCGTGTCCGGCGCGAGCTGGCGGAGGCTGTCTTCCAATTTCATGTACCAGGGATCGTCGACGCTGTCGCGTTCGAAGTAGAGTATGACTTCCCGCTCGTTGATGAGCGCGTTCAGGAGGAGCTTCACCTTGACGCGCAGCTTCACCCGAGCCCTGAGCCCGCCCGAGTCGACCTCTGCGAAGACGACCTCGTAATCCATGATGTCGAGGGCCTCCGGTCTCACCGTAAAAAGGCGCTGGATGAGGAACGGAATATCGACGTTTTCGCGTAGCTCGGGCGCGTGGTAGCTCGCCGCGCTCTGGAAGTCCTTGAACTGGATGTCCTCCAGGAACTGGAGCGCCACGCGCCGGAGCTCGCCGCGGTCCCCGCCGAGTAACAGGCCCAGTGTCGAGAAGGCTCCCCCGGAGATGTGCGCTACGGTGAGGTAGCCGCCCAGGAGAAGGGAGAGCACCAGAAGGGCTGTCACGGCCTTTTTCATGTCACGACCTCACGACGGGGGAGCAGCGACACCATAGCGGCACCGACGAGGACCGTGCACATGGCCATCAAGACGCCCAGCGATAGTGCGACCATGTGCCAGCGAGGCTCGAGGGCGGCGCTCTCCTCGAACACGCGGAAGGCCCAGTGTACAGGCATGATCTTTTCCACGGTGCCGACGACGTCACTATAAAGATTACTCGGGATGGCCAGCTCGGAAAACAATATTTGTGGGAGGAGGAGAAGCGGCACCGCGAAGACCGCCCGCTCCTGGGTCGTCGCCAGAGCGCTGACCAGGAGGCCGAGGCCCGTTCCCGCCACGGATGCACCGAAGAGTGCAAGCAGCTCCAGCAGCATGGGACCCCTGAGCTGGAGATGCCACTCCACCGTCCCCTGCAACAGGACGACCTGAACCGCGCCCAGGGCGGCCAGCACCCAGACCTTGGAGATGACGTAGTCGCGCGTGCTGAGGCCGAAGAGGCGCTCGCGCTCGAGGATAGCGCGTTCCTTTACGATTTCCCGGCAAGCGTTGATACACCCGAACCAAAGGGCCGAAAGGCAGAGCACGAAGTAGAGCCCGGGCGTGTCACTTTCGATGGACCCCCACACCACGGCGCACAGCCATCCGATGAGGGGGGCCTGCGCAAGAATCAAGAAGAGGCTACCCAAGTCGCCGAGCAGGCAATCCCAGTAGCGGGCCGCCAGGACGTGCGACTGCCGGCGCGGCGTGCTCACGAAGCCTCCGGGCTGACCATCTGAGCCTTCAGGCGGTCGAGGGCCTCATCCGTGCTGGTCGGGCTTCCCTGCTCACTCGTTCGCGCGGCCGCCGAGCTGAGCGCGGGGCCTGGGCGGCTCAGAAACGCCCGCTGGTCCGGATCCGCGCTGGCGGTGAGGCCCCAGGACGACGGCGACTGTTTCTCGAGCTGTCGGAAGAGCTCGGCGTACCGATCCACCCGGAAGTACGAGAGCGCCTTACGGGGCGGCCCGAAGAAGGCGACGTGCCCGCCCACCAGCACACACAACGCTTCGGCCCGCTCGATGCTCTCCATGGCGTGGGTCGCCACCAGCACAATCCGGCCGGTCCCCGCGACTTGGGACAGGAGTGTCATGGTGCGTGCCTCGAGACCGGGGTCGAGACCCGAAGTCGGCTCGTCGAGGATGAGCAGCGGCGGGCCGGTCAGGAGCTCCAGGGCCAACGACACGCGCTTTCTCTGGCCGCCGGAGAGCCGGCGAATGCGGATTTGGGCACGATCAACGAGATCGACCTGAGCGAGGACCTCCGCGATCCGGGACTGGCGCTCCTCCGCGCTCGTCCCCGGCATGCGTAACTCTGCGGCATAGGCCAGCTCGCTCCGCACAGTGAGCCCCCGGTGGAGTGCGTCGTCCTGGGGCACGTAGCCCACCGGGCCCAGCTTCGCCAGGGAGAGCGATCCCATCCTCACGGACCCTTCGTCAGGATCCCGAAGACCCAAGAGCGCCTTGATGAGTGTGCTCTTTCCAGCCCCCGACGGACCGATGAGCGCGCACATCTCGCCGGCGTGCAACGTCAGGTTCACCATCTTGAGGATACGAGTGCCGCCCAAAGACACGCCCACGTTCTCCACACGCAGGGGACCAGGGGGCAGGCTCGTCCTCGAGCCCACCCGGGAAGGTTCCTGCAACGATTGGGAAGACAGGGCGCTCAACGTGTGACCTCGTTGAGGGAAACGAAGGATGTCTCAATTCAACGATGTCCCGGAACCCAACGAATTTGCAAGCGCCTCTTTATTGGCTCACCCGCTTACGAACGATGCCTGGGGCCGCGTAGATATCGGGCTCGCGCGCTTCGCTCGCGGCCACCAGATTAGCCCGAGCGGTGGAATCGCCAGACGTCAGACGTCCATTGGCCGTGAGGCTAGGAAGCTTGGACTCGTTCAGTTCGGCACTGACCTGCACATCAGCTAGTGACTTGACGCCTATGAAAGCGACCCGTTCCAAATCCGGCAAAGCCCGCTCCAAGACCGAGCAGCCCTTTTTGCCAGGCAGGCTCGGCGATCCCGACCGGGCCCTGAAGACCGATCCACGCGCCGACCCTCGAATGGTGGCGGCCCTCGCCGAGTTCGGCTTGGACGAGGCCGCGCGGCCCGCACGGGTAAACGCAGAGTCGCCACTCGACGAAATACTCGAGTTCCTCGCAACTTGGGAGCCGCGCTACGAACGCCTCCACACAGCCTGGCTCACGGACATAGCGCCGATTGAGAATGTGGAGAGGCGGACCGAGGTGATAAAGGGAGTGGACGACAACAACATCAGCCTCTTTATCCACAAGCCCAAGAACGCTTCTGGCCCGCTACCGTGTGTCTATCATATCCACGGAGGCGCCATGGTGTTTCTGGAGGCCGCCGGTACCCTCCCCTCACGCTGGCGCGACGAGCTTTCCGCCGTGGGCATGGTGGTCGTGGGTGTGGAGTTCCGCAACGGCGCGGGACGGCTTGGCAACCACCCGTTCCCGGCTGGACTCGACGATTGCATGAGCGGGCTGCAGTGGACGTTCGACCACAAAGCCAGCTTGGGGATCTCTAAGATCGTCGTGTCTGGAGAGTCCGGCGGCGGCAACCTCACTTTGGCCGCGACTATGAAGGCCAAGAAGGACGACAAGCTCGAGCAGATCGACGGTGCCTATGCGATGTGTCCGTATATCTCCAACGCATGGGCCGACAAGATCCAGGAGCTCCCATCCCTCTACGAAAACGACAACTACTTCCTGAACTGCAGCACGATGGGCGCGTGTGCCGTCGCGTACGACCCTACGCACGAGAACGATCACAATCCGCTTTGCTGGCCCTATTTCGCCGAGCCTCAGGACCTGCAGGATCTGCCGCCGCATGTCATATCGGTCAATGAGCTAGACCCCCTGCGGGACGAAGGACTGAAGTACTACGAGATGCTCATGGCGGCCGGCGTGAGCGTCTACAGCCGGACCGTCAATGGCACCTGCCACGCTGGTGAAATGATCTTCCGAAAAGCGATCCCGGAGGTGTCTGCGGCTACGATTCGGGACATCAAGGGGTTCGCGGACTCACTGTAACAGGAGACCTTCGTGCCAGAGGCGTCCATACGCTCGGTAGAGGCCCCGAGCCGCTGTCTAGACGGGCTTCTGCTTGCGCCTACCCGCTAGCTCATAGGATCTTGACCCCGGTCTGACGCTGACGCCGAGGAGATCCTGATGAGTGAGTCGAGTTCCTTCGAGCACCCTGATCGCACGGGCCCGAGCGACGGGTCCGGTGCCCACGACACGCCGGGCCTGAGACGCCGGGAGTTTCTCGCCATGGGCGCACTCCCACTGGCGGCTGCCATGGGGCCAGCGAATCTGGCCGAGCGGCACGAGGGGGGGGTAAGACGGTCACAACAAGAGCCGATTCGGATCGGGATGATCGGCGCCGGCACGAACCTGCGTACCGTCCAGATTCCCGCGTTCCGACGGATCCCCGGGTGTGAGATCGTGGCGGTGGCCAATCGCACCCTCGAGTCCAGCCAGCGGGTCGCCGACGAGTTCAACATTCCCAGGGCCTATGCCAACTGGCAGGAATTGCTCGACGACGACCGTATCGACGCGGTGAGCATCGGCACCTGGCCCTACATGCACCGGACCCTGACCTTGGCGGCGCTGGAAAGGGGCAAACATGTGCTGACCCAGGCCCGGATGGCGAATGACGCGCAAGAGGCCAGGGACATGCTGGAGGCGTCGCTGCGACACCCAGACCTGGTATGCCAGCTGGTCCCGACGTCCATGAGCTACAGGATCGACAATGTGCTCAAGAGGATGATCGGGGACGGCTACGTGGGCGAGATCCTCTCCGTAGAACTTCAGCGGTTGCAGACTCGCTTCCCTGCCGTGGGGGGCGAGCTGGACTGGCGCCACGACGAGAGGTTCAGCGGACTCAACATCCTCAACATCGGGGCTTCCTATGAAGCGATGATGCGTTGGCTGGGCCAGGGTAACCGGGTGATGGCCATGTCGAAGATCCACGTACCCTACCGAAGCAACGCCGCCGGCGAGCCGACCTCGGTCGTTATCCCCGACCATGTGGACGTTCTCTTCGAGCTGGCCAACGGAGCACAGGTCCACATGAGGGCGAGTGAGACGACGGGGCTGTCGACCGGCAATCAGACCTGGATACACGGCAGCGAGGGCACGATCTACGTCGACCGGAGGCAAAACGTGTTCGCCGGACGACGCGGAGACTCCGAGCTCACCGAAGTCCCAAACCCCAGGTCGGAGCAGGCCTACAACCGGGTGGAAGAGGAGTTCACCAACGCGATTCGGGGTGTCGAAGAGATCACGATGGCGCCCTTCGAAACGGGCGTGCATTACATGGAGTGGACGGAGGCCGTATACCGCAGCTCCCAGACCGGACAGGCGGTGTACCTCCCGTTGTAACTGCTTCAGGAGCGGCCTTCCCAGAGGTGGGTTCCCGGCGTGTGCCGGACACGGTGCTGAGTTAGGGAGCAGCCTGGGGGACTTGCAGACACGCAGAACGAAGGCGCATGTTGTCTTGGCTGACTCTGGGAAGGAGGAACCCATGAAGTCCGTCATCGGGTTGTTTGTCTGCGTCGCGTTCGGCTCGAGCCCAGGGCTCGCTTTAGCGCAAGAGTATCCCCACGCTTTCCCGAGGCCGGGGGCCACCCTGCTCCTGGAGAACGAGCGTGTGCTCGTCTGGGAGGTCCTATGGCCGAACGGTGCTCCCCAGGTGTATCACCGGCATCGGTACGACATGACCGGGGTCTTCCTCCGCTGGGGACCGCTCCGGGTGACGCGCCTCGACGGCACCTTCGCGGAAAGCCTCGAGCCTTTCGAGATTCCGTGGGTGTTCTTCCAGAGGAAGGGCGTGACCCACAAGGAGGAGGGCATCGGTGAGCCGGAACGCCACTCCATCATGATCGACCTCAAGGAGTACATGCCCGCGGATCTGGAGCCGCGAACGGACATCCTTCCGGCCTTCCCCCTCGCAGGGACCGAGGAGGTGCTCGACAACCCCAGAGTGAGTGTCTGGAGCCTCGACATGGAGCCGGGGCAAACGCTCCCGATGCACTATCACGACAGAGATCTCATCTGGGTGTTCCTCGAAGGGGGCACGCTCCTGTCGACGAGCGAAGACGGTCAGGAAGAGAGGACGACCTGGGCGTACAAGGACGTCCGGTTCCTGGCGCGCGGCCAGGCGCATAGGGTTGAAGTGGTGAGTGGCTCGCCCCGGATCATGCTCTACGAATTGCAGTGAGCATTGGCGAAGTGCGCACTGACGTGGAAGGACGACTCTAGCAGCCTCCATTAGCTTGCGGGCGTCCGCATCCTCCACTCGATCTACCTCAGCGAACGCCCCATGACTCCGGTACGCCATCTCACTTTGCCCCACAGCGGCCTCCTGCTGCTCATCGTCCTCGCCGCAGCGCTTCCCTCACCCGTGTCCGCTCAGGTCAATGTAGAGGCGCTCCGGCAGGACGATCCTCCGCTCGGGTACTCGGGCACGTTCGGTGGCGATCTCACCCTGCGGACCGGAAACGTGGAGCTGGTCCAGATCGGTTTGAACGCCCGCCTCTACAAAGTCACGGAATCCAGAACCACGTTGATGGTCGGCAACGGCGGGCTGGGCCTGCAGGGTGGGAGCCGCTTCGCATCGTCGGGTCTGCTCCACTATCGCGAGACGTATCTATACAACGAGACCATCTCACCGGAGTGGTACGGACAACTGAACTACGATCGGCCTCAGCTCCTCGACTTCAGAATGGTCGTGGGCGGGGGAGCGCGGACCTCCTTCGCCAGCGGCGAGTGGGGAAACTTCGGTATGGGCGCTGCTTTCTTTTTCGAACACGAGCGACTGGACCTTGCCGATGTCGCCGTGCACCCCAATCAGACCACCGTGATCCGGGGGAGCTACTTCCTCACCCTGCGCCTGGTACCCAACGAAAATCTCGTGATCACGTCCACGACCTATCTACAACCCGTGGTCGGCAACTGGGGTGACCTTCGGACGCTTGCGAATTTTCGAGTCGCCGCGTCTGTAACGGACGAGCTCGACCTCACGGTGTCCTTCGATCTCCGCTACGACAGCGGGCCACCCGACGGGATCAGCGCGCTCGATACGAGCCTGAGGACGGGGCTCAGGTACACCTACTGAGGGTTCGCCGGCCGAGACTAAGCCCGTTACGGCCGGATGAACCCTATGCCGTCTTCGATAACGATCGTGGTCCCGAGCGGCCGTGAGAGCTCCTGCAGCCGCGTGAGTATGCGCTGTGCCGCCTCAGCAGAAGCCAGGCGCGGCAAGCCGCGTTGCGCCATGCGAACGTTGTCGGTCAGCTCGATGGGATGGAGTCGGACCTCGGTCAGCTTGCCATCCGCGAATTCGCTCACGGCAATGATACTCTCGTACTTCACGGGAAACGGGGCTCCCGGAGGACCCACACTCCGCGCAAGCTGCTGGCGCATCCCCGAGAGGCCGATGATATCCATCTGGCGGAAGAATTCACCCAGTCCGTAGAAGATGGGTCTGTCGTTGTAGATCTCGATGCCGCGCAGCGCGTGGACGCCGGTCCCCTGGAAGAGGTCGGCACCCCCGTCGATGACCGCCTTCGCGAACACCTCCAGAAAGTCGGCGATGCTCGGGTTGGTGTCCAAGTGCTCGGCCTCCGGGATGCCGGGGCCGCGATACCCACCCTTCGCATCGTGGAACTGGTGGGCGTGGATCGCCACGGTGATGAAGTCCGATCGCATCTTTCCCTCGCGCACGGACCTCAGGATATCGGCGAGATCGCCCTGGTTGATGTCGAACGAGTAGTAGGGGTCGGACACGCCGATGGGCGCCCTCCGGAATTGTTCTCCAAGGATCTGGATCTGGTTCGGCGTGTTGGTACCACGCGCGTAAAAGCCGGTGCCGTTGGGGAACGCACGACGAATGTTCTCGACCGAGGACCATAGATAAGATGGGCTCATGAAGTAGCGCGTCGTTCGTAACGCACTCGCTCCACCGCGTCCCGGCCACTCCCCACGGGCCGGGGTCGCCATCATCGTCGACGGGAAGCTCGACGCCGTGGCCACCATCCCGACCCGGCCCATCCGCGTGTCTACGAATCGCGCCGCCCGGGCCGACCAGTAATTTTCGCCGGAGCCGGCGTACACGACGCCCGCCTCATCCAGCCATCGGTTCGTCTCGAGGAGTCCCTCGTAGCCGTATTCCCCCGCATGGTTGTTCGATCGAGCCACGATGTCGAACCCCATCGCCTTGATGTCGGCCGCCACCGCCGGGGTGCCGGCGAATCCGCCCGGCCCCGACCCGGCGAACGACCGCCCGTCGATGATGTTGCCCTCGTAGTTGCCCGTGACCACGTCGGCGGCCCGCAGTATCCGGAGCACCGCCTGGAACCCCGGATCGGGGTTCATCGACTGGGGATTGGCGATGATGATGTCGCCGACTACCGCGATCGTGAAGCCGTCCTGCACCGTGGTCGCCAACTCCAGCTCCAACGGAAACTGCTGTGCGCCCATCGCATAGGCCGACACGCCAGTCGACAAGACGGCACCCGAGGCGACACCCAAGACCACCGCAACGCGGAATAATCGCACTTTGACCTCCCCAAACGATCGAAAGAATCTGGAACCGAAGCTCGATTCGAGAATTCGGACATTCATGCGCAGCTTGGGGAGCGGCGCTAGGCGTGTCAATGCGATCCGACCCGCTCGGCCTGGGCTTGGAGACCGACGGGTAGCCCACTCGGCGTGAGCGGGTATGAAGCCCGGAGATTGGCGCCATCACGCCCTCAACCATAGGCTAGGGCATGCTAGAACTCAGGCCCGCCTTGAATGTCTGACCTAACCTGGACCCGACGGGGTGTCGTGACGACCCTCGCGGCGGCGGCCGTGGGTGCCCCATTTCTACCACGTGGACGTAGCCGGGAGGGAGCTGGAGGCATCGTCCTCCGCTTCACCTCCCACGTGCCTCAATCGCACGGCTTCGTCCCCGTTTTTACCAGCTTCTACCAAAGGGTGGAGGAGGAAACCCAGGGACGTCTCCGAATCGAACCCATGTGGAATGGGCTCCTCCATGGGCCCCTGGACGGGTTCAAGGCATGCAACACCGGGCTCACCGACTACACGCACGGTTATGTCACGTACCAACCGGGCAGCTTCCACCTCATGCATGGGCTCCAACTCCCGTTCATCTTCCCGAACTCTCCGGTGGCCTCGCTGGTGGCGGAAGAACTCTACCCGCGGTTCTTCAAGTC
Source organism: Gemmatimonadota bacterium (assembly GCA_022563405.1). Classification (GTDB taxonomy): domain Bacteria; phylum Gemmatimonadota; class Gemmatimonadetes; order Longimicrobiales; family Gaopeijiaceae; genus UBA822. The sequence continues at coordinate 2,850 of JADFNK010000081.1, read as the reverse complement.
GGAGTACGAGGCGATGGGCGTCTACCTCGCCACTTGCGACTCCACGTCCCCATACCAGGTCATCTCCAGGGAACCGGTACTGACCCTCGAGGATCTTCGTGGGCTGAAGATCCGTGCGACGGGGGGCATCGTGGCCGAGATCTATCGCGACTTGGGAGCCGTCCCCGTGGTCATGGCGGCGGCCGAGGTGTACCCCGCCTTTCAGCGGGGCATCTTGGACGCGGTCTCCCTGGGAGTGCCGGACATCGCCTCCTACCGCCTCCAGGAGATCGGGAAATTCCTTACACGTGTGAACCTGAACGTCACGGTCCTGCAGTACTGTCTCAGCCGTCGCGCGTTCGACGCGCTTCCGGACGACCTCCGCCAGACGTTCTCCGACCTCCTCCGCATTCGAAGCCAGATGTGCGCCCAGGACTATTATTCCGGCCCGGTCGAAGAGGAGGCCTATGCAGAGCTCCGGGCCGGGCGGTGCGAGATCCTGGACCTCGAGCCGGACGAGCGGCAGAGGTGGCGAGAAGCGCTCCAACCACTCAGGGATCGATTCGTCACAGAGAACGAGGCAGAGGGTCGTCCGGCCACAGAAATGCTGGAGGAGATGGAAAGGTTGTCCGCACTGTACTCCCCATTGAGCCGGGAAGAGATCATGAGGAGGGTGACGGAGAACCCGATCCAGGGCATCATCGACTTGTGACGAGTCCCCCGTGAGGAGTCCACTGGCACTCCTGGACGCGGGGCTGGAGGCCGTGGACGTCTGGTCCAACCGGATCTCCATAGCGCTTTTCCGAGTGGCGGTCGACTTCGCGCTCCCCGCTCTCATGGTGATCGTCACGCTGGATGTGGTCCTCCGCTACGTGTTCAACTCTCCCCTCGCCTGGGGCAGAGACGTCAATGGAGTTCTCCTGCTGATAGCCACCTTCTCGGCGCTACCCCACGCGTGGGACCGGGGATACCACATCCGAATGGAGGTGTTCTACACCCGACTCCGTGGACGGGCTCGTGACTTGGCGGATGTGGTCACGGCCGCGGCCGGCATCCTCTTCTTTGCCTTGATGGGGGTTCAGGCGTTTCGCTTCGCACCCTATATGGCGAGCACCGGCGAGACGGGCGAGGACCTGCTGTTACCCATCTGGCCGTTCATGGCCTATATGGGGTTCTGCTCTCTGGTGTTGGCGGCCCGGCTCCTGGGGAATCCGGGCGGGGAGGAGGGAATCGGGGTCGGCACGGTCCCGGACGGTACGGGCTCGGAAGGCACGGGCTCGGACGGTGAGGTGCAGTGATGCTCACCATCGTCGGGGTCCTGGCTATTCTCCTCCTGCTTTCTCTCCTCCTCCTGGGCGTACCCATCGCCTTCGCGATGGGGGCCTCCGGGCTCGTGGGGATTCTGGTGCTGGAGGGCCCCGCCGCGGCCATGGCGCAGGCGGCCCTGGTCCCGTGGGCCGAAGCACGGAGTTTTGTCCTGGTCACCATCCCGCTGTTCGTCCTCATGGGGCAACTCGTCTTCCACACCGGGTTGGCCACCGAGCTCTACGACGGTCTCCGGGCATGGATCGGATGGATCCCCGGAGGAATGGCGATCGCCTCCGTTCTGGCCTGCGGCGCTTTCGGGGCCGTCACGGGTTCGAGCATCGCCACGGTGGCAACCATGGGCGCGATCGTGATGCCCGAGATGGAGCGCTTCGGGTACGACCGACGCTTGGCCACGGGTGCGCTCGCCGCGTCGGGAACCCTGGGGATCCTCATCCCTCCCAGCGTCATCTTCATCTTCTACGGCGTGATGACGGAGACCTCGATCGGCGCCCTCTTCATCGCGGGGATCATCCCCGGAATCCTGACGGCGGCCATGTTCTCGGCCATCATCTACTTCCGGTGCCTGGTTCGGCCCGAGCTCGGACCTCCCGGACCGGTCGGTAGTTGGCGCGAGCGGCTCGACGCGGTGAAGCGATTGGGGCCGATCTTGGCCCTCTTCGTCCTGGTCATCGGAGGCATTTACGGGGGAATCTTCACACCCACTGAAGCGGCCGGCATCGGTTGTGCAGGCGTCCTGGTGGCGGCCTTCTTCTGGCGAAGACTGAATCTCCGGGACGTGCGTAAGGCCCTGGAGGACACCGTCCTCATCAGCGTCATGCTCCTCGCCATCATCATCGGGGGTTATGTGTTCGCCCGACTCATGGCGGTGACGGAGATCACGGAGTCGTTGGTGGGACTTCTGGTGGCGATGGACCTGGGAAGAGCCGGTTTTCTTTTCGTTCTCGTCCTCCTCTACCTCGCCCTCGGCGCGATGCTCGACGTCTTCGGCATGCTGGTGCTCAGCATCCCCTTCGTGATGCCGGTGGTGCTCGCGCTGGGTATCGACCCCGTCTGGTTCGGTGTCTTCGTCGTGATCATGGCCGAGGTGGCGCTCGTGACACCCCCCATCGGGGCCAATGTGTTCGTGATGCGCCGGATCGCGCCCGACGTGCCCATGGAAGACATCTTCTGGGGGGTGGCCCCGTTCGTTCTGGGGGAGTTCGTGATAATCCTGCTGCTGGTGCTGTTTCCCCAGATCGCGCTTTGGTTGCCTAGCTTGATGCCTTGAGGCGACCGCCTGGTTTACACGCGGGGCCAGAAGGGGCCGTATTTCACGAAATACGAGGAGGAATAAGGGAATCATCCACTATTCCCGAGTACGATTTTCGATTCATACATGGGGTTAGTGGACGCCAACGTACACAGTCTTCGGATGGGGGAGGGGCTTCGGCCTCTCCCCTTCGTGCATAGCCCGGGTCGAAATGCCGCACTGCTCGTCTGAGACGCTTGCCGCCCAACACGTCTTAGACGCATGTTGTCCCCCATGTCCGACATGGTCGAGCG
>JADFNK010000080.1 GCA_022563405.1 Gemmatimonadota bacterium | reverse complement strand
TACCAGAGACCGTTCACCTTGTTGCAGGAAGTGCTTCCTTTGAGCACGAGGGAGGCCCAGGCCGCATTCCGTGAGATGGATGAGCTGACATTCACCGGTTCGCTCGACTATCAAGCCTGCGACGACCTGGTTTGCTACAATCCGGTGACGGTTCCTCTCTCCTGGACCGTCGGGATGAGGACCCTCACTGGCCGGCAGCGCCGCGAATAGGCGCTCCTAATTCGGCACCCGCTCGCGAAGCTCTCGAACCAGTAGTAGAGGATGTCTCCTTGCGGGGAACAAGCTACCGAGGCGTCCAGAAGAAGACTTCCCAGTCACGGAGAGGTTCAGGCCCACCCCCTTCCATTTGAAGGGGCCGGCCGCCGTAAAGCTCGAGCATCGGCAGGCGCGCGTCACCCAGGATCTCCGTAGCCCGCATCGCATACGTCTCGTCTCCGATACGTAGCCACCCGTGGCCGTCACCGTCTCTCACACGCCGCGCCCAGTATCCCCCGTCCGGACGGGTGGCGGTGATCACACCCTCGGGAGTCCCCGCATACGAAAGATAGATCACGACGGGCGGGAAGCCGGCCATCTTCATCAACAGAAGGCCCCCGTCGTCGACGGTGCTAAAGTCGGTTGGGGCGGGAGTATCCGTCCCTCCGAGTATCACACCGGGCGTACGCGAAAGTCCCTGGTTACCTACATAAGGAGCGGTGTACACCCAGCCGGCCACGCCGACCACGAGTACAACTACCGTGACGATCATCACGATCTTCAGTATTGCGTTCATCGTACGTCCTCCGCGTGGCTCTACCCCTACTCAATCGGCACGTTAAACCGCACTTCCAGATAGGTAATCGAGCCTTCCACTGCGGTATATTGGTGTGGCGTACCTTCGGGAATCAGAATAGCGTCGCCCTTGGTCACCTGCCGTGCCAGCCCACCTTCTATGTTTCCCTGACCGCCTCCAGCCGGTCTGACCACTATTCCGCCTGTGACCAGAGTGCCCGCGCCATCGGTGATATAGTGAAGCTCCGTGCCAGGCCGATGAACGATAGCGCCGGCGGCTTCGGTACGGCGGATGAGGTTGATGCGATAGTGCTCGCCGACCTCGATTCGTGAAGCAGCCATGCTTGGACGCGCTGCGACAGCCGTTGCCAGTGCGGATGTTATGTCGGTTCCTGCCGTGTAAAGCGCGGGAGGTACCGATTCCTGGGCGATTGCTAGAGTAGGGAACGCGAACAGAATGATCGCAACAATTTTGACTTTTGGCATGGCAGTTTTCCTCTTGTAATGGTCGAGCGCGGCGTTCAGGCGGGTGGTGGGGTCGGTCATCCGCGCAACATGCGCCGCTGGCCAATAAAACGCGAGTGGATTGCTACTCCACCAACTATCAGTCGGGGTTAATCAACGACATCCCTCATGGCGAGCGAGACGCGCCGCTATCTCGTCCAGCGCTCTCGCAAGGCATCCCTATCGACCCGATCGCCCCGAAGGTAGACCTGGGAGATCCGCCGGGTGTTCTCGATGTCGTCGAGAGGGTTGGCGTCGAGAACGATGAAATCGGCGCTCATGCCCGCCTCGAGGGTGCCGACGTCAATCAAACCGAACGCCCGCGCCGAGCGCCCGGTTGCCGCGACGATCGCCTCAGCCGGGGTCATGCCCATCCGAACGAAGAGCGCGAGCTCGACGTGATCGGCATACCCGAAAAAATCACCCACTGCCCCGGCATCCGTACCGAGAATGATATGATCCTTGAGCGCCTCGAAGTTGTCGGCGATCACGCGTGAGCGCTCGACGGCCGCCGGCGTCCTGACCGACGGCCCGCGCGGTCCGTCGCCGTACGCATCGGTCAGCAGCTCGATGACCTCCGAAGACACCTGCTCCTGGAAGAAGGGGTCCTGAAACGCCGGGATGTAATACGGCTCGCGTTTCGTGACCATGCCGAGCGTCGGCACGATGAAGGCGTTCCGCTCCCTGACCAGAGCGAGATACTCCTCGTCCACATCCCGGTCGTAGGGCATGTGGATGAACCGCCTGTTGCCGGCGCGTAGCAACTGCTTCTGGTCCTCGAGCGTCAACGCGTGTGCAATGACGAGAACGTCTCTTACCTGAGCCTCGTCGAGGACGGCTGCGTAGATCTCTGGCCGCAACTTTACCTGCGCGCCACGCCGCTGGTCGCGCGCGTCGACCCAGATCTTGACGATTCGGATCCCCTTGGCCGCCTCGGACCGCACGATATCTCGAGCCTCGGACGGGGTCGTCACGTGATGGATGCCCCAGAATCCCTCATCGTCGGTGAACCGGGGATTCGGGCCACCGCCCGGTGTGCCGATACCGGGAGACACGAGATACCGTGCGCCACCGACCTCTCCGATCCGTTGCTCACGCCGCACCTGCAACGCGATCTCTTCCCTGTCGCTTCCGGTGGAAATGATCGTGCCCACACCGTAGTAGGCGTGACGGTTCAGGTGGTCGATGAGGTTGTCACGCGTGAAGTTCTCGGATCCCCAACTGGTGTATTTCTCCCAGCCAAGATGTGCATGCGTGTTGACGAGAGCCGGCATCACCGTCCGACCCGTCAGGTCCACCACCGTCGCGCCGGCAGGCACATCCAGTTCACCCGCTCGGCCCACGGCGGTGATGATGTCACCCTGCACAACAAAAGTGGCGTTCTCGATGACAGCACCGTCGCCCACGATCAGACGGGCACCGGTAAACACTCGCGGGCCGGCTTCGGTGGCACCGGGTGCGGTGGTATCGGATTCGGCGGCGCCTGGTTCGGCGGCACTCGGCTCGCGCGACGGAACACCCGGCCCACAGGCCGTGGCCACGAGCAAGGCGAGCAGCCACAGATGCACGGACCCGTACCTTCGTTTAGACTCCAATGACATTAGAGAGCTCATGGCCTATTCAGACCGTCGAACCGCAGGATCACCTGCTTGACCGTTTCCACGGCGTCCAGGAAGAACTGCTGGTTGATGGTCTCGAAGGTGTCGCTGGCCCGGTGGTAATCCGGGTGGTCCTCCACCCCGAAATACACGAACGGGACTCCCGCTTCGTGGAACGGACCGTGGTCCGAGGCCATGGTCCAATCGTCTCCACGGGGAAGATCCGGGGAGTCGTGGCCCTGCCGTAGAGTGATCGCCGACGCGGACGCGACTGCATCCAGGACAGGCTTCAGAGACTCCGTGTGGTATGCGCCGGCCACGTAAAGTACACTGTCGTTGTGACTTATCATGTCCAGATTCACGTTGAGCATCATGTCTGCTACCGGCACCGGCGGGTCTGACACGAAGTGCCGCGCGCCCCGAAGCCCCCCTTCCTCACCGTCCACCGCCGCAAAGATCAGGCTGTGGCGGGCCGGATTCGCCGAGAAATGCTCCGCCAGCATCAACAGCCCTGCGGTACCGGAGGCGTTGTCGTCGGCCCCGTTGTAGATCTCGCCGTCCCTCACACCCAGATGGTCGAAATGGGCCGTCACCACGATGTACCGATCCGGCTGCTCCGTACCCTCGACGTATCCCACGACGTTCGACCCCTCCCGGGTCTCATCGTTGACCTGAAACGCAAAGGGATCCAGGTAGGTGCCCTCATACATGGAGAGCGCCAGAGAACGATAGACACCCTCGATGTAGTCCCGCGCCTTCCGATTTCCCTCGGATCCGATCAGCCGCCCTTCGAGCGAGTCGGCGGATAGGAAGCGGATGTGATCCAACCCCCGGGCTCCGGCCTCCGCCGCGGCGACGGCCTCGGCATCGACCTCCGCTGCCGCGGCAGGTCGCTCCACCGCGTCCTCGCCCCCACAGGCTGCCAGCAACACACACAGCCCGGCCATCCGCCGGAGGGTACTTCTCATCGCATTGAGGCGGGTGATGGGCTCGGTCATGTGGGCAAGATGCGGCGCTGGTCGATGAAATGCGACCCATGCACGATGACGAGGAGGTAGGTCCGGATTGACGGGATTTCCAACCGCGGCGTAGCTTGCCGATTCCAAACGAACTGGAGGGCCAAATGAAGAAGCAACTGTTGTCTGCGCTTTTCGTACTGTCGCTCGTGCTACCCGGCGAAGTGACGGCGCAGGTGGATCTCTCAAAAGCGACGTACATCGGCGTGCAGCAATGGCGGGACACGGTGAACGCGCTTCCGGGTGTCGACCGGCAGATCGTCAGCCAGGACATCGGGGGGCTCAATCTCTCGGTGGGCATCATCCACCGCAACGCCATTAACCCGGCCGGGGGTGGCGGCGGACGTGGTGGCCGAGGTGGCGGCGGAGCTGCGCAGTCGGACTGCGGTGTCTCCTCCGGGGAAGCGAGCGGCGCCAGGGGAATCCAACACCTTCATCAGACCGAGACGTACATCATCGTCTCGGGCGCGGGAACGCTGGTCACCGGTGGATCGATCTTGAACGGCCGCATGTCCAGTCCTACGGGCGTCGTGACCACGACCCTGAACGGCCCGTCGTGCAGCGGCGCCATCGTGGGTGACGTACAGATACGCGATGTGGTGGTCGGCGACATCATCATCATTCCTGCGGGAGTGCCGCACGGCTGGCTGAGCGTCCCGCGCCACGTGGACTACCTCAGCGTGCGTCCCGATCCCGACCGAGTCCTGCCCTCGGATTACGTGAACCCGGCGATCACCATCGTCCGGTAAGAAACCAGCAGCTGGATGTGATGCCCGCTGGCGAAGGCGTCGCCTAGACCGATGTGGGAGCCGGGTCGCTCAGTCAGAGCGACCCGGCCTCCATTACGAACCCCCGAGAAAGCCCTCGAGCCGGCCTCGAATGATCTCGTCGGCCTCCGACATGATGCGGTCGATCAGCTCCGCGCATGTCGGAATGTCATGGATGAGGCCCGCGACCATCCCGCAGCTCCACACCCCCGCGTCCATGTCACCCTCGTGGAGCACTTTGCGCCCCTGCTCTCCCGCAACGAGATGGCGGATGTCCTCGATATCCACGTCCCTTCCCTTCTCCCGCTCGATCTCGAGCACCTTCTGGGTCGCGGCGTTGTTCAGAACACGCTCGGTATTACGAAGGGGTCGCATGATGAGTCGGGTCTGGAGTTCGTCCGCCTCGACGAGGGCCTGCTTCACGTTGTCGTGAACCGGCGCTTCCTGCGTGGCGATGAAGCGCGTGCCCATGTTCATCCCGTCCGCCCCCAAGGCGAGGGAAGCGACAAGGCTCCGTCCGTCGGCCATGCCGCCGGAGGAAACGAAGGGAATGCTCAACTCCTCGGCGGCGCGCGGGAGCAGAATCATGTTCGGGATATCGTCCTCGCCCGGGTGACCTGCACACTCGAAGCCGTCCACGCTCGCGGCGTCGCAGCCGATCCGCTCGGCTTTCAGGGCGTGCCGGACCGAGGTGCACTTATGGATGACCTTGATTCCGGCGTCTTTGAAAGCCGGAAGGAAGGGCTCCGGATTACGCCCGGCGGTCTCTACGATTTTGACCCCGCTCTCCACGATCACTCGCACGTATTCCGGGTACGGCACGTCCTTGAACATCGGGAGGATGGTGAGGTTCACGGCAAAGGGTTTGTCGGTCATCTCCCGGCAGCGCGCGATCTCCCGCTCGAGGTCCTCGGGTGTCGGCTGCGTCAGACCGGTGATGATCCCTAGGCCGCCCGCGTTCGAGACCGCGGCGACGAGCTCCGCGTAGCCCACGTAGTGCATCCCGCCCTGGATGATGGGATGCTGAATGCCGAACAGTTCAGTGATGCGCGTTTTCATGAAGGGAAACTAACCTCCGGGGATCCCAACCGGTCCGCAGCAGCCCAGCGTAAACGTCTGAGAGTAAGACCAAAGGCCAATGCCCTTCCCGCCGACAGCACTGTTACCTTTCGATTCAGCCCCCCCCGAGGCTTTGGGTGATGCTTGCTGAACCTGCTGAGGAGCGCTTGCTGAACCTCCCACGGAGCGGAGGTCACGGGCTCGTTTGTCCCCTAGGCCGGAACGAAATGAATGGAAGCACGGGATGAGCGTCGGATTGCGCAGCGACGCGCAGCCGACCAGCGCAGCAGCGAAGGCAGACGGATCGACAAGACACGGCGTACCTGGAGGCGTCGCCACCGTGCGGGAAGGGGAATGACCGATGGAGGCGAGTTCGACAGGCGAGGAGTGCACCCATCGTTGTTCGCGCGGCTGGGATTCAGGCTCTTGCGGGGGGTTCGTCGCATGGACACGGTCCGGCGCAGTGCCATAGCGCGCCGTTCCTTCATGCGCCGATGCCATGACCGGCGAGCCGCGTAAGAACGTCCGCCGTACCATGGGCAGCCGACGCCCGTTATTGGCCGGCCTCGTCAGGGCAGGCCGAAAGCGAGCAGCACGTTGCCCCCCCGGCTACCCATGAAGGCGTAGCCGCTGTTGACATAGACCATCCCGTCGACGATCACCGGTCCGCCCGCATTGAGCGATCCTCCTGACGCGGGCACACCGTTCACCGTGTCGAATTCCCGGTTCGTGTCGAAGATCCAGATGACCTCGCCGCTCTCGGCCGAGTGAGCCCGAAGACCGCCATCGTTGGACCCCGAGAACACGACCCCGGGAATCACCGAAACGGCGGCCGGCAGTGATGCGTCGCAGCCGCTCATGAAGCCGGACCGGACACCGGCCCCTGCGCAGATCGGGGGCGGCGGCTCGGCGTACCAGACCAGCTCACCCGTTCTCAGGCGGACGGCTGACAGCCCGCCGGGGTTCGGTGTGATCACGTCCGAATTGGCGAAGTAGGCATTGTCGCCATCGACGGCGAAACCCCATTCAATGCCTCCGAGCGCGCTGCCCGCGCCCGCGCGGTACTCCCAGACGATTCTGCCCGCGCGGTCCGGGTCGAGACCGTAGGTCATGCCCGACTTCTGGCCGATCACGAGGAGGTCGCTCCCGTCCGTCATGGTGACGAGTGCCGGCGAAGCACCGAAATCGTGGTCGGGGCCCTCGTCCTCCGGACAGTTGGGGTTGTCTCCCCCGCACCCGAGGATGAACGCGTCTTCGGGGGTCAGCTGGTTGAACCAACGGATCTCGCCAGTGTCGAGGTCGAAGGCGACGATGGCATCGCTCGTCTCGGCGGCCGGTTGCGTGTAGGCGTTGCCGGTGGCGACGTAGACGAGACCGCGACCGGCGTCGATCGTGGGCGCCCCCCAGACCGCGGCGCCCGCCGGCCCCGAAAGTGTCGTGCCATTCGGGCCAGTGCCTCTCGCCACCGGCTCCGCGGGAATGGTGTAAGTCTTCCAGATCTGATCGCCGGTCGCTGCGTCGAGCACCACGACACTGCCACGGAACGTGCAGCAGCCGTAGCCCGGATCGGAGGCCAGCACTTCCTCGATCGACGACACCGGCACGTAGAGACGGCCCTCATGCAGCGTCGGCGCTCCGGTGATACGGGCCCCGGGGTGGCTCTCGACGTCCCGGCTCCAGAGCTCGGCGCCGGTCTGCGCATCGATCGCATAGACGCGCGCGCCGGTGTCACCGAAGTACAACGCATGGCCGTCACCCAAGGCACCGACCGAGATCGCGGTTCGCACGCCGGTGCGGGCGGAATAGGTCCAGTGACCGCACCCGGTCTTCGCGTCCAAGGCATAGATGTCGCCGTTCTGGCTTCCGACGAAGAGCCGTCCGCCGGCGACGGCCGGCTGCGCCCACGCGGAGGTGGTCTCGGGGAACCCGAACGCCCACTTCAGGGTGAGGTTCGGCACCTGGTTGAAGTCGAGTCCAGCGCTCTCCGCCGTTTGAAAGCGGAGGTTCTCGCGGCCCACGCCCCATCCACTCCAGTGGGGGCCATCGAGCGGGTCCACCAGGGTCGGTGTGCTCTCGCACAGGCCGGCACTGGTGCCGATCGCATCATCCGAGACGGCACGGCCGGTGATGAACTCCGCAACCGCGCGGCGCTCGACGTCGGTCAGATTCTGGCCTTGGAGGGCCATGATCCCGTCTGTGAGCGCTGCCACGATGGCCCCGGGGGCGCGGTCGCGCAGCGTCTCGAGCGTGGGGGCGCGTGGCACTCCCGGCGGCGTGTGGCACGCGGCGCACTGCACCTCGAACAGGGTCGCGCCGGCAGGTTCTTGCGCGGTAACTCGGGCGGCGCTGCAAAGCACAAACATCAGGACGAACGTGACGAATCGTGTCTTCATGTGCCCTCCGTGGGCGGAAGGCCTGCCGCCGGGGGATTGGAAGAACAAAGGCCCATAGCTGGATCGGGACAACCTGAGCCGGGGGTCCAGGCCCGTCAAGCGGGGGGTCCAGACCAGTCAAGCGAGGGCTTCAGACCCGTCGAGGGGAGAGCTCGAACTCGGGGTTGTCGATCGACCGAAACGCGTATTCCTGTTGACTGGTCCGGCCCCGCCCGTCACGTTATCCGGTCCATCCACGGGCTTTGTTCCGACTTTCCTTGGAGAATCCATGAGCGCGAACGGTCTCGACTTCAGCATCGCCATCGGGGGGGCGGCCGGCCAGGGAATCGCGACACCGGGCAACATCCTCGCTCGCATGTTCAGCCGACGTGGTCTGCACCTCTATGCGTACAACGCCTACCAGTCGATCATCCGCGGGGGACACATCCTGCTGACGATCCGCATTCGCGACCGAGAGGTGCTCACCCACGGCGACGGCATAGACCTGCTTCTCTGTCTCAACCAGGACACCATGGACCGGCACCTGAGGATTCTCGGGCCGGGATCACGGGCGCTCTATAACAGCGACAAGATCCAGCCCGGTGAGGCGCCGGACGGCGTTATCCTCTGTCCCATGCCCATCGCCGAGCTGGCGGGGGACAGCAAGAACAAGCTCATTCAGAACACCATCTCACTCGGTGTCATGATGTCTCTGATTGGCCTTGATTTCTCGGTGCTGGAGGAGGCCCTGGAGCAGGCGTTCAAGCGGAAGGGAGATGCCGTGGTTGAAGAGAACGTGACCATGGCCCAGGCTGGTTATGACCACGCGACCACCCATTTCGAGTCGGTCCCCGAGCCGTTACCCGAAGGGAAGAAGCCGCTCGCGATGTGGACCGGCAACTCTGCGTTGGCCATGGGCGGGGCGGCCGCCGGAGTCAAATTTTACGCCGCGTATCCGATGAGCCCCGCGACGGGGGTCCTCCACTGGATGGCGAATCACGCCCACGAGCTCGGCATCATGGTGCGTCAGGTCGAGGACGAGATCGGCGTAGCCAACATGGTCATCGGCGCGGCCCATTCAGGCTGCCGGGCCATGTGCGCCACGTCAGGTGGTGGTTTCGCGCTGATGACTGAAGCAATCGGGGCCGCTTCGATGATGGAGATCCCCGCGGTCTTCATCAATGTGATGCGTGCCGGACCCTCCACAGGCGTCCCGACGAAGACGGAGCAGGGCGACCTCTGGCAGGTCCTCGGCGCCAGCCAAGGCGACTTCGAGCGCTTCATCGTAGCACCCAAGGACGCCCTCGACGCTTACAACACCGTCCCCGAACTCTTCAATCTCGTGGACCGCGCCCAGTGTCCCGGAATCCTCATCTCCGATCTACTCATCTCGGAAGGGACGTTCAACGTGGACCCGGACCTCATCGACCTCCAGCCCGAGATCGATCGAGGGGACCTTCTGGTCGATCCCTCGCCCAACGGAAACTACCTCCGCTACGCAGACACGGAGAGCGGAATCTCGCCGCGAGTTACGCCGGGCCATGAGGGATTCGTCCATGTCGTCACGACAGACGAACACGACGAGGACGGAGTGATCATCAGTGACGAGTTCACGCATCCGCACAAACGGCGTAGGAGTGTGGAAAAGCGCGCCCGGAAGTTCTTGGGCGTCGCGGCAGACGTGTCCCCTCCGACGCTGGAAGGTCCCCAGGACGCCGAAGTGACACTGGTCGGCTGGGGCTCCACGTACGGGGTGATCCGAGAGGCCATCGAGATGCTCTCTGAGCAAGGAGTGGTCGCTAATCAGCTCACCATCAAATGGATCGTCCCGTTCCACAGCGAGGTCGTGGACGAAATCCTGTCCAGTGCAAAGCGGGTCCTAATCGTGGAGAACAGCCACTCGGGTCAATTTGCCCGATACCTTCGCAGCGAGACCGGCTTTTCCGCACACGGACACATCCGCAAATACGACGGGGAGCCGTTCATGCCCCACCACGTCGTCGAAGGGGTCATCGAGCTGTTGGAGAGCCAAGCAGCCATCCACATACCGTATCAGGAGATCATCGTATGAGCACCGCCACCGCCACGGGCACGGCCGAGATGATCGGCCTCGAGCTTGCCCGGTCCCCGGAATCGCCGAAGGAGTTCAAGGGTAAAGTCACACCCGACTGGTGCGTCGGCTGCGGGGACTTCGGCGTGCTGAACGCGCTTCAGCGTGCGCTCTTCGAGCTCGGGCTCAAGCCGCACGAGATCCTGTGCGTGAGTGGCATCGGCTGCTCATCCAACCTCCCCGGCTACCTCAACACGTACGGCATGCACACCCTGCACGGGCGCTCGCTCCCGGTGGCGACGGGCGCCAAGCTGGGAAACCACAAGCTCACCGTCATCGCGACCGGTGGGGACGGCGACGGCTACGGCATCGGCGGCAATCACCTGATGCATACCGCACGCCGCAATATCGACCTCACCTACCTGGTGATGAACAATCAAATCTATGGGCTGACCACGGGCCAGGTATCGCCCACCAGTCGCCCCGACATGAAGACCAAGAGCACACCCTTCGGAAATCTCGAGTATCCCATCAACCCCATCACGTCGGCGATCATGAACGGCGCGACCTACGTCGCTCGCGCCTACAGCGCCGACCCCAAGCACCTCACCGAAATCATCAAGAAAGCGATCGAGCACAAGGGATTTTCGCTCATCGACGTCTTCAGCCCCTGCGTCACTTTCAACCACGACAACGACTTCGCGTTCTTCAAGCCGCGGATCAAGAAGCTGGAAGACGAAGGGCACGACACCACCGACTGGAAGGCGGCCTGCGAGAAGGCGATGGCGTGGGGAGACGAAATCTACATCGGGCTATTCCACGAGAACGACCGGCCTTCCCTGGACTCGCTCGAGATGGTCCTCGAGGACGACACTCCGCTCTCACGCCGGCCTCTGGGGCTCAGCAGTGAGCAGGGTGAGACGCTGATCGGGCGGATGATGTAGGAGTAGAGAATCCGCTCCTTCAGTCGGTCACCTCGATAAGCTTACCGGTCTTCACGTCGAAGACGAAGCCGCGTACCGCCTCGCCGTGAGGGAGAAAGGGGTTCGATCTCACGCGTCTGAGCGACTGCCGCACGTCCTGCTGCGCGTCGGGGAATGCCTCTAGAGCGAACGCAGGTCTCATGCCCACATCCTCGGTGATCGCGGCTTTGACCTCATCATCCCGGAAGGTAAGCATGCCGCAGTCCGTGTGATGGATCAGGATAATCTCCCGGGTCCCAAGCAAGCGCTGAGAGATGACGAGCGACCGAATCGCGTCGTCAGAGACCACGCCGCCAGCGTTCCGAATCACATGGGCCTCCCCGAGCTCGAGGCCAAGGATTCGATAGACATCGAGCCGGGCGTCCATGCAGGCGACCACCGCAACTTGTCGGGATGGCGGCATAGGCAGCTCGCCCTCGCCGAACGCTTCGGCGTAGGCGTCGTTGTTCCTCAACAGCTCATCAGTGACACTCATTTCAATCCCTCTTTTTCTCAGATGAGGCGGTTCCCTTACCAGTCGGCGCGACTGGATCGGACCTGAGACCAGAAAGCCCCGGGGGACGTCCTGTCCCCCGGAGCTTCGTCTGTTTACGTCCCTTGTTTCCCCGTTCGCGCTACTCCGGCAGCGCCAGCGCAGCCAGTCCGCCCGAAAGCTGGATCATGACATACTGTCTTCCCTCATGTGACCAGCTCGACATTCCGTAGCGCGTGTTCCAGCCTTCGGGAAAAGGCACCGTGCCGACACGCTCACCGGTGAGCTTGTCGATGGCGAAGAGGTTCCGCACCCCATCGCTGGTCTGGCCACTCGCGAGAAGCAGCGTGGGTGTGACTACCATCGCGGAATGACCACCGCGGCCGGGATTGGTGAGCGCAGGGTCGAGTCCTTGAAGCAGCGGATGGTTCCGGAGCATCTCCTGCTGCTGCTCTGACGCATCACCGTTGGGGATCACCCAGAGGTACTCCCCGGTGTTCATGTCGATCGCGCTGATCCGACCCGCCGGTCCCTTCCAGATCGAGAGGCCGTCGATGTTCTGCGGCGGCGGAGCGTTGGGATCAGGCGTGCCACCTCCACGTCCACGACCACCACCACGACCGAACCCGCCCCGTCGGTTGATCCACTGCGACAGGGTCGTTCCGGTCTGTTGGTCGTTGTCCATCGGGGAGTCGATGCCCGGCTCGAGGATCCTCCCGCCGCACCCGCTGTGCGACGTGATGAACATGATACCCAGCACCGGATCAGCGACCGCTGGTCCGGTGATGTTCACGCCCCCCGTGTCTCCCGGGCAGATCCGCGGAGTTCTGTCACCCTGCTCACTCCCCACGTGTGTGGGTGGATTGAAGAAAGGAGCGAAGTAATTCCCTGCCTCGGCGATCGCGAGCGCCTGTGCATAGATCTCAGGCGTGTAATCGATGAGGTGTTCTTCCGTCCGTCCCTGATAGTCGTACGGAGCGGGTTTGGTCGGGAAGGGTTGTGTCCTCGCCAGCTTCTCGCCGGGCACGTTGGACTCGGGAACCGGGCGTTCCTCGATCGGCCAGATGGGCTCACCCGTCTCCCGGTTGAAAGCGTAGACGAAGGCCTGCTTGGTGGCCTGGAAGACGCCCGGGATCTCCACGCCGTCAACCACCACGTCCATCAGGATCGGAGCCGTCGGCGTGTCGTAGTTCCAGATGTCGTGGTGCACGAGCTGGTAGTGCCAGACGCGCTCGCCGGTCTTGACGTCCAGGGCGATGAGGCTGGTGCTGAAGAGGTTGTCGCCCGGGCGGAACCCGCCGTAGAAGTCCATTGTGGCGCCGTTCGTCGGGATGTAGACGATTCCGAGCTCGGGGTCGGCCGCCATGGGCGCCCAGGACGACACGTCGCCCGTCCACCGCCACGCATCGTTCTCCCACGTGTCGTGACCGAACTCTCCGGGCCGCGGAATGACGTGGAACTTCCAGAGGAGCTCACCCGTGCGCGCGTCGTAGCCCAAGATGTCGCCCGGCACGTTTTCGATCCGCGACTGGTTGTATCCCTGCTCGGCGGAGTTGCCCACCACCACCACGTCGTTCACGACGATGGGCGGCGAAGAGGCGGTTATGTAGCCGATCGTCAGCGGCATCCCGATGTTCGGGTCGTACTCTTGGTTCAGATCTTCCCAGGGGCCCCAGCCGTCGATGAGGTCTTCGACCATATCTACGACACCGGACTCCGGAAATCCGGGGAGGTCCACTTTACGACCCCAGTTTTCCAGCGGCAGGCCGGTGTTCGCGTCGATCGCATGGAGGAAGAAGCCCGGGGTCGAGATGTAGACCACGTCTCGCCCGTCGATCTGGGCGAACGCGACACCCTTCCCGTAACCGGCGCGCATGGAGTACTCCCAGCGCCACGTGTTCGGCTCGGTGTGGCTCCACAGCAATTCGCCGGTCCCTGGATCCAGGGCCACCAGGTGGCGCCGGTATCCGGTCACGGTGATGAGTTTTCCGTTGAAATAGGTCGGCGTGGCCCGGGAGGTGCTGGAGCCGAAGCTCGAAGCGTCCCACTGCCACGCGACTTCCAGGTTCTCGAAGTTGGCGGCGGTGATTTGGCCTGAGGTTGAATACCGAGTGTGCCCGGCGTCCCCACCCAGATACTGCCATTGCCCATTTTCCGTCCCGGAGAGCTGTGCCGATCCCGAGGAAGGTGCGACGAGAAGCAGGCCGACTCCCAAAGTCAGACATGCCGCAAAGAGCGTTCCTCGGAAAGAACGTGAAGAGTCCCTGACCATATTCGTTTTCCTCGCTGACTGAAGACTGCTCGACGGTAAACGCCCCGTGCGTGCGCCGTGCGGGGAACGACGCTCCAACAGAATCGACGGAGCCTCGCTTCCTACCTTTTGAGACAGTCTAGCGGAGGACCCCTCGTCCCGTCCAGCCATGTTGACGGCGCCGTCCTACCCAGACCTTCCGTCCGTCCTCGACCCCCCGGGTTTCGGCGTACTGGAGATGCCCCGGTGGGTCTTTCCAGACCTACCGCACGATCGTAGGATTGGCGCACAGGATCTGGTCCAGTGACTTCCAGTTCACGGGCGTGCTCCTGCGGAAACCTGCCACCGTAAGACAGATCCAGTTCGGGAACGACTAGTACGAGTGTACGGAAATACGATGACGTATAGATGACGTGTATAGATGACGTATAAGAGACCGGCGTTTTTCGACCTTAGGCATCTTGGGTACAACCACGAGGCCGATAATGCCCAGGTCAAGCCCGTATGTCATCACGCTGACGCCCAAGGAACGAAGCACCCTTGAGGCGAGAGCGCGCCAAGATCGTTCTGCTCGCCAGCGAGGGTCTCGAGAACAAGGAGATCGGAGAGCGTCTCGACATGCCACGTCCCGTCGTGAGCAAGTGGCGCAAGCGCTTCTTCCGAGAACGCCTCGCGGGATCCGATGACCGTTCTCGCAGAGGTCGACCCTCTGCTTTCCCCCCTCAAGTGGTCGCCGAGGTGCTCTTCGGCGAGGTCGTCAAGAAGATCCCCATCGTGCCTGCTAGTGATCCTTTGAGGACGAAGTCGTGAGACACGATAAACAAGAGGAACGTGAACACCTGTTCGACAAGCCGCGAAACGTGAGGATAGTCC
>JADFNK010000152.1 GCA_022563405.1 Gemmatimonadota bacterium | reverse complement strand
GTCGGATTTACGGAGCGGCCTTGAGCAACTCAGCGATGCAATGGCAAAGAGCGCAGCCGGGATGTCGTCTCAGATCCGCGCATCCGGTGAAGGCGTAGCCGACGCTTCCCGAGCGTTGCTGGGTCCGATAACTGGGCTGGGGGAAGCAGTGAACGAGGTTCGTTCCCGCATCAAACAGACTAGCGACGCTCTCGGCGACTTGCCCGCGCGCGTTCAAAGTGCTGGAGAGGCTATGGCGGGTCTGACGTCGAAGATCCAGAAGGTTACAGACGATATGGCCGTTGTGTCAGCGAACCAACATCGTCAACTCGCTGGCCGCTTTCAGATCATCATGAGCGATCTTCAGGCCATCGACGCGCTGGTTGATCAGGTGATCAAGGTTCTCGCGGCGAAACTCCCTCCTGTGGACTGAGCCAAGCTGCAATGCGTGAGGGAATCGTCGGGTTTACGCTGGGAGAGCTTGGCATCCTTATCTCGTTCCTTTTGCTCTTCGTAGTTGCGGACCAGAGGAGGTCATCGACTACGGTCAGCGTCGAGCGAACTGACTCACTTGAGGGGCAGTTGGATCGAGCCAAGGACAGTGTGAACGTGGAGGTCGCTCGGGCTAACTTACTCCAGAGGAACCTAGCGCTTGCGGAGGACAGCCTTGAGATACTGCGCGGCAAACGGTCAGCCCAAACACCCTCGTGTCGAGAAGTGGGAGTCGCGGTCGGATTCCTGTTCTCTGTCGAGGTCCTCAGTGCAGATCTGTACAGAATCGCAAGCGACACGATGAATTACGGTCAGCTCCTAAGCCGTTTTTCCGAGCCCCTCAGTCGTGCTGAGAGAGAGAATTGCGTCCACCAAGTTACGAGCTACGCCGGTCCAGATATCTCAGGGGGTGCGATGGTAGAGGCACAGAGGCGACTTGAGGCTGACTTCTATCATTCGGTTCGTTCGGTTCGTTAGGGATCTATGCGACCTCTGCTCAGGTTGATACGGTGGGCGTCTCGGTTCTGGCTGCGTATTTCGGCCCAAGTGGAAGGCTGATTTCGGTCGAAGTGGAAGGGCTGTATCGGAGCAAGTGGAAGGGCCATTCCGGGGATGTGGCACTGCCAATCCGGCACATGTGGCACGTCCCCGAGTTGAGGAGCATGAAGCACGCTGGATAACTGAGGCCTGAGGCCGTTAACTGGCCTCCCCTGGAGTCTCTACGAACACGAACCAGGGGAAGCGCAATGGCGGCGGAACGGTTATCCATGCGAAAGATCAAAGAGGTCCTAAGACTGGCGGCACTGGGGCAGAGCCCCGCAGCGATCGCCCAGAGCCTGCGGATCGGCCAGAACACGGCGCGGCGGTATGTGAAGCGGGCGGAAGAGGCGGGCCTTGTCTGGCCGTTGCCGCCCGAACTGGGCGAGGCGGCGCTCGCGGCTCTTCTGTTTCCGCCGCCGCCCGCGGCGGGAACGGTTCGACCGGTTCCGGATTGGGCGGAGGTGCAGCGGGAGCTGCGCCGCAAGGGCGTGACGCTTCAGCTGTTGTGGCTGGAATACAAGGCGGTGGATCCGGACGCCGCCTACCAGTACACGCAGTTCTGCGAGCACTACCGTCGGTGGCGGAAGCGACTGGACCCGGTGCTGCGCCAGGAGCACCGCGCCGGCGAAAAGGTGTTCGTGGACTACGCCGGCCAGACGGTGGCGGTCGTGGATCCCACAACGGGCGAACTCCGCGAGGCCCAGATTTTCATCGGCGTGCTGGGGGCATCGAACTTCACGTTCGCCGAGGCGACGTGGACCCAGACGCTGCCGGACTGGATCGGCTCGCACGTGCGGATGTTCGCCTATATGGGCGGCACCACAGTTGCCATCGTGCCCGACAACCTTCACAGCGGGGTCAAGCACGCGTGCTTCTACGATCCCGACATCAACCCCACCTACCAGGATCTGGCCGTCCATTACGGGACGGCCGTCCTGCCCGCCAGGCCGCGTCGCCCCCGTGACAAGGCAAAAGTTGAGTCGGGCGTTCTACTGGCCGAGAGATGGATCCTGGCGCCGCTGCGTAACCACACCTTCCACAGCCTGGCCGAGCTCAACCGCGAGATCCGCCGTCTCCTGGAAGATCTGAACGACCGACCGTTCCAGAAGCTCGAGGGGACCCGCCGCTCGCAGTTCGAAGCCTTCGAGCGAGGGGCACTGCGATCTCTGCCGTCCACTCCCTTCGAAATCGCCGAGCGGCGTACGGCCCGGGCCAACATCGACTACCACGTCGAGGTCATGGGCCACCTCTACAGCGTCCCCTACCAGCTCGTCCGCCGCGCCGTCGAGGTCCGTATCACCACCAGCGGTGTCGAGATCTTCCATGACGGCCGGCGCGTGGCTGCCCATATGCGCAGCTTCCGTAAGGGCCGCTTCACCACCGATCCCGGCCACCGGCCCAAGTCCCACCAGGCCCAGCTAGAGTGGAGTCCCTCGCGCCTCATCCGTTGGGCTCAGAAGACCGGGCCCAGTGCCGCGGCTCTCGTTCAACACGTCCTGGACAGCCGCCCCCATCCTGAGCACGGCTACCGAGCCTGTCTCGGCATCCTCCGCCTCGGCAAACGCTACGGCTCCGAACGACTCGAGGCGGCCTGCGCTCGGGCGCTACACATCCGGGGCACCACGTACCGATCCGTGAAGTCCATCCTCGAGCACGGTCTCGACTCCGAGCCCCTCGTAGACGAACAGACCTCGCTCCAACTCCCCAAGGATCACCCCCATCTCCGGGGGCCCGACTACTACCTGCCACAAGGAGATGAATGACATGCTCATCGAACCCACGCTCGACCGACTCCACGAACTCGGACTCAAGGGCATGGCCCAGGCCTTTGCCGAGCAACTCGGAGTGCCCGACGTGCAGTCCCTGACCTTCGAGGATCGGCTCGCCATGCTCCTCGAACGCGAGACCTCCGAGCGCGAGAACCGCCGACTCCGTCGGCTCCTGCAACTCGCCAAGCTCCGCCTCGATGCCTCCCTCGAGGACATCGACTTCCGATCCCCACGCGGTATCGACAAGTCCGTCGTACTTCGTCTCGCCGGCTGTGACTGGGTTCGCAACCACCAGGTCGTCTTGATCACTGGAGCGACCGGTACCGGCAAAACATATCTGGCGTGCGCCCTCGCTCAGGCCGCGTGCCGCCACGGCCTCTCCACTCGCTACTTCCGACTCTCCCGGTTCCTCGACGACCTCGCTCTCGCCAAGGCCGACGGTTCGTACCCAAAGTTCCTGGACCGCCTACTCCGGACCCAGCTCCTCGCTCTCGATGACTTCGGAATGGCGCCCCTAGTCGATGCGCAGCGCCGTGACCTCCTCGATGTCCTCGAGGACCGATACGGCCGTCGCGCGACCCTCGTCACCAGCCAGCTACCCATCGAGCACTGGCACGACGTCATCGGCGATCCCACCTTCGGCGACGCCATCCTCGACCGCCTCGTTCACCACGCTCATCGCATCACCCTGAAAGGACCTTCAATGAGACGAAACAAGCCCAACGCCCCGTCCGAGTCCGACTCGGCTTCCAACTAATTCACCCCAGCGTCGCTTCGCTCCGATCCCGTGCCACTTGCTCCGAACCGAGCCTTCCGCTTGCTCCGAACTGGCCCTTCCACTTGGCCGAAATGCGCAACCCCTCGAGATCTTGCCCCACCTCGATCGCCTATTCGGCTCGATGCGCAAGAGTTCGAAAGGGCTTCCTGTGGCCACGCTCTTCCACCAGATGTTCTGTTTCTTCCTCGACGGAACGAGTCGGCATCTT
>JADFNK010000079.1 GCA_022563405.1 Gemmatimonadota bacterium | reverse complement strand
TCATGTTCCGTTTGGCGGGAGCCGCAGGCCAGTCGCGAGCCATCCCGCCGCTGTGGGCCGCCTGGCTTCCCAACCTCGTGTTCCTGACGTGCGGGCTCATCCTTTTGAAGCGCGTGAGGACTTGAGGGCCACTGGGCGGGAGTGGCGACTCCTTTGCTCGCGTGTGGAAGGGAGAGGGATCGATGGTCCCCCTCCGGCCAGCGCTTCGCTCCACGGCCTTCGGCCGCGGACTGTCCTCCTGGGGACCATCGATCCCTCTCCCTCGAGCGTATTCTTTGGAGCCGAACACCGCCCGCCCGTGCTTTGGGGGCATTTGCGGGTAGGTGGGTGAGCGCTTTGTTCGGCTTCGCCGTAGACTGCCCCGCCGAAGACCATCGATCTTTCTCCCTAGATGCGCGGGGAAAGTTGGAGGGCTCTCTGCCACTTCTCACCAGGATGATCCACGGTATGCGCACCGCAAGATGCCAGATGGGAGAGTTACTGGGATACTTGTTGCGCTCAGGGTGCGGGCCACTCATGATGGGGCGGGCAGAAGAAGTACAATCAGAGTTAGGAAGTGCGAAGGCCAATCGGGTCGCCCGGGCGTCACAGTCCAGCTGGGTCGGTCGTATTACAAATGAGTGCACCCTTTGCCCCGTTAAGCACATGCGGCCACTAATCGTCATCGCAGCATCCGTTCTCCTCACGTCGTGTGACTCTGTGACAGGACCGAACGAACGCTTGGTCGTAGGCACGGTCGCGTTCGTCTCAGACCCAGTCGTCATCGAGGTGCCCGACACAGTTTCCGTCTCTGTTCCCTTCTCCGTGAGCGTCCACACCTTCGGTGGCGGCTGCAAGAGAATCGGCCCGACCGAGGTGGTGATAAACGGACTTGACGCCGAAATCACACCCTTCGACTACACCATGACAGGGGATGGAGTGGTCTGCACCGACATACTCCGCGTCTTTGATCATGAGGCATCGCTGACCTTCGCGGCGGCTGGGTCGGCCACCGTAACGATCCGGGGCAAGGAGGAGCCAGGCGACCTTCCGTTCGAGAGTATCCACACGGTGTGGGTGCGGTAGCGCAGAGCTAGCCCGCCCAGCCTTGTTGACAAATGGTGATGGCCGCATGGCTGGGCTCGATGCCGCACTACCTAACAAGCGTATCTGGACTTTAGGTAGGTGAGAATCAGCACCCGCCCCGGCCAAGCTGAGCGGTCCGTGGGCGGATGACGGGAATATTCGTCCCGCCCCCGCCCCTGTAGCCCGGAGAGCGGTCCGTTGCCCCCCAACCATGCCAACGTGAAGAGGGGCTCACGGTCCCGCGCAGGACAGTCTGCGGCGAAGCCGTAGAGCGAAGCGCTGGCCGGAGCGGGACCGTGAGCCCCTCTTCCACCCACAAGCTAGAACAGGCCCCCCGCACCCGACGGCCAAGGAAGTCTCATCTTGCGGTTGTCAGACGGCGCGCACAACATGCGAAAACGTCCGCAGGATATCTGCGCGGCAGCTCGGACCGAGGAGTCATCGACATCACCTACCAGATTCGAGGCCCCGCTTGTTGGGCATTCGCAGGTCTCGTGCTCCTCACGGGAGCATCACTCGCCGCCCAGTCCCACGATGCCATCCGCGACACGATCCTGGAGAACGGTCTCGTGGTCATCGTAACCCCCAATCACACGACCCCGGTCGCCACGCTGGAAGTTGTGATCCGCGCTGGTGCGTTCACCCAGGTCGAGCCTCTCGACGAAGGCCTGCCACACGTCCTGGAGCACATGCTCTTCAAAACGTACCGCGGAGGCCGGGGATTCGGGCCAGACGCGTCCGACATCGGAGCGTTGTACAACGCCACGACAGGAGACGAGCGAGTCACCTACTTCCTGACGTTGCCGTCCGACGCCGTCGAGCAGGGACTCGAGCTCCTCGGGGATCTCGTCCGTGATCCCGACTTCGATAGACAGGCCCTCGAGGAAGAGCTCCTCGTCGTGCGAGGTGAGCTGTTGCGACTCGCTTCGGATCCCTACCGGATTCTGAACCACGTGTCGAACATGGCGCTCTGGGGTTCCGCGTTTCAGCGCAAGAACATAATCGGGAACCTGAACACGATTCTCACTGCTGAGCCCGACCGACTTCGTGACCACTACCGGCGGTACTACGTACCCAACAACGCGGCCCTCATCGTCTCGGGTGACGTGGATGCGGACGAAATCTTCGAGTGGGCGCACGATCGGTTCCGCAGGTGGGACGAGGGACCCGACCCGTTCGCGGGCTTCGCGCCTCCGCTGATCGAGCCTCTGGAACGTGACACTGCCTTCGTGCTGCAGATGGGCGCGTCGGACGTCACGTTCCAGATCAAGTGGCACGGGCCCAGGGTATCGGAGGATCCGTCGGGCACCTTCGCGGCGGACGTATTCTCGGCGATCTTCGGCCAAGCCACGTCGGGTACACAACGTCGACTCGTGGACACGGGAATGTTCCAGTCGGTCACGATGCGATACCAGACCTTGGAGCATGTCGGCGCGATCACCCTTTCGGCCCGGACCACGCCCGAGATGCTCGGTCGGGCGCTCACCGAACTCGGTGTGGAGCTCGCGCTCCTCGGTGATCCCGACTACTTCGAGGAGGACGACCTCACGGCGGCGAAGAGACACATCCGCGTGGGTGACGCCATCGCCCGGGAGAGTGTGCCCTCGGCCGCACACTCGCTCGCCAGCTTCTGGGCCGTGGGGGGCCTGGACTACTATCGCGCGTACGGACAGGGCCTTCAGGACGTGACGAGCGAAGACGTGCGCGCGTATGTGGACCGCTACATCTTCGGGCAGCCGAAAGTGATCGCGATCCTGGCCACCGAGGAGCTCGCTCAGCAACTCGGGCCCGTGATCGGTGGCATCGTGGACCGTTGGCCGCGGGTGCCATAGTGCGAGTGCCATAGTGAACACCTCGTTGCTGGCCCTCATGCGAAGCGCCGCCCCCTCATCCTTCGCCCTGCTGGGTGTCTTCGTATTGGTCTTCGTCCTCGCCGGCGTCGCCGCTCTTGCCGGCCAGGAAAACGAGCCGATCGTCTACGACGTGGAGGGCGTCCGGGTCGTTCAGCTCACGCTCCCGGATCGGGAGTTGGTGTCGGCTCATCTCTACCTCCTGGGAGGTGCCCGCCAGCTCACGCCGAGGACGGCCGGGATCGAGCGCCTGATTCTCGTTGGGTCGGGTCGCGGGACCGAAGGCTTCAGGGGGGATGCCCTTCGCGAAGCGCAGGTGAGCACTGGCGGTGACTTCTTCGTGACTACTGACCCCGACTGGTCGGTCCTCGGGTTCACGGGTTTGGCTGAGGAGTTCGATCGGTCATGGGCGATCCTGGCCGACCGCCTTATGCGGCCGACGCTGGACTCGGCCGCCGTCGAAATCGTCCGGAATCAAGCACTGACATCGGTTCGAGCGTCGAACGAAGGTCCCGACGCCGCAGTTCGGTTGCTGGCCGAGCAGCTGGCCTTCGACGGGCATCCCTACGCTGCGGACGTACGAGGCACCGAGGAGTCCCTCACCGCGCTCAGTGTCGGCGACCTGCGTCTGTATCACGAACAGCAGTTCGTTCGATCGAGGATGCTGCTGTCGGTGGTCGGAGCGGTGGATCGGTCGACCGTCGAGTCTGCCATCAGGAGCACACTGGCGAGCCTCCCCATGGGGTCCTACGCCTGGGAGATGCCGGAGCCATGGACAAAGTCCGAGCCCAACCTGCTGGTAGAGGATCGCTTGCTTCCCACCAACTACATCCTCGGCTACTTCGGGGGACCGACGAGCACAGACGATGGTTATCCCGCGTTCCAGGTGGCCGTGAGCGCCCTGTCGGGGCTCGTCTCCTCAGGAATCCGAGCGAGAGGACTCTCCTACTCTGCGGGCGTCCGAGTCGTGGACCGGGCCGCCGCGGGAGGCGGCATCTACGTGAGCACGACCGATCCGGAAGAGGCGATGGAGATCATCAACGACGCCGTCGACTTCCTCAAACAAGGCACCATTCCACGATCCGCACTCAGGGACTTTGCGGAGGGCTCCGTTCTCTCGTACCACCTGGCCAACCAGACCACATCCCAGCAAGCGGAGTTCCTCGCATCCTCTCTCCTTCTGGGGGGCCGGCCGCAGTCCGTGGCGGATTGGGTAGAGGACCTGCGCAGGGTCTCGGGGAACGACCTACGAAGGGAGATTCGGGAGTACGTACGGAACATCCAGTACGCCTATCTGGGAAACCCCCGCTTGGTACCGCGGGAGAGCATGCTCGAGCATTAAGTGCCCTGGACGGGAGTGGCGACTCCTTCTTTGCGTGTGGAAGGGAGAGGAATCGACGGTCCTCCTGCGGCCAGCGCTTCGCTCTACGGCCTTCGGCCGCAGACTGTCCTCCGGAGGACCATCGATCCCTCTTCCACCCACGAGCTAAGAGAGGGCCCTCGTACCCGACGGCCAAGGAAGTCACTCCGGGATCAGCACGACCTGGATATCCATCACGTTGGTGCCGGTGGGACCCGTGACGATGAGGTCGTTCAGCGCTTCGAAAAAAGGCGTGGTGTCATTGGCCGTCAGAGCGGCTTGGGCGTCCAGCCCCAGCGCCTCGGCGCGAGCGATCGTGGTTTGGTCGGCGAAAGCGCCTGCGGCGTGGCTGGCACCATCGATACCGTCCGTCCCCATCGACGCCATCAACAGTGGTCCCTGACCGTGTAACACGAGCGCGCCTCCGAGTACGAGCTCCTGATTACGCCCTCCTCTTCCCGTTCCGCGCACGTCGACCGTCGTTTCGCCTGCCGCGATGAGACACGCCGGGGGTGTGATCGAGCCCCGACCGTCCTTGATCTCCAATCCTTGGGCGGCGAGCATACGTCCAACCTCATTAGCTTCGCCGCTCAACGTGGTAGTGAGGAGTCGCGTCTGATATCCTCGACGCTCCGCTTCTCGAACGGCAGCGTCAGCGGCCATCCGATTGTTTCCCACGATGCGGACCTCCACGTCGGCGAAGAACGGCGCGTCGGGGCCGGGTGTCTCTGGTACCGCGCCGTTTGTCCCGGACTCCAGATATCCCAGCGCCGAGGTGGGGATCCGCTCTCGAACCTGACGACGCTCAACGATGGCCAGGGCGTCGGAGAAAGTGGTCGGATCGGGTGAAAGCGGCCCGGAAGCGATGACATCCGGGTGGTCCCCCAACACGTCCGACAGGACCAACGCCAGCACCCTGGCCGGCGCGGCGATCCGCGCCATGAGTCCGCCTTTGAGCAGATCGAGGTGCTTCCGTACACAATTGAGCTCATCGATGGTGGCGCCGGCTCGGAGCAGTGTCTCGGTGGTCTTGCGAACGTCAGACAGTGAGACACCGGAGGGAGGGAGGGTCATGAGCGCCGAGCCGCCACCCGAGATGAGGCAGAGCAGAAAATCACCCGCGCCGAGTTGGCCGACGAGTTGGGCGACTGCGCGGGCACCCCGTTCGCTACCCTCGGTGGGGACTGGGTGTCCACCACGAAAGGTGCGGAGGTTTCCGAGGTCCCGCATCTCGGTATCGGTGGGGGCGATGACCACTCCGCCCCTGACTCGCAGCCCGAAAATCTCGCACGCAACACGCGCCATGGCCGCCGCCGCCTTACCCACCGCGACGATGTGAACGGGATCGGCCTCCGGGACGGTCTCGGGATGTTGTTCCAACACGTTCCTGACCAGACGGCCGGGATCCACCGCCGTGATCGCCGCGTCGAGGCACGCTCGTGCGTCTTCGCGAAGCCGCCGGCCGCTGGTATCACCCGATTCTTCGAGCCCTTCAATCTTCTCCATGTGCTCGACTCCGTGTGCTCGACCGTCCGATGCTGGTCATCCAGGGGTGATCCAGACAGGAGCTGAATTGAGGGCCGCAAACGTAGCAGCTTCGCGGAGGTGGCGAAGGGCGCCGTTTGCGGTCCCTGCCATCGAGCGGCATTTTCATCGCATCATGACGGGCTCGTCCGATCCGCCCTGCTACGACCCTACTACGACATCTGGAGGCACCAGTGCGAATTTCGATTCTATCCGTCCTGACGATGATTCTTGCGACCTCGCCAGTCCAGACACAGGGTCTGCAAGGTGAGCCGTTTGCCACGGACATTACAGCGGAAGAGATCGAAGCAGTAACCGCCGCCATAGGCAACATCCCCGACGAACAGATCAAGGTCGCGGCCATCAGCCAGGGCAACGTCGCCGTCGGAGTTCTCCATCGAGGTCGACTGGAAAACACCGGCGGGCCTGCGGCCGGACTCGTCCATCGGGACGTGAGCGAGGTGTACTACATGTTGTCTGGCTCGGGAACCTTGGTGACCGGTGGAAACGTGTCCGCCGGTCCGGATTTTCCGGCCGGGATTGCTGTGGTGGACGTCCTGGTCGGCCCGAGTTTCAGAGCGACTTCCGAAGGGGGGCGCAGCAGGCAGGTTTCCGAAGGTGACGTCGTGATAATCCCTGCCGGTTTGTTTCATGCTTGGAGCGAAATCCCGGATCACGTCACGTACCTGAGCATTCGGCCTGATCCGAACGGGGTGTTGCCGGCAGGGTACGTGAATCCGGTGATCGGGGGACCGCCGGAGAACTGACGAAAGGCGGACCTACTCGACCACCACCACCCGCACGTACCCGTTCGTCCAACAGCAGTGAAACTCGAATCCATACGTGGGATTCCGACTGGATTCCAGATCGTTGATCGCCTGGACGCGCACGACGTAGCTGCCCGGCTGGCTGAACATGGCGATCGTGGTGGCGGCGCCCTCGGCGGCGTCCATTCGGATCTCCGACTCGGTGAACGTGACCTCGCCCGGACCCTGATGTTTGGTCCATCCGAGCCAGGTCCCCGGCTCCTCGTGCTCAATCCACGCGGTGAGGGGGAGGGGCTCATTCACCTGCACGGTGCGGGGACCCGCCCACAGGCCCCTGCGTCCCTGTATCTTGGGCCCGGCCTCTTCGAGACTCAGGAACGGAGCGACGGCCCCCCGGCCGAATGAAGTCGGCTCGTCCAGGATGTAGGTCGGGACGAGAGACCCGGTGGCCGCCAGCTCGTCGCCTTGGGTCGTCAGCGTCCAGATGACGTCCCCCCCTGCCGAAGTCGTCCGGCACCGTAACCGAGAAGACACACCAATGGTGCCGGTACCTGGAGGTGAGTGTCGGAGCCGGGACAGGGTCGAAGTGCGTGGGTTGTGCGCCGTCATACTGAGACGGCTCGATCCGATTCTGGGGCCCGAGGGCGATGTCGAGCGACTGCTCGGTGTTGAGGCTGAAATACCCGAAACACAGCGTGTAGCTACCTTCGGGGTTCTCCCACCAGCCGTCGTAGACGGGGATCACGTTCTGGCCCCCGGGGCGCAGCGGATTCTCGTTCAGAGGACTCGCGATACGGGGATTCTGGGCGGCCAGCGGAGAAGACGCGGCCAGCCCCAGGAGGCATACCACTAGCCAGTAGGCCCCCGCGACCCGCAGATCCTTCACGTCCATCGACGATCAGCGGTGACGATCAGCGGTGAAGCTCAACGGTGAACCTCAGCGGTGAAGCTCAGCGGTGAAGCTCATCGGTCGTCCTGTTCCGCCGTCAACCGGGCCCGCTCGGCGGATAACGTCTCGAACTGCTCGTCGCTGAGGTACGTCATCCCGACCCAGACGTGAGACATCTCATCTACGCCACGCTGTCCGAACACCACCCACTGACGGGGATCCGGATTGATCGGGTTGTCCGCCGTGTTGTCCCAGACGGTGGTGATGAGGAGAACCGTGCCCTTGGGCAGGAGGGGCGCCACATCGTCCTCGTACTGGTACGAGATCTGCCAGAAGTGGTCGTAGTTGTCCACCTTGCCCAGCATCTCCCGTCGGCCGTCCGGATAGATCGCCTCGATGGACTGCTCCCTTCCACGCATGTGCATGTGAGGGCGGAAGCTGGTCATGAGGGCAGCTCTGTTCAGCACGTGGGTGCCCTGCTGCACTTTGATCGAGTGCGGGGGAATAAAGATGTCGCCGGCCCAGGGCATACCGCCCCCCGCGTCGGCCGTGAACCGTATCTCCCCGTTCGTCGTGTACTCTGGCTCGTAGCCCTCCGGGTGGAGCCACACCGCCGTCATCGCCCGCGTGTTCGGCACGTCCTCGTCGATGGGGAAGTAGTGGAGGTTCCAGAGCAGGTTGCCCGACGGCTGAATCAACATCCCGGTGTTCTCCGGAAAGACATCACCGCTCTTCCCGATGCCCTGGCGGCCGAGTGGCCGTGAGCCGAGTGTAACATGCCCGTGATGTAGGACCCTCACGCCTAGCGGGTAGGCGCCCTTCAGCTCCGTCGCCCGCACGTAGCGCGGTTGGTCGATGACCCCCTCGAAGGGAGTCCTCTGGATCAGCCACTGGTCCTGGCCGTTAGCCGCAACAGTGAGGGCCGGGGACTCCATCACGAAGTCCGGTGGGCCGAGCCGCTCCGCGAGCTGCCACCCGTTGCCGTCCGGTAGATCGGGGAGCATCGGCAGCTTCGTGGGATCGCCCTCGGGTGCGCCCGCGTCGACCCAACTCACGATCTGCTCGATCTCGAAGTCGGACAGAGAGATATCGTTCTTGTACTCCTGAATCCCGATGGTCTTGTCCAGGTGCCAGGGGGGCATCTGGCGCGTCTCCACCTTCCGTTGGATCCGAGACGCATAAGGCCGCACGTCCTCAAAGCTGAGCAGCGGCATGGGCCCGATGCCGTTCGGCTGATGGCATCTGACGCAGTTTTCGTACAGGATCGGAGCGATGTCCGCGGAAAACGTGAGGCCGCCCTCCTGGGTAACACCCGCGTCCGGTGTGCCGAGGAGGAGAAGGATGGCCGGCGCGAATACTGCCGGACTCAGCAAGGACCAGAACTGGGGACGGCCGTTCATCATGACGCACTCCTGACTCAGGCGGACGTTCGCTCCGCGATGGCTTTCGCAATTCGCTGAGCCCTCGCGTGGCCTCAGCGTGGTACCTCAGCATCAAACTGTGAGATGTTTCGTCGCCGCGCAATGAAAAGCGAAAGGTGCCCGAAGATGCGGTCAGATTTGCACCCGCTGTCATCCGGTCAAATAGCTTCCGAGCGTTGGACTATCACTTTCGGGAGGCGTATGGTACTGGTCGCGGTTCGGGCTTTATCTAGCGCTTTCTCGGGGGATGGTCATGCGTGTAGCACTGCCTGTAGCACTGCTTTTGACCTTTGGCGGCTTCGAGGTCGTCGCTCAGGAACCGCTGCTCATCGATCGCGTCGAGCACCACGACGTCGACAACGACGGTGTGAATGTGCACTACGTCACGCTCGGCGAGGTCGTGTCGGGCGAGACGCTCCTGTTCGTTCACGGGTTCCCGAACTTCTGGTACGTCTGGCACAACCAGATGGAGGCCTTCGCCGACGAATACCGCGTGGTCGCCATGGACACGCGTGCCACGAACCGCTCGGGCAAGCCCGAAGGCGTGGAGAGCTACGACATGCCGCTCCTCTTGGCGGACATCAACGCGGTCATCGATGACCTGGGCGTCGACCAGGTCACCCTGGTCGCCCACGACTGGGGCGCCATCATCTCTTGGCAGTTCGTCATGGACGAGACGCACTCCTCGAGAGTGGAGCGCCTCATCATCATGAATCTGACCCACCCACGGGGCTTCTCTCGCACCTTGGCCAACGCGACGCCCGAGCAGCGGCGGGCCACTGAGTACGCACGCACTTTCCAGCAGCCGGGCGTGGGTGCGGGCATGCAGCGAGGGGCTGCTGGCAGGGCGCAACGCCTCTATGCGGACCAGGGCGAGCGGGTTGTCCAGTTCGTGCAGGAGGCCTACGAGCGGTCCGACATGGAGTTGATGCTCAACTTCTACCGCGCCAACTACCCCAAGGAGCCCTACGTGGAGCTGACCGACTGGCCCCAGATAGACATGCCGGTCCTCCAGTTCCATGGGCTGCAGGACTCGGCTGTGGACGAGGACGGACTCAGCAACACGTGGGACTGGATCGATGGCGACTACACGCTCGTCACCTACCCGGGTATCGGGCACACCGTCCAGATCGCGGCCGCCGACCGTGTGATCGAAACCATGCGGTGGTGGTTGACGACGCACTGACGACACACGAGAGTCGCAGGCGCGAGAGGCGAACCGCCCAGCGACCTCTATACGGAGGACACGATGATCCAATCCGTTGAGAAGGTCTTTCCCCTCGTAGCCTTCAGGAAGGCCTTCCTCCTCGTAAGCTTCGCCGTCCTGGGCTCGGGGGCGGCGCCGTCTCTCATCGAGGGTCAGGCCGGCGCCGCTCGGACCGGAGTCCCCGTCGGCGACGTGATGACGGTGGCAAGGGCTGCCGACGGCCGGTACATCTCGTGGCGGGAGCACATCATCGACGACGAGGCGATCGCGGGTGCTCCCATTCGCGGAGGAGACGGGCTGGTGATGGCCGATCTGGATTTGGACGGCTATCTGGACGTCATCTCGGTCCATGAGTCCGACACCGAGTACGACGGCGTCGCGGACGGCTACGTGCGTCTTGCGTTTGGCTCGGACGACCCCGATCGGTGGGAGCTCCTCACGCTTGCCGAGGGGCCGGAGGCGGGAGCGGCGGAGGACGTCTCCGTGGCCGACGTGAACGGGGACGGTTACCTCGACATCATCGTGGCTGCCGAGCTGGCGCATCTGATCTACTTCCAGAACCCAGGAGCGAGCGCTCGAACGGCTCGTTGGGAACGCATCATCCCGCCCGTGACCAGGGACCGTGGATCGTACATCCGTGTGTTCTTTGCGGACTTCGATGGGGACGGACGACCGGAGGTCGTGGCCGCGAACAAGGGTGCTCAAAACACCCCGAACGCTCGAACCGCCGAGTTGAGCAACATCTCGTGGTTCGAGATCGCCGGAGATCCACTGGACGGATCGAGTTGGATCGAGCACGTGCTGACGCGCGTCAGGGTGCCGATCAATTCACAGCCCGTGGACCTCGACGGCGACGGCGACCTCGACGTGGTCGGGGGCTCGCGCGGTGAGGGTCGGATCATGTGGTTCGAGAACACGAGTCGAGAAACGATCAGCTTCGTGGAGCACACCATCGAGATCGACGCCTCGTCCGTCTCCGGAGACGCGCCGGCCAACGCGCGCTGGCGGGTGACCGGTTTCAACCTGGAGTACGCGGATCTGAGCGGCGATGGAAGGCTCGACATCGTCATCGCGTCCGGAAGCAGCCTGGTTTGGTTGGAACAACCGGCCAGCCCGTCGCAGGCGTGGAGGCTTCACTTCATCGGGAGTAACGCGCCGGACGCGATGACGGGATTCGCCATGGCCGACATCAACGACGACGGTCGCCCGGACGTGATTACGGGTGGTTATAGTCGCGGCCCGAGAGACAGGGACGGTGATGTTACGCCCGCCGGTTCCCTCGGCCGCCTCTCCTGGTACGAGAATCCCGGGGACGCCGGGGGCTGGATACGGCATGACATCTCCCGACGGAAGCGGGGCATGTTCGACAAGTTCGTTCCGCGCGATATGGACGGGGATGGCGACGTCGACTTCGTCTCGACGCGGGGGAACAGCGTGCCTTGGGATGGCGTCTTCTGGCTCGAGCAGGTGCGGACACCCGAGCCGGTGGCGTCCTTCGAGCGGGCACGAACGGAGGACAGCGAGGAGATGCCTCTCCCCGTAGGGCGGGATTAGCGTTGCCATCCGGACCCCGATCCCTCCCCACCAATGCGGGGCTCTGGCGCGCCGAGTCCTGTATGCGCATGATGCGGAAGATGTCCGAGGCGGGTCGGTATGCGGCGCCATGAGGGTCCGTGCCACCGGTCTTCGGGGGAAGGCAAAAGCAAGGAATCTGAGCGCTCGATTCTGTGAACACTTCACGTGGGCAGGTATCCATGGGGAAGCGCGAGAACGGCGATAACTCCGGGATTGGGGACACTTCCCGGGAAGATGAGCGGGAGAGCGACCTTCGGGAGGACGAGCGGGAGAGCGATCTCCTGGAGAGCGATCTCACCCGACGTGGTTTCTTGGGGGGCACCGGGGCCGCGCTGGTGGTCGCGGGCGCGCCGACGCTGGGAACGGCGGAGATTTCGACGGCGACGGCCGTCGCACAGGTGGCGGACGTCCCGCGGACGACCATCCGTGTCACGGTCAACGGAAGCCGGGAACGAGTGGAGGTGGAGGACCGGTGGACGCTCAACGAGCTCCTCCGGGACAGCTTGGGGCTCATGGGCTCCAAGATCGGCTGCAACCGCGGTGAATGCGGCGCGTGTACAGTCCTTGTCGACGGGGAACCCGTGTACTCGTGCAGCACGCTTGCGGTGTGGGCAGACGGTCAGGAGATCGTGACCGTAGAGGGGCTCGAGCGCGACGGTGACGTTTCCGTGTTGCAGCAGGCCTTCATGGATCACAATGCACCACAGTGTGGGTTCTGCACGCCGGGCCAGCTGATGACGGCGACCGCTTTGCTGGACCGTAACCCGCGCCCGACGAACATGGAGGTGCGTGAGGCTCTGGTGGGCAACCTCTGCCGCTGTTCGAACTACAACGCGATCGTGGAAGCCGTGCTTGCGGCTGCCGGGACCTCGGGATCGGGAGGTGCAGCATGAGCCCGCAGCAAACGACCGGGCCCCTCAGGCCCATGAACACGGTTGGTCACAACGTCCCGCGCATCGATTCCTACGAACGTGTCACCGGGAGAGCCACCTACACACGCGACGTTCGGCTTCCGGGCATGTTGTACGCACGGGTCTTGCGGAGTCCGCATCCGCACGCGCGCATCCGCAGTATCGACACATCGAAGGCGGAGGCCTTGCCCGGTGTGAGAGCGGTCATCACGCACGAGACGCACGAAGTGCTCTACGGCTCGGGCTCCATCGCGGGGGGGCGGCAGTACAGCGACGCGGCCAAGGATATCACCACACATGTGCGGTACATGTTCGACAATCCGGTGCGTTTCGTCGGCCAGCCGTTGGCCGCGGTGGCCGCGGTCGACCGGCACGTGGCTGAGGAGGCGATTCAGCTCATCGAGGTCGACTACGAGGAGCTACCGTTTGTCCTCGATCCCGAGGAGGCCCTCGAGCCGGGCGCTCCTCTGATCTGGCCTGAGGGTAACCTCGGGCTGGATTTCGCGAACCAACCGAGACCCTCGGCGGGAACGAGCGGGGATCCGGAGGCGGGATTCCGGGCGGCCGATCGGGTGTTCGAGGACCGATACACGACGGCCTTCGTGCAGGACGCTCAGATGGAGCCGCGCTCCGCGCTGGCGCACTGGGACGGCGACAAAGTCACCATTTACACGCCGACCCAGGGTATTTCGAACTGCCGCCACGACAACGCGCGTGATCTGGGTCTGGAAGACCATCAGGTTCAGATCATCTGCAAGTACATGGGCGGGGGGTTCGGCGACAAAAACGGTAGCTACTACTTCGATCTGATTGCTGCGACGCTGGCGAAGGAGGCGGACGCGCCCGTGCTGCTCGAGCTCTCGCGGAAGGACGATTGGCTCGGCACACACGGCCGCTGGCACACTGTGCAGGACTTCAAGGTGGGCGTGGCGCAGGACGGCACGGTGACTGCGATTCAACTGCGCGCCTACAGCGGGATGGGTCCGTATCTGAGGCGATCCGGGGGCATCAGCGGCACCGACGCTTACGCGTGTCCCAATGTCGACCGCACGATTTATTCGGTGCACACGAACCGGATGGTGTCGGGGAATTTCCGGGCGCCTTCGGACCCCCAGGGTTATTTCGCCATCCAGTCGATGATGGACGACATCGCGTACAAGATAGGTATGGACCCGGTGGACTTCGCGCTGAAGAACATGCGGAGGCCGACGGAGCAGCAGCGGTATACGAACTACACGCTCGACGAGTGCATCGCGCGGGGTCGAGAGCTCTTCGACTGGGAGAGCCGCTGGCGTCCCGAGCCGGGTTCGGACCCCGGTCCAATCAAACGCGGCGCCGGCATGGCGTTCATGATGTTCCGAGCGGGAGTCGGCCCGAGCAGCGCGATCCTCCGGGTCAATTCCGATGAGATGTACACCTTGTTCGTAGGGGTCACAGACATCGGCCCCGGCGCGAAGACGACGATGGCACTGATCGCCGCAGAGGAATTGGGCGTTCCGCTCTCGCAGGTGGAAGTGGTCTGGGGTGATACCGATCTCTGCCCCTATTCGGTGGGCGAGTCGGGGAGCCGGACCACGACGATGACGGGCTACGCGGTCGTTCAGGCTGCCCTGGACCTCAAGGGCC
This sequence comes from Gemmatimonadota bacterium, assembly GCA_022563405.1. Lineage (GTDB taxonomy): Bacteria > Gemmatimonadota > Gemmatimonadetes > Longimicrobiales > Gaopeijiaceae > UBA822. Next base: position 566 of record JADFNK010000079.1, on the reverse strand, counting down.
AGATTGCCGAGAAGGGGATGCCGCTGGGAGACGAAGTGTTGATCGCGTCGGCCACCCCGACCCCCAGCACCCAGGGATTGCGGCGTATGTGTTTCGGCGCCCACTTCGTGGAAGTGGAAGCGGATGTTCAGCTCGGCCATGTGCGGATCAGCAAGTACGTCGCCGTGCACGAGTCGGGTCGTATCCTCAATCCGCTCCCCGCTAAGGACCAAATCCGCGGCGCGGCGCTGCAAGGGGTTGGGCAGGCTCTGCACGAGGATCTCCTGTATGACCCCCAGAACGGACATCCGCTCAACGCGGGATACTACGGGGCACGGCACGTGACCCATATGGATGTGCCGGAAATCGAGGTGACCTTCATCGAGACCGACGACGGCTTCGGGCCCTACGGTGCAAAGACGGTCGGGGAGGCGGGAATCATTCTGGGTCCGGCCGCCGTGGCCAACGCGGTCTTCAACGCCATAGGACATCGCATGAAGGATCTGCCCATCACGAGGGAAAAGATTCTGGGGGCACTCGCATGAAAGCTTTTACGAACCAGAATCCTCGTACGCTGGACGAGGCGG
>JADFNK010000151.1 GCA_022563405.1 Gemmatimonadota bacterium | reverse complement strand
CTCGCTACCTGGTACGTCTCCAGAGACATCGGAGCCATGCCTCCTCCGGCCCGGTGGCAGCGCACGCAGTTCTCCTGAAGAATCGGAGCCACGTCCCTCGTGAAGGTCACCTCTTCATCGAGGTTCGAGGACGCAAAAGCTTGAGCCCCCAACTCGCCAGGCGCACCAAAGCATACGAACGCGACGAGAAGCAGTGATACCCCCGCGGCCGTCCCCCACGCCGAGTTCCACGCCAAACTCCAGGCCGAGCGCCCCGCCGAGCGGCACGCCGAACTCCACCCGAACTCCCTTCTTTGACCGCTCATCCTGTCCTCCATCGCATCAAACATGAGAGAACCCCCACTTCACCCCGATCCGAGAACCTGATTATATGAACCTGATCATACGATAGATGCCATGCAACTGCCCGGCCCCGACGGCGTCCTCCTCCGGACTGTCCGTCACCCACCGGGCACGAGCGTCCCGCCGTTCTGCTTCGCGAACGTGAGCAGTAGCCGAACGCTCCGGCGATAGCTCGTCAACCCGCCCCTGACCCTGTTGGTCCGCAGAAAACGGTCGTTTATGCTGCGGCCCAGCGAAGTGCCGACTCCTCGAAACTGGCTCCAATACACGGCGTCGTCGGCGAGGTCGCGTTGCACTCCCGGGTACCGTCGCATGGCGACGCGTCGAAACTTACCCCGGTCTGCGCGGGCCAACATGCCGAGAAGCTGGCCCTGGGCGAAGACATATGCTGCATAACGCGCGTGGGGGTGAGGTGCGTGGGCGGCGGCCACGAATCCCAGGAAGCTCGCTTCCGACTCGGGTCCGGTGCCGCGCTGGTGCGCCTTCTCGTGTGCCATCGACTGGGGCCGTCGTACGGCCGGCGAGTCCCACAGGACGTTGGCCTCTCCGGTCCACGGAAAGTAAAACCCACCGACGCCCAAACGAGCGACGATCGGAGTCAGTAGCAACCGCTTCGTGCGACCGTAGCGCCGACCAAGTGCTGCCGGCAGATCCAACAACTCGGCGGCCCGTCTCCATCCCTCTTCCAAAGCGAGATCGAGCTCGCCCAGATCGGCCGGCATGGGCGTTGGTTCTCCCGCATCCTTGGTATGGTGAATGTCCCAGTACGCTTGATTCGCCGCGTCGATCGCCTCGGTTGCCAACGCCTCCAATTCGCCCACCTCGGGGGGTTGCCATTCGGGCCAACCCAACCGTTCCACGAGCGGAGGGCGAGCGTAATTGAATCCCCACAGGACGTAGAAGAGCAGGATCAGCACGCCCGCATCGCGTGCGGTGCGCAGGCCCGCGGCCATGGTCAGGTTGCGTATGCTGCGACGTTCGTTTCTTACATCCAGAACGCCTCGGCCGATCGCCAACAACACCCACATGGCGTACGAGACGATGGCCACCTCGACCAACGATATGGGCACCAGACCGCTCACCAGTGACATCGGGCGCACGACCAACGGCCCGATGCCGCTGGCGTAAACCGTCTCCACTACTCCCGGTAGCATGAACAGCAGCCGAAAGAGCACGAACGCCACCAGCCCCGCCGCCAGAACGCCCAGGTCCCGACGCACTCGGAGTCGGCGGTCGGCGGGATACGATGAGTCGGGATTGTCGCTGGTCATGCCGTGGGCTCGAGAGGATCAGATCGAGGTTGAGATCCTATGCGCGACGCATCCCGAACGCCACCCGGGTCGACCCGAAGCCATTCACACGCCGCTGAGGATCGTCCTCGGCAGAAACCTCGGGGGCAAGGCCGAACCACCAGCGCGTATCTTGCTCCGCGTTACCTCCCCACTTAGCGTGAGCAGTTCTTCCCTCCTGCCTTCCACAATCGGGCAGCAGCGGGACTCGGCAGCCCCGTGTCACAACCAGTGCCACAACCATAGGCTTCTCATGAACAGGCTTTTCATGAACGCTCGCATCGCTAGAGAGTCGGTACTCTTCCTCGCGCTCCTTCTTGGCGGCACGCTTGGGGGCCCAGCGCTCTCCTCGTCCGGCCAGGTATCCGCTCAGGCCAACTCCTTCCGAGCCCGTCTCTCGCCCCTGCCGGTCAGCGGTCGCACGGTTCGCACGATCACCGGGGTGGGCCAGATCCGGGCCACGCTCGACGGGAACCGGCTTACGGTCACGGGCACCTATCGGGGGATGAGCTCACCCGCCACCGCGGCGCACCTTCACTTCGGAGCGCCTGGCCGGCCGGGGCCCCTGGCTCAGCCGCTCGAGGTGACCACCTCACCGGAAGGGGAAGTCAGCGGGACGGCCGAGCTTACCGATCAGCAGGTCGATGCTCTCCAGGCGCAGTCTCTCTACGTCCAGATCCACAGTGAGGACAACCCGGCGGGCGAGCTCCGGGGGTGGATCTTCGCCATCGAGACCATAGGCGAAGTGGCCGCAAACATGGAGTCGGCGTCACTCACCGTGGCTGATCTGATGCGTGACTTCGTGCCGGTCACGGACCAAATGCTCCGGAACCCCGATCCCGCAGACTGGCCCATGATGCGGGGCAACTACCAAGCTCAGAGCTACAGCGCCCTCGACCAGATCAACGCGGGCAACGTCGGCGGGCTGCAGCTCGAGTGGGTGTGGAACATGCACGACGGTAACTCCGAGCCCGCTCCTCTCGTGTACGGCGGGGTCATCTATCTGATCAATCCCGGCAACGTGATCCAGGCTCTGGACGGTAGGACGGGAGACCTGATCTGGGAGCACGAGTCGGGCCCGGAGAACACCCAGGACATGCGCGGGATCGCCATATACGAGGACAAGATCATCCAGGCGACGACCGACGCGCGGCTGGTGGCGTTGGATGCCCGCACCGGAGAGTTGGTCTGGGAGACCGTGATCCAGGAAGGGAACTCGAATTCCAGCGGTCCCATCGTCGCGGACGGCAAGGTCATCACCGGGATGGCCGGATGCTCGAGATATATCGAGAGGAGGTGCTTCATCAGTGCCCATGATGCCAACACCGGGGAGCTCGTGTGGCGGTTCAACACGATCGCGGAGGTCGGGGAGCCCGGGGGAGACACGTGGAACGACCTCGACAACATGTTCAGGAAAGGTGGCGAGACCTGGATTACGGGGAGCTACGATCCCGAGCTGAACCTGACCTATTGGGGAACGGCCCAAGCAAAACCCTGGGTGCCCATCAGCCGGCATATGTCCATCTTCGACGAGGGGCTCTATACGAACTCCACCGTGGCCATCGATGTGGAGACCGGCGAGCTCGAGTGGTATTTCCAGCACGTCCCCGGCGAAGCTCTCGACCTCGACGAGGTATTCGAGCGCGTTCTCGTGAACCGCGATGGCCGGCGACTCGTCCTGTCGATCGGCAAGCACGGCATCCTGTGGAAGAACGACCGAGTCACTGGCGAGTTCCTGGGATTCACGGAAACCGTCTTTCAGAACGCCTTCACGAATATCGATCCAGAGACCGGCGCGATCACGTATCGAGGCGACATCATCGACGCACAAGTCGACGAATGGACACCGGCGTGTCCGAGCAGCACCGGGGGCAAGGACTGGCACTCCATGACCTATCACCCGCCCACCGGGGTGGTGATCGCACCGCTGAGCCAGACTTGTCTGGAGAACCAGGCGCGGGCGATCGAGCTCGTGGAAGGACGTGGGGGGACGGGCGCGGCCCGTCTCTTCTTCGAGATGCCAGGCTCGGACGGCAACCTCGGAAAGCTCGCCGCATACGATGTGAGCACCCTGGAGGAAGTCTGGAGTTATGAGCAGCGGGCGAGCTTCATCACAGGCGCCCTGTCCACCGCCGGCGACCTCGTCTTCGCGGGTGACCTGGAC
>JADFNK010000150.1 GCA_022563405.1 Gemmatimonadota bacterium | reverse complement strand
CCGCGCTCGGCTCTCGGACCAGTTGAAGCTCCTCCACTCCCCCGGTCGTTCGGGGCCCCATTGGCTGAGGAGCCGACTCGCTACCAAACACTGTTCGTCATCCGACAGCTCGTCGAGACGGGCAAGCAAGAGCGGCGCTGCGTCACTCCCGAGCGAGCCGAGGTACTCCACGTCCACTTCACCCAACTCCGCCATTCGGTCGAGATTATGACGGGCGACCAAACCGGCAGGATTGATGAACTGCAGCGCACCGACGAGGACGAACGCCGTGACGAGACCGCCAAACGCGAAGCGGTCGCGACGGCCGCTGAACACAGTCGCGCCGAACCAGAGCACGACCACCGTCAACCACACGAGCACCGCGGTCACCACGACACGCTCTTCCGTGAGGCCGTAGGCGGTCTGGTAGACCAGCATGCGTTGGATCGCAGAGGCCACGATGGCCAAGAGGAGAAGCAGATGGACGCCCGCGAACGCGCCGAACACCGAACGTGCCTTCAGACTGCGGTCACCGAGCAGGGCGTGCGTAACGAGAAGCCAGGGGATGGCCAGCGCCACCGCGGCGACGAGTTGGAAGAAGCCGGCACGCGCGTAGGCGGCGTAGGTGAGACCCGGCGTAACCTCGACCCAGGCTCCCCCTCCGAAGAGATAGCGGAATTGGACGATCACGAAGCCTAGAAACAGGAGGTCCACCAGGCCCAAGGCAGTGGCCACCTGGGCGATCCCAAGAGTCGGACGGGCCGGCTGGAGGCGTCGAACCGCCTCCAATCTCGTGCCCGACGAAATGCCGACGAGGTAGCCGCAGGCAAGCCAAGTCAGGATGGCTGTGCCCGCCAAGTGTCCCGCGAACGCCTGCAAGTCGATCCTTACGAAGTCTCCGACAATCGTGGCGAACACCTCGTCCGCCGAAAAGAAGAGCGCTCCGAAAACGACAAGGGGGACGAGCGCGAGGAGCGCCCCGCCCAAAGCAGTTCGCACCACGGTGCGTGCGGTCCCTCGGGCCGTATGAGTTCCGACCTCACCCCAGTTCGCGCCGTTGATCAGCCGAGCGCTTCCGAACGCCGCGTGAAGCCCGGCTCCCGCCACGGCCTCGACAACGTCCAAGATTCCGGACCGCTTGATCCAGGCGCGCCCCGCATGGAGAGCCGGCAGCGCGAACGCTGTGCACGCCGCGAGGAAGGCCGCGACACGAACAAAGCCGGAGCCCCGCCACAGCAGAGCGGCACCACAGAGGAGCCCCACCCCAATCCACGACGACGCCTCCCGACTGAGGGGCGATTCGCCGCTCTGAGCTACCGTCCAGACGGAGACAGCGAGACCCAAGAACAACAGGAAAAAGTTGAGGCCGGGGCCCCCGGACGCCCGAAGAAGCTGGTCTCCGGCGAGCCCCATCCCGATGCCAGCCGCGAGGATGGCGGTCACAGGCAAGCAGCGGTCGGTCATGGTGCGCCCCTCCGTTCGCAGCGGTGAGGCTGGTTCCGGTTGTTCAGGCTCCCGCCATCGCGTTGCCAAAGTACTTCGTAACATAAAGTATCTCCTGAAAAAAAACGGCCTATTCTCGCACGCGCTCGATCAACGCCTCCATGTGGTCCAGATATCGCTGGAGCGCCTGTCGTCCCCTGTCCGTAAGGCTATAGTCCGTCCGCGGGATCCGACCCGCGAAAGACTTCCGTATCTCGACGTAGCCAGCTTCCTCCAGCCGCCTGGCGTGAACACTGAGATTCCCGTCCGAGGTTTCGAGACGCTCTTTGAGCTCGTTGAACGTGAGAGAGTCCTCCACCGCGAGTGCACTTACGATTCCAAGGCGGACACGCACATGGATGATGGGGTCGAGTGCGAGAGGATTGGTCTTCCCCGCCTGTAAACCGGTGCTCACTTTCGATCCCTTGGCCGGGGCCGGGTTCGCGGCCTTGCGGCGGGCCCGCGCACCCTCAGCCACCGTGCCTCCTCGCAATAGTCACCCCGAAGACGATCTGTAGCCCCCCGAATCCCACGGCCATCGATAGATCACGGGCGCCGGGCATCGCGAGAAGCGCAAACACTCCGAGGACCATGAAACAGATCCCCATCACGGGGACGATCTTGACCGAAAAGGTGCCGGCCGTGACGACGGCCGCGCCGTAGAGGAGAAGCCATACCCCCGGAAGAAGTGACTCAGCTCCGGCCTGCCAAAGCACTACCGTGAGTACCACTCCAGCGAGAGCAGGAGGCAGGAAGCTCAGAAAGAACTTGCGACCCGCCCCGGAAAGGACGGGAAGATGGGCCCGGCGCGCCTTCCGGTGGATTGCAACCGCCCCGATCGCCACAGCGAGCACCGCCTCGAGAATCCAGACCAGAAGCCATCCCTCAGCAGTCGGCTGGCCTGAAGCGAGCATCGCAGCAGCCAGTGCGGTGACTCCCATTCCGACGCCACCCCATCCCGGAACCGCCGTGAAGGCGGCGCCGTGCTCCATCGTCTGGCGGATGAAGCGCAGATCCTCCGTGGCTCGGTCGCCCAGGGCGGTGGGCTCCGGACTCTGATCGACTCGATGGAGTTTCAGCATGATAAAGGCAAATGTGGCCCGCGGCGTCGCGATCGTCAAGTACTTTGTATTGCAAAGTTAACGCCCTCTGCCGCTCGGCAAGAACGGGCCCACCCTCCAACCATTTCTATCGAGGGAACGGTTCCTTGCCGAGATCGAGACGACGGATCACTTTAGCATCCTCACACGGAGGAACGAGCAGCCTGTATCCATTGAGAGGGTACGAATGTCCAGAAAGCTGATGGTCGTTGTGATGGCAACGTTGATCGTAGGAGTGACGTGGATGGCGTGCGCCCCTGCGTCGCCTCCAGAACGGACGAGGATCGATGTCTCGGCGCTGGGGCCTCAGGTCGGCGAGCAAGTACCCGACTTCAGCCTACCGGATCAGAACGGTGAGATCCGGACACGGGAGTCCATCATGGGACCCCAGGGGGCGATGCTCGTCTTCGTGAGATCGGCGAATTGGTGACCCTACTGCCGCACGCAGCTGGTCGAGCTGCAAGGAAGGATCGATGAGATTCGCGCACAGGGACTGGAAATTGTAACCATCAGCTACGACTCGCCGGAGGTTCTGGCCGACTTCGCCGAGGAGCAGGGGATCACCTACACGATGCTCTCCGACGTTGGCTCAGCAACCATCACGGAGTTTGGCATCTTGAACACCGTTGCCGAGGAAGCCCTCGGCCCGGATGCGGACGATCCGGACGTGCTGGCGGACTTCGCACTGTTGGTGTCCGTGACCGGCCCGAATGAACTGTTCGTGGGGATCGCCTATCCGGGCACATTCATGCTCGACCGCGAGGGCGTGGTCGAGTCCCGGTTCTTCGAGGACTCCTACCAGGAACGGAACACGGCCTCCAACATCATGTTGAAATTGGGCACCGGAGGGTCCTCCGTCGAGGGAACCGAGATCTCGACCAACTATGTCGAGATCCTGACGTATCCCAGCGATGCGGTGGTGGCTCCGGGTCAGCGGCTGTCTCTGGTCCTCGACATCGTGCCTCGGCCGAACATGCACGTGTATGCCCCGGGTGCCGAACTTCAGAACTATCGTGTCATTGCCCTTCGAATCGACCCGCAACCCTTCGTTCGGGTTCTCCCCATGGAGTTTCCCGAGTCCGAGATCTATTACTTCGAACCGCTGGATGAGCGTGTGCCTGTGTACCAGAGACCGTTCACCTTGTTGCAGGAAGTGCTTCCTTTGAGCACGAGGGAGGCCCAGGCCGCATTCCGTGAGATGGATGAGCTGACATTCACCGGTTCGCTCGACTATCAAGCCTGCGACGACC
>JADFNK010000078.1 GCA_022563405.1 Gemmatimonadota bacterium | reverse complement strand
TGATGCCGTACGTGGTCGGCATGTCTCGACCCGTGATTGCGCCGTGCACGCCGTCGAGCGCCAAGGCGTGGCTGACGTCGATTGAAACGATGCGCGCATGCGGATGCGGACTCCGCAAGATCTTGGCATGCAGCATACCCGGGAGGGCGATGTCATCGGTATAGATGGCTCGCCCGGTGGACTTGTCCAATCCCTCGATCTTCCGCATCGGTGAACCGATTAACCGCTGTTCGGACTTGCGGTTACGAGGTTTAGCAGTCATCTGTGGGCCCGGCACTGCCCCATGCCGCGTGCGGAGGTCGTGCCGCTCGACCTCCATCGTAAGTAGAGGTCTGACTGCAGGTTACCTAGACGGGCTCTCACTCCGGCACCCCGCTCACTGGGCGCTCAGAAAGCCGAAGTGCAGCGGCCTCGACGGCGTCGTAGATCTTGGTGTAGCCCGTACACCGACAAAGGTTTCCAGCCAAGGCCTCCTGAATCTCGAGACGGCTCGGGGCTGGGTTTCGGTCGAGCAGCGCTGCCGCCGAGCAGAGAATTCCCGGGGTGCAGAACCCGCATTGCGCGGCCCCGCTGAGGTCGAATTCGTCCTGAAGCGGGTGGGGGCCCTGGGGCGTGGCGAGACCCTCGACCGTCAACACGGCACGTCCCTCGGCCTCCCAAACGGGCATGAGGCACGAAAGCGTCGCCGTTCCGTCCACGATGACCGTGCAAGCACCACAGTCTCCCTTGTCGCAGCCCTGCTTCGAGCCGGTCAAACCGATCACGTAGCGAAGCGCTTCGAGGAGCGTGAAGTGCGTGGGGACGCCGACGTCGTAGCGGTCCCCGTTCACGGTCAGGTGAACAATTTCTGTGATTGTGGACATAGGTATACAAGGTGGCGGTTTGCGACGCGACTCCGCAACGCCGGGGAAACGGATGGTGTGGACAGGCTTTAGTCTTGATGTATTTTTCTCATCCGTCGCGGCCCCGACGGCCACCCAAAATTTGATTGCTCCGCAGGAGGCACCCGGATGCCCTACCCCGAGATGATGATCGCACCGATGCGCGAAGACCTGGTGAAGGTCGGCTTTACTGAAATGAGCACGATCCAGGAAGTTGACGCGATGTTAGCCACGGAGAAGCGCACCACCTTGGTCGTCATAAACTCGGTTTGCGGGTGTGCCGCTGCAATGATGAGGCCCGCCGTCTACCTCTCGCTGCAGGGCGATCACAAGCCAGAGGTTCTCACAACCGTCTTCGCGGGGCAGGACCTCGAGGCGACGGATCGGACCCGGGAGTACATTACCGGCTTCCCACCATCCTCACCTTCTGTGGCGCTCTTCAAAGATGGAGAGCTGGCGTACTTCATGGATCGCCACCAGATCGAGGGGCGCCTTCCGGAGGACATCGCGGCCGACCTCCGCGCCGCTTACGAGGAACACTGCGAGGAACACTGCTAAGAATGCAGTTGCTCGTGGCGGGGTTGTGGTGCCACGGCCTAACGAATAAGGATTGTTTCCACACTCTACACGCGCGCAGGTGGCAGAGCGAGGGACCGGAGAGTGTGGAAACGATTCAGTTGGACTGAGCCGCTACGGGGTGGGTGGCGCTATGGAGATTGAAGAGCCCGGAGTGTGGTCCGAAGCTGCAGGTGCGGTGACGACTCGAGCGGCTCGGGTCGTCGCAGGCCGCGGAGGCGCGTGGCGGACGTCGGTAGGCATGCAGACCATGGCCGGGCGTGGCATAGGGGCGGACGGATGCCTTGACCCCTGGTCGGGAGGCCGTGGATTAGGCTGCGACACGATGCACTCGCACACGATGGGGCGGAGGACGCCCAAGGACTTCGATGCACCGGAGTGGGCCGCGACCACAGTTGGGGCAGAGCGTGAGCGTGAGGGGTAGGAGTTCGAAGAGCGGATCGTGGTCAGAGTCGGGCTGCGACTCCGCGGAGACGGGCGTCCGCTCAGGCTGACCGAGCGCATCACGGCAGCAAGCGAGCAGTCGTTGGCGGCAGCCGTTGGCGAGGAACCCATAGTGACGGATGCGCACGAAGCCCTTGGGGAGCACATGGAGCAAGAAGCGGCGGGTGAACTCGGCGAGGGGAAGAGAGAGGGACCGTGAGCGGCGACTGCGGTAGTCCTTGTAGCGGAAGGTCACGGCCTCGTCGTCCACGTGGAGCAGGCGATGATTGGAGATCGCGATGCGGTGGGTGTAGCGGGCCAGATACTTGAGCACGCGCTCGGGACCATCGAACGGTGGCTTGGCGTAGACGACCCACTCGGTGCGGACCGACTCTCGAAGTAAGCCATCGAACGCCCTTGAACTGCGATAGCGAGCGAGCGAGCCGTGCAGCTCGAGGCGACTCTCATCGAACGCGTCTCGGAGTCCCGCCACGAACTTGCCACGGAACAGCCGGCTCAACACGCGGACCGGCAGGAAGAAGCCGGGCCGACACGCACACCACGTGCGTCCGTCCTCGCTCAGTCCACCGGCCGGCACCACGCAGTGGACGTGCGGATGATGGACAAGCGCCTGGCCCCAGGTATGGAGGATGGCGAAGAACCCGAGCCTGGCACCGAGATGTTTCGGGTTCAGGGCGACCTCCTGAAGCGTCTTGGCCACCGTGCGCATCAGGAGATCGTAAAGGACCCGCTTGTTCTGAAGCACGAGCGGCGCGAGCGCCTGCGGGATCGTGAAGACCACGTGTGCATAGGGCACAGGTAACACGTCGGCCTGGCGTGCTTCGAGCCAGGCCGTCTGGGCGCTGCCCTGACACTTCGGGCAGTGACGGTTCCGGCACGAGTTGTACGAGATCTGCTGGTACCCACATGCGTCACACGCATCGATGTGACCCCCGAGCCTCGCAGTCCGGCAGGCAAGGATCGGCGCAACGACCGCACGCTGTTCCCAACTCCAGGTGGGTTCAGCGCCCGTGCGGCGAAGGACCTCGAGGTACCTCTGGAAGATCTCAGCGACCTCGTGCCGAGGTCGCTCGGCCACCTACTCGGCGTCGAACAGTTCCTCGCTCAGCGCATCCAGCGGACTTCGCGTCGCACGCAAATGCGCCGTCGTCACATGCGTGTAGATCTCCGTCGTCCTGAGCGAGCTATGACCCAATAGCGTCTGGATCACCCGTAGGTCCGTACCGGCCTCCAACAGGTGGGTCGCATACGAGTGCCTCAGTGTATGAGCACTCGCCCGTTTACGGATCCCCGCTCGATGCCTCGCCGCCTTCAGCGTTCGTTGGATCGTCGAGACCGTCAGCGGCTTATCCGGATCCTTGCCCGGAAATAGGCAAGCCGGCGGGGCGTATACCCGCCAGTACGTACGCAGCGCCTTCAGCAGGACCTCCGACAGCGTGACCTGACGGTCCGCGTCGCCCTTGCCGTGACGAACCGTGATCACCATCCGTTCTGAGTCGATGTCGCTCAGTTCGAGCGCCAGTGCCTCACTGATCCGCAGTCCCGCACCGTACAGCACTAGCGCTATCGTGCGGTGCTTCAGGTTCGGCATCGCCTTCAGCCACCGAACCACCTCCTGCCTACTCAACACCACCGGGTGGCGTCGCTTGCTCCGAGGGTACGGTATCTTCGGCACCATCTCCGGCCGTCCAAGCGTAAACCGGTATAGGAACCGCAGCGCCGCGATCACCTGCACGAATGCCGAGCGCGATACCTCCCGATCATCCTTCAGGTACCGTAGATACTCGCGGACTTCCTCAGCGCTAAGATCCGCCGGCGACCGGTTGTAGTACCGCGCCATCTCCGCCACCCGCGAGATGTACGTCGCCTGCGTCCGCTCTGCGTAGTTCCGGATCCGTAGATCCGCCTGCATCTTCCGCCGTAGTTCGCTCATCGGTCCCTCCTGGACTCTGTTGCGTTGGGGAACGCAACGTACTCGCCCAGTCCTCAGGACCTCGGCTTCATCTCACTTCCTCTCCTACACGGCAGGCTTCGCCACCCACCGCGTAGCGGTTTAGTTCGTGCGCCAGGCATGGCGCGCAGCGCCGTGACTGGCGCTTTCAACCGGCAAGCGAAAGCGAGCCGGGAAGTGATTTGGGGGTGAAAGTCCCCTGGGGGCCCCGAGTGCCGGGAACCTCTAGCTGAACAGCAATCGTAGCTCCGTGAGGAGCCGCGGGGAGGAAGCTGAACGCAAAGCTCTGGCCCGAGGAACACGAATCGCATACGAGGCGGCCGCGAGGTGGGCGAGGGGGCGGACTTTACCCGAAGCCCGATGGCACTCCGGACCGGACGGTCGTATATGCGGCGGGTAGATGGAGCGAAGGTCACGCGCCTTACCCTGGGAGATCTCGCCTCATGCCTGAAAGGGCGACGCGGGGGGCTGCGCTAGGAAGCTTCCCCTGTGGAGCGAGAAGTCAGCAGAGGCCGTAGTAGCCGCCGCGCACGGCGGTGAAGGGCCGAACACGAGGAGCCGAACCGGCTCAAAGGGCTTGAATGGACCGTACAGACGCAGACAAGAAGGCTGAGAAGCTGAAGCGGCCCGGAATGGTAGGCGGCGGAACCGCTGAGAATACCGGTGCTGAGCGTCAAGCGGCCGCGGCGCCTGGAGAGAAAGCCGGGGAGGGGGCTCCCGCAATGATGGAGGAGGTGCTGCGACGCGAGAACATGATGGCGGCGTACAAGCGGGTAGTCCGCAACCGAGGTGCCGGAGGCGTGGACGGCAGGAGTGTCGACGACCTAAAGCATCAGATCCGGACGGACTGGACGCGAATTCGGGAGCAGTTGCTCAGCGGAACGTACGTACCGAGCCCCGTGCGGAAGGTAGAGATACCGAAACCGGGCGGTGGCGGGGTGCGGATGCTGGGCATACCCACGGTGATGGACCGGATGATCCAACAGGCCCTACAGCAGGTGCTCACCCTCACGTTCGACCCGACGTTCTCGGAGGATAGCTACGGCTTCCGCCCGGGCCGGAGCGCGCATCAGGCGGTATCGCGTGGGAAGGAACACGTCGAGGCGGGACATCGATGGGTGGTGGATCTGGACCTGGCGAAGTTCTTCGACCGTGTGAACCACGACGTCTTGATGAGTCGGGTTGCCAGGCGGGTGAAGGATAAGCGGGTACTCCGTGTGATCGGTCGCTACTTGAGGGCCGGGATCATGGAGGATGGGGTGGTGTCGCCCCGCACGGAGGGAACTCCGCAAGGGGGCCCACTCTCGCCGCTCCTCAGCAACGTCCTTCTGGACGATCTGGACAAGGAGTTGGAGCGCAGGGGGCACCGTTTCGTGCGGTACGCGGACGACTTCCAAGTCTATGTGAAGTCGAAGGCGGCCGGCGAACGTGTGATGGCATCCCTGGAGCGCTTCCTCGAGAAGCGACTCAGGCTGAAGGTGAACCGGGAGAAGAGCGCGGTGGATCGGCCCTGGAAGCGGAAGTTCCTGGGATACAGGACGTTCCTGGGGTACCGGCCCACGGAGGACCCGAAACCGAAGCTGCAGCCGGCTCCGGAGTCTGTGAAACGGCTGAAGCGGAAGCTGAAGGTGCTCTTCCGGCGAGGACGTGGTTGGAGCATCGACCGCACGATCGCTGAACTCAACCCGATCCTTCGGGGGTGGGGACACTACTACCGGCTGGCGGACGTGGACGGAGTGTTTGCTGATCTGGACAAGTGGATTCGACGGAGACTGCGCCTGTTGCTATGGCGTCAGTGGAAGCAGCCACGAACCCGGATCAAGGAACTTCGCAAGCGCGGTCTGAACCCAAGTAGGGCGACGACCTCGGCCTATAATGGACGCGGACCCTGGTGGAATGCCGGGGCGCAACACATGAACCGGGCCGTACCGATCAGCACGTTCAGTCAGAGGGGACTCGTGAGCCTTCTCCGTCAGCACAGGAGACTCATGCGCGCTTCGTGAACCGCCGTGTACGGAACCGTACGCACGGTGGTGTGGGAGGGCGGCGGCCGTGACAATCCGTCACGCGCCGCGCCCTACCCGATAATAGTTAACTTGTCAATACCCAATTACCTTACCTATTAGCTGGCATCTCAATCCTAGCAAAGGAGGGATAAAATGAGATACGGGGTCAGCCGTAGAGATTTCATAAGGATGACGGCGCTTGCGTCTGGAGCCCTCCCCCTCTCCCGGGTCGGGGTGTTCTCGCAGGGTGGGAGCAAAATGAAGCGAACGGGCGCGCCAAAGAAGGTGATTGTCGTCGGGGCCGGTTTGGCCGGTCTTTCGGCCGCCTACGAGCTAACCGAGGCAGGCCATGATGTGAGCGTCCTCGAAGCTCAAATGCGCCCGGGCGGGCGCGCCCTCACCCTTCGCGAGCCTTTCTCCGATGGCCTCTACGCCAACGTAGGCCCCATTCATTTCCCCGACACCCACAATTTTACGGTCAAGTATGCCAAGCTCTTCAACGTGCCCCTCGAGCCCGAGACCTGGAATCCCGATTTGGCGAGTATTCACCAGATTCGAGGCAAGCGAATCCTTATGCGAAACGGCCTGGATACCTCCGATTGGCCCGACAGCTTCACGCCGGAAGAGAAGAAGCTGGGCTTCTGGGGAATGTTGGAGAGATACCTGAAACCCGGATTGGACGAGATGGCCGTCAATCCCGCCGCGCCCGACTGGCATGTCGGTTCGCTCAAGAAATACGACGAGATGTCATACGTGGACTTCCTGCGTGCTCAAGGAGCATCGCCAGGAGCGATTATCCTGTTAACGATTGGCTGGTGGGGCCTCTGGGGCGACGGGCCTGCAACGGTATCAGCGCTGGCCGTGCTCCGCGATAAGGCTCACGAATTTGAGGGGAACGAGTGGTACAGGATCAAAGGTGGCAACGATTTGCTACCGAAAGCTATTGCCCAGGGCCTCTCGGACAAGATCCGCTACGGCGCACCTGTCGTCAGAATAGAACAGAACGACGAGGGCGTCCGCGTAGTCTTCTTGCAGTCAGGCACGCACCATACGCTGGAAGCAAACTACCTGATTTGCGCGATCCCCTTTTCAGTACTTAGGGGTCTTGAAATTTCTCCATCGTTCTCACCCGGAAAACAGAGGGCGATCGACGAGCTGCCGTACTTTTCTGTTGCCCGCGTGTCGATGCAATGCCGGAAGCGGTTTTGGGTCGAACAGGGGCTCCATGGCTCCGCAAGTACCGATCTTCCAATCCAAACGATTTCACATGTCACCGCTTATCAGCCGGGCCCTCGAGGCATTTTGCAATCCTATACGGGTGGCCCAGACGCCCGGCGGCTGATGGAGCTGAGCGAGAGCGAGCGAATCCGCTTTACGCTTGAGCAGATGGAAAAAGTTTTTCCCGAGATTCGCGAAAACTTCGAGGGAGGTGTATCGAAGCTCTGGGACGAAGACCCGTGGGCCCGTGGCGCATCCTCCTGGTATCGGCCAGGCCAGATGACTGAACTCTGGCCGCACATAGCGCGAGTGGAGGGCCGCATTCATTTCGCGGGAGATCATACATCTGCCTGGATACGTTGGATGCAGGGCGCTCTTGAATCGGGAAACAGGGTGGCTCGGGAGGTCAACGAGGCGGTCTAAAACGCCTTGATTACTAGGCTTCGCCACTTCATCCTGTCGGAGTGGTGTCCGAGTGGGGGCCTCTGGAAGCATGGTGGGCGGGAGCGCTGCTGCTAGAGTATGGCTGGATGCTCGTGATGAACGTGTCCGGGTGGAGAATCTCACCGAATCATTTCTCAGAGCGCCACGGATTGATCTTCATTATTGCCCTCGGCGAAGCCGTGATCTCGATCGGCATTGGGGCATCTGGACTGGATATCGACAGCAAGGTTGTTGTCCCGTCCGTGTTGGGTCTCGGAATAATCGTGGCAATGTGGTGGACTTACTTCGATGTCACCGCACTCGCCGCAGAACGCTATCTGAGGACCGTGAGCGGCGTTCACCAAACACGGCTAGCTCAGCACGCGTATTCGTATGCCCATCTGCCGATGATCATAGGTGCGATCTTCTTTAGCCTGGGGGTCAAGAAGACCCTGGCACACACCGATGAAGTCCTTTCCATGATCCCGGCTGTCGCTCTGTGCGGCGGGCTCATTCTGTATCTCTTTGGGCAGGTGGCTTTTCGAGCCAGATGCGGTGGGTCCGTGGCCTGGCCAAGGCTTGTCGCCGTTGTTGCGCTGGGCGGATTGATCGGAGTGTCAGGTGAGATCGAAGCGCTGACTCTGCTCTCCGCCGTGAGCCTCGTGTTTGGGCTCCTCGTCGCTTATGAGACCGTCGTCGAGAGATCTTCACGACTTCGAATCAGGTCAAGCGAGACGGCTACGTGGGCGAAGCCGGCTACTGCCACCGTCGAAGAATGAACTTGCTGCCGTTGGTTTTGATACAGCTTCTGTAGCTCGGCATCATCCTCGGCCTCGTGATCCTGAGTCCGCAGCATCGTCTTCTTCATCGGAACTGATGACTAAACCGGTCACTAAACTGATAATCTTGTCACAATACCGTGCTTAAGCTCTATAACTGATCACTAATTCTATTTAGATTGCATTCTCGGTCTGCAAACTACGTTTGAATTTCAACTGCGCCGTATTCTCCAACCTTAAAGTCCCAGGTGTTGTTCCAGCGATTCTTCGTGAGCACCTCCGAAAACGCCACGGCAATCAGCCGAGCCGTTTCGCGTGGGGAAATTCGTCGTATTCAGCGCGGCCTGTACACGACAGATCTGGTGACCCCGCTGGACGCGCTGGTCCGCCAACATATCTGGGAAATCGTCCGTCTTATTGCTCCCGAGACTGTCATCGGGTACCGGACAGCTTTTGAACTCTCTCCCTCTCCAGAGGGGGTCGTCCATCTCGTTGGGTCCAGGGAGAAGAAGCTCGACATCCACGGCACAAAGATCTGGATCCACCGCGGCCCCGGTCCCCTCGAGGGCGATCAGCAGTACATGGAGACGCTCTACCTCGCATCCAGGGCGCGAGCATATCTCGAGGTTCTGAGCCCCAGTCGGTCCGGTCGGGAGTTCGGCAACAAAGGCCTACCGCGGGCGGAGATCGAGGAGCAGCTCGATCAGAGACTGCGTATCCGAGGGGAGGATGACCTGAATCAATTGAGGGACGAGGCTCGTGTGCTCGCGGGCCACATGGCAGCCGACGACGAGTTCCGTGACCTGGATGGCATCATCGGCACTCTTCTCCGAACTCGCGATGCGCCTCTTGCATCAAGCACGGCGAGCGCCCGCGCTGCCGGGCAGCCATATGACCCGAACCGGCTCCCGCTCTTCCAAGAGGTTCACCGGACCTTGTTGAGCGAACCCACCAGAGACCGCCACGATGCGCACGCCCCAGGATCCATCGGATTCACGAACGCTGCCTTCTTCGATGCCTACTTCTCTAACTGGATAGAAGGAACCGAGTTCCAATTGGAGGAGGCGAGAAAGATCACGACCGAGGGTGCCGTGCCGGAGACGCGTCCGGCAGATGGACACGACATACTCGGCACCTTCTCATTGGTTAGCGATCCCGCCTTCATGACGGGCGCTCTCGGGCACCTACTGTCCAGTCCTGAGAACTTCGAAGAGGTTCTTCACGAAGCGCATCGCAGAATCATGGTCGGGCGCCCCGAATTCACGCTGGGCCACTTCAAGACCAAGCCGAATCAAGCGGGTAACACCGTCTTCGTAATGCCCGAATTGGTGAGGGGGACGCTCCGAGAGGCGCATGGGCTCATGGAGAGCCTCCCGGACGGGTTGGCCCGCGCCGCTTACCTTATGTTCGTGATCAGTGAGGTGCACCCGTACACAGACGGGAATGGTCGCGTCGCGCGCGCGGTCATGAACGCAGCGCTGGTGGCAGCCGGCCAGGCGAGGGTGATCATCACGACGGGGTATCGTGATGACTACCTAAGCGCACTCAAGGCGTTGTCCAACCGGAAAGCGGCACACACGTTCGTCCTGATGATGGATCGGGCTCAAGCGTTCGTGTCGGAACTGCCGCTCGCCGAGTATGAAGAAACCCAGACCGTGCTCGAAGCAACAGGAGCGTTCCACGAGTCAGGTGGCCGACGACTTCGGCTTCCCAGCGAACTCGGCTAGGTGGGCGGGTCCTACTCGGCCACACGATTCAGTGGATCCAGCTCGCCGACGAAGTCAACGATGATCCAGATGAAGGAGTACACGATGAGACGAGGCACCACATCCTCCGGCCGGACTCCGATCCTGACGCTGATGTTGGCCGGGGCAGGGTTCGTCTCGGCGGCGTGCGGCTCTGGCGACAAAGGCGCCCCGGCGAACGGAGCGGAAGACGGCGAAGTCTTCGACCTTGCCTCTGTCACCGAGGTGTTGGACGCCGACGGTGGATCGCTGGGAAGCGTCGCCTTCCCCGTGTCGTGCAGCGCCGAGGCCGCCACCACGATGAGGCGGGGCATCGCTCTCCTCCACCACATGACCTACACCGAGGCCGCGGGCGTCTTCGAGGCGGCCGCGGAGCAGGATCCCGACTGCGCGTTGGCCTACTGGGGGATGGCCATGACACCCCGCCATCCTCTATGGCCCGACGTCCCCGCCGAGCAGAACCTGGAGCGCGGGTGGGTCCTGCTTCAGGAGGCCCGGGCCGTCGGACTGCAGACGCCTCGGGAGGAGGGGTACGTGACGGCGCTCGAGGCGTACTACCGGGACGCCGCCGACCGGAGCGAGACGGCCCGACTCGCCGCCTACGCGGAGGGGTGGGAGCAGGTGCGGGTCGCCCACCCCGGCGATTCCGAGGCCACGTTGTTCGCCGCGCTGTCGCTCATCGCTACGGGGCTGGGCTCAGACGATCCCCTACCGACGTTCGAGGCGGGCGGCGCCATGGCTGAGCAGGTCCTCAGCCAGATTCCCGATCATCCGGGCGCGCTTCACTACATCATTCACTCCTATGACGTTCCGGCCCTGGCCCCGAAGGCCCTTTCCGTCGCACGTACCTACGGCAAGGTGGCCCCCGAGAACGCCCACGCGCTGCACATGACCTCTCACATCTTCACGCGCGTGGGGTCGTGGGAAGAGTCCATCGACTACAACGTCCGATCGGCCGACGCTGCCTGGAACCAACCCATCAACGGGGCCACGTCCCACCATCACCTGCACGCCATCGACTATCTGGCCTACGCGTATCTGCAAACCGGGCAGGACGATCGCGCGGAGGAGATTCTGGATCATCTCGTTGCCCTCGACGGTCCGATCTACGACCATGCGGCCAGCGCCTACGCGTTCGCCGCCGTGGAGTCGCGGATCGCCCTGGAACGACAGGACTGGGCCCGAGCGGCGGCGGTCGAGCCGAGGTGGCCTGCCACGGTCAACTGGGTTCTCTATCCCCATCTCGAGGCCATCCCCGAGTTCGCTCGGGCGCTCGGCGCGGCGCACACCGGCGACGTCGAAACCGCGGAACGGTCCGTCGCCCGACTCGGCGAGCTCCGGGCGCAGGCCGCGACGCTGCCGGACGCGTACGATTGGGGCACCCAGGTTCGGATCCAGGAAGTGGGCGCTCGGGCATGGATGGCGTACGCAGCCGAGCGTACGGACGAGGCTGTAGAGCTCATGACCGAGGCCGCGACCCTCGAGTCAACGACCACGAAGAACCCCGTCACGCCGGGCGTAGTGCTTCCCGCCAACGAGCTCCTGGGCGACATGCTGTTGGACCTGGGCCGCTACGACGAGGCGCGTGCGGCCTACGAAACGGCGCTCACACGGTCACCCAACCGACTGAACAGTCTCAAGGGGGCCGGACAGGCTGCGGAATTGGCGGGTGACGCCGAAGCGGCTGCCGAGTACGAGCGCCAGCTCGAGGCCGTGGTGGTGAAAGGGGACTAGGGCCGGCCGACCAGTTCCATGGAGAGTCGATTCAGCACAGGGCGGAGCACCTCTTCACCGACGTTGAGAAGCAGCCCTTCCGCTCGATGGGCTTCGTGAGCGTGATCATCGTGAGCGCGCGTCGAGCACTTCCACGGTCCATGCGCCGGTCCTCTCTGAGGGAGGCTGAAACCGGCGCACAAGCGGCGCACACCCCGCGGTTGGCACGAAGAAGCCCCGGCGCCGTAACTGGCACCGGGGCTTAGCTTCACCAAGTGGGCCTGGGAAGATTTGAACTTCCGACCTCACGCTTATCAGGCTCACGGCTGATCCCCCTCCTCAGTGCATCCTGCACTACCTACACCGTGAACTGAGGACGGCGCGCGCAGCCTGCAACTCGCAAGCCTCCATACGAAGCGGCTTCCCCCTCCCTACTGACACCGGTGCTGACACCGGTGTCGAGGGGGAACTGTGCCTACCCACAGAGGCGGACAAGCGAACACGTACGAGATCATTTCCGAGTTCCGTCAAGCGATGGCAGGGGTCGGGCTTCGTACATCGGACCAGATCGTGCCGGACGGCAACCTCCGGCGTTTTCACGTTGAGAACGACCGTAAGGGCACGAAGAACGGCTGGGCCGTTCTGTACGGCGACCCCCCGGGTGGCGCGTTTGGTACGTGGAAGAATGGGCTCACCGTGAAGTGGTCCGCGAAGGGCGCGCGGGGCATGACACCAGCCGAGCGTGAGCGCATTGACCGCTTCATCTGCGAAGCGAGGGAACAGCGCAAGCAGGAGTTGGCCGATACCAGGGAGAGGGGCGCAAGGCTCGCCCGCGAGAAGTGGGACAGCGCGAAGCCAGCCGAACCGACCCATGCGTACTTACTCAAGAAAGGCGTTGGGGTGCACGGGCTGAGGCAGCTCGGCTCGCTACTCTTGCTCCCAGTGTGGGGCGTCGACAAAGCGCTCTATGGACTCCAGCAGGTATGGGAGGACGGCGAGAAGAAGTTCACGCCCGGGACCTCCGTGGAGGGCCACTTCCACTTCATCGGCGGGGAGCCGACAAAGCGCCTCTACGTGGTGGAGGGCTACGCTACAGGTGCGACCGTACATGAGGCTACCAGCTACCCCGTCGCTGTCGCGTTCAATTGCGGCAACCTGTCTGCCGTCGCTGAGGCACTGCACGGCGAGTGGCCGGACGTGGAGATCGTCATCGCTGGTGACAACGATCACGTGACGGACGGCGATCCCGGCCGCACCGCTGCCTTAAGCGCGGCCCGCGCTGTCCGCGGCTCCGTAGCGATTCCTGATCTGTCGGGCGACGAGGGCTCAGACTGGAACGACGTAGCGGCGCTCCGCGGCCTGGACGCTGTCCGAGAAGAGCTAGAGCAACGAGCGTCAACCGAGTGGCCCGACGCACCCGATGTGCCTGGCACACCTGATCCAGACCCGTTGCCTATGGACGCCCTGCCCTCGGTGCTGGGAGATCACGCACGCTCTGCCGCCGCCAGTATACAGATACCTGAGGACGCTGCCGGACTTCTGTGCCTTCTGTCCGCCTCTGCCGGCGTCGCGGGGAAATACGAGATCCTCGTTGATAGCTCTTGGCGGGCTGAGTGGTCGCCACTATACGGCGCCGCGATCCTAGCATCTGGAGAACGGAAGTCAGCGATCTTCGCTGAGATGACGCACCCGATCCAAGAATGGGAGGCCGAGCGGTGCGCTGATCTTCGCCCTATGCATCAGGCCGCCCTCGATGTCGTGGAGGTGCGGGAAAAGGAGTTGGACCGCGCCAAGCACCCCAAGAAGGGGGCCGCGGCCGACCTTAATGAGGTCGAGGCTGCTCGGCTTTTTCTCGAGGAGGCGCGAGCCAAGGTGCCAACATTACCCCGCCTCCTTGTCGACGACGCGACACCCGAGGCGCTCGTGCGTCGGATGGCGGAGAACAATGGACGGGCGGCGCTTCTTTCTCCAGAGGGCGACCCGTTACGCATTGCTGACGGTCTGTATTCTGACGGTGTCGCCCGACTCGCTGAGCTGAAAAAAGCGTGGAGCGGCGAGACGCTAGCTCCTGATCGTATCTCACGGGATGCTGCGCACGTTCGCAGACCGGCCCTGACGGTCGGCCTGACGATCCAGCCGTCCGTATTGGGGTCCCTACGCAATGCACGGACGATGCGGGCGGAGGGACTCCTGGCTCGTTTCCTGTTCGTCCGTCCGAGATCGCTCGTCGGAACCAGAGTGAACAGTGGTGCCGCTCCGCGGTCCGACCAGACCGCGGCGCGACGCTACCGCAATGCGATTAGAGTGTTGCTCGAATCCGAGCCGGCAGCGTATGAGGACGATGGCACACCGATTCCTCATGCCCTCGGGATCGACGACGAGGCGCTGAAAGTCCTCTACGCCTACATGGACGAACTGGAGGCAGAGAAGCGCGATGGCGAGCGCCTGGCCGGTATTCGAGACTGGAGTGAGAAAGCGCACGGTCAGGCCGTGCGAGTCGCCGCACTTTTGGAGCTATGTGAACGGGCCGCCGATGGCCGCGCCCTGTTCGAGGAGCCGATTGGCGTCAACGCGATGGACTCCGCGGTCCGCATCATGCGAGCCCTGACAACGCACGCGCTAGCGGTGTTCTGGGAGTTGAGTGCAGATCCCGAGCAGGCTCTTCTCGCCTACGTCCTCAAGAAGGCACGTGCCCTGCCGAAAGGATCGACGCTTCGTGATCTGCACCAGCACGTACGGGGGAAGAAGTCGATCGACTCGATCAATGATGTGCGCAGGGTGGTGGACGATCTAGTTGAGCGTGGCTGCCTACGTCTTCACCTGCGCCGGTCCACCGGTGGCCAGCCACCCTCGCCGATTCTGGAAATCAATCCTGACATCCGAGGTCCACATACTCAGAAGCCTCAGAAGTCCGCTGCTAGGACTTCCCCCGGGACTTCTGTGACTTCTGAGTGCATGAATCCGGGCCCGACCCACGAAGACGCGGAGCCAGGGGATCTGGGGCTTCAATTCGGCACCCGCTCCTTCAGCACCTGAAAGAAATTGTTGATGAGCATCGTCTGAATTGGAGTCCCGCCCCCGCCCGCGAGGTCCGGGGTGCGCGCCATCAAGAACCTCTGACCGTCAGGTGAGACGTCGAAAAGGATGTTGGCCGAGGAAGTCCTGAATCCCCTGGGGACCGTG
>JADFNK010000077.1 GCA_022563405.1 Gemmatimonadota bacterium | reverse complement strand
CTGGATCGGGAAATTCTGGCCGCGGTTCCGAAGTTGGCCTGCGGTCTATGAAGGTGGGAGCTACATCAACCGCCTGAACTCCTCAACAGTCAGTCCCGCATCACGAGGGATACCGCAGGCAGGTCCCTCAACGTTTTCCACTAGGTTCGTGTGCCTTGAAGCAGTAAACTCGCCCGAGTCAGACTGTCCTGTGACCACAAGACCGAATAGGAACAGACCCATGAAAGTCAGAATGCTTACGCGGATTGCTCTCTTCTCCCTGATTATCCCCGCCGTGGGGGTCTCGTCCGCGAAGGCTCAATCGTTGACGTTCGAACAAGCCAGGACCGCGATGGATGCGGCGGAGGCAGAGGCCAGGCGAAACCAGTGGAACCTGACCATCCTCATTGTCGATGCTGATGGCGTGCCCATCTACCTGCGCCGGATGGACGGCGCGAGCCCCCGCACCCAGGATGTCGCAACCCGTAAAGTCCAGACCGCTTTGGCGTCCGGTATGCACACGGGCGACTACGGGGCCGCGCTCGCCGCTGGCCGCACGGCTGAGGTTCCGAACGGGGTCACGTTCGAGGGTGGCTACCTGGTCCGTCTCGGCGGGCAGATCGTGGGAGCGATGAGCGCGAGCGGGGCGAGCGGGGCGGAGGACGCGCAGGTTGTGCGCGCTGGAATGGCTGCGATCGGGGCGCAGCCGTAGAGCTGGCTGGTGCTCTCTGAAGCAGGAGCTACAACAGCCGCCTGAACTCCTCAACCGTCAGCCCAGCATCACGAATGATGCCGCCCATGGTGATGGCGTTCAGCCTTCGAAAGAACGCGGCCTGCGTCTTGGTGGCGAACGCCCGGTAATTTCGGACTCACTTACACCTTAACGTCGATCTCACGCACGTCGGCGTCCTTAAGCAGGTCACTTACCGCGCGGAGATACTCCGAAATTGCCACTCGGACGTTCTCCAGCGCTTCTGCTTCAGTCGCTCCTTGTGACCAACAACCTGGGAGGCCCGGGACTGACGCCTTATCGCTCGCATCTATGATGTTCTGCCGCTCGTCTGCCCGGGGCACCGCGCGAAGCGTGGTCGTGGTGCTTCGATGCGCATCATCGCCTTCGTCACCGATCCCGTTCCCGTCCACTCCATCCTCATCTACCTCGATCTTCCCAGCCGGCCTCCTCTGCTGAGTCCCGCCCGTGCCCCACCCCAGACCGACTTCGGGTTCGATCAGTCCTCCGGATTCGATCCCACGGATCCATCCTCGAGCTTGCTCTGAAGTCCTACCGACAGATCCCGGTCCGGCTGCCTCCGCTCGAGATCGAGCCGAGCGTGATGCTCGCGGAGCGTCATGACGTGTATGCGTACGACGCTACCAGACTTCGCTCCTCTTGCTCTCTCTTGATCGACGGCAGTGTGAGGTGGCGCGAGCTGAGGGCATCACCACGCTGGAGGTGGAGGCATGAAGGTCTACACATTATTCCGAGGCGCGCCGTTGGCTTGCGCGTGTGCTCGACGAGGCCCGGGAGGGCGGTGAGGTCCGCATCAAGCGTCGTGATGGCTCCGAGTTCTCGCTTCGTCCGGTGTCGGGGACGACGTCACCACTTGACGTACCGGGCATCGACACAGACCTGTCCCGTGATGAGATCGTGGCCGCGATTCGCGAGCGGCGGGAGAGGGACCCCGAACTCGGTTCAGCCTCGTGAGAAACTGCACCTTTTTCGGCCATTCTAGCAGGCCCGACGGGCGATTTCTCCCCCCGTGAGATTGACTGCGCAATGACGCAGTCATATATTGCAATAATGACTGCACAGGAGAATATGTGAAGCATCTTACCGTAAGAAACCTACCGCCCGACGTGGCAAATGCATTGGAGCGCGAGAAGCGACGCAGGGGTGAGTCGCTCAATCAGACCGTGATCGGGCTACTGAGCAAGGGCCTTGGTGTAGGGGCGCCCCGCTCCAACGGCCTTGCGAGCCTCTCTGGGAAATGGAGCGAGGAAGATCTTGAGGAGTTCGAGCGTGCAGTCGCCTCCTTCGCTGAGATCGACGACGAGCTCTGGCGGTGAGCCGCTACTGCCTCGACACCTCAGCCTACAGTCATTTCCAACGGGGGGACAAGGGCGTCATCGAGATCCTGGACCGTGCCGAGTGGCTCGGGGTTCCCGCCATCACGCTTGGTGAGTTGCGCGCCGGATTTCTCCTCGGCAGTCGGCCGGATGAGAACGAGACGAATCTTCGGTTATTCCTCGCGAACCCCGTGGTCGAAGAGCTCCCGGCCGATGGAGATGTGAGCCTGCACTACGCCGGGATTGTGGCCGATCTTCGCCGCGCCGGCACGCCCCTTCCGACCAACGATATCTGGATCGCCGCGACGGCAGCTCGGTTCGGTGCCCTTGTCCTCACGCATGACAGCCACTTCCGGAGGATCGGGAGGGTTGGCTCGCACGTTCTTGACCCTTAGAACACACCCGTTTCAGGGGTAGGAACTCCGATGGGATACGCGGGGCGAAGGCTAGGTACGGCTCAGACACTATGATCAAGCATGTGGATGACGCGCTCTGAGCTTTACCTCGGCACCTCAGCGGCTGAAGACAGCGAAGATCCTGCCCGCCATTCCTCCGATGGGGCCCCCTGATAGGTTACCGACGGCGGCCACGACGAGGCCGGTGGCACGGTTGACGATCAGCCTGCTGATGCCTCCCACCGAGCTTCCCCCGTGGGATACGACGTCTTGCCCATCGTTGATCGTCCAACCAATGCCGTAACCCGTCACCTCCCCGTCGCTCAACCGCTAGGGATAGGGAGTATCCATACGCAACTTTTTATGCTCTTTCGTCTTACCATGGAAGTTTTCTTACTGCCGAGGCCCGAAGGGATGGCGCAATGATGCCTGATGGTAGGCGGGGCGGCGAGGCGATCACCCGTAACCGATCACATCGAGCTCCGGCACCCGCATGAAGTGCCTTTCATCGCGTGTCACCACGGGCATTTCAAAGACCAGGGCCGTTGCGGCAATCCAGAGATCGTTCGCGTCGATGAGCAGGCCGTTCTCCCTCAAGTACCGATACAGGCGACCGTAACGCCAGGAAACCTCGGGCGTACATGGGATCACCTCGAAGGGAGAGACCAGCCTGTCCCACGTGGCCCGTTCGTTCATACGAGGTCCGGCGGCCAACTCACCTGCGATCGTGAACGTGATGTGGAGCTTCTCGGCCCGGTGTGACTCGAGGAAGAGCTGAGCGGGTCCGGGGGCATCGACGATCAGCTCCCGTTCGAGGTCGATCAGAAAGCTGGTCTCCAGAATCAAGGCGTCGGCCACTTATCCGCCGGCGCCCTCCCTTCCGACTTCAATTGGTCGATGACGTCGAGCTCGTCGGGGTCGTACAAGGGGCCGCGTTCCCGAAGCAGGACCAAGAGCTCGGCGCCCGTCACCGTTTGATCGTCCCATCGAGCCCTCATCACAACGTCGCTGAAGGATTCGTTGGGTCGAGTCCTCGCTCGGCGGAGCCTCTCGTAGGCCTCTACTCGGAGGGATATCGTCCTGGTTGCCATGATACACAGAATGTGTGTGTACTGTGTATCTGCGTCGAGTCTGTGGACCGCTTCGGCCAGCACTCGCCGTCGCTCTCACCGGATGTACCCGAGCGACCGTAGCGTCCGCAACTGCTCCGGGGTCAGCTCGACCTCACTGGCTTGAACCATCGTACCGAGATCAGCCGTGGGGCCGCCGCCCGCGTGCCGCCCCACTCGAGTGGTAGCCGGATGGGGTTGCGACAGCCACGCCGACGGTCAAATTACGCTGGGGGCGGACTGTCAGATCACCGAAAAACGGTCCTACAGACGGGAGATATATGAGGGCTTCACACAGCTGCTGGACGCTCGCCACCCTGCTCGGGGTGGTCGCCAGCTCGGCCTGCGGCGGCGTCAGCACAGGAATGGCGATGCCCCCATCGCCGACGGCTGTCTCGACTGCCGAACTCGAGGCGCTATACCTCGCCCGCCTGGACAGCGCCCGCATGCGCTTCACCGAGGCCGACGTCCGCTTCGTGACCGGCATGATCAGCCACCACGCCCAGGCGCTCGAGATGGCGGGTTTCGCCCCCACCCACGACGTCGGCCCGTCGGTGCGGATCCTGACGGCCCGCACGATCAATGCCCAGCGAGACGAGATCATCACGATGCAGCAGTGGCTCCGGGATCGCGGGCAGCCCGTTCCCGAGGTGCACACCGACGGAGTCGACTCCAGGGTGCGTGTGCCGGGTGACGGGATGCTCATGCCGGGGATGCTGACGGCCCAGCAGATGCGGGAACTCGACGCCGCGAGAGGCTCGGACTTCGACCGGCTCTTCCTTACGTATATGATTCAGCACCACGGAGGGGCCGTGACCATGGTTGACGATCTC
This sequence comes from Gemmatimonadota bacterium, assembly GCA_022563405.1. GTDB lineage: Bacteria > Gemmatimonadota > Gemmatimonadetes > Longimicrobiales > Gaopeijiaceae > UBA822. The sequence continues at coordinate 10,695 of JADFNK010000077.1, read as the reverse complement.
TTCGACACCGACGGCGCAGCGCTCGACGAGGCGGTCTTCAAGATCGCCTCCGATATCCAAGCGGATCAGACGGCCGAGATCACGCGGATGAAGCGCATGCTGGAAAGTTATTGAAGAGACAATCACCCTCATTCAGGATGTCGAAATGACCTGCACGTTACCGGCGCACCGGCCCACTCCGTGGACGATTGTACACCGTTTCTTGGCGCTTCCGTTCGTCATGGGCTTGCTTGCCATGGCTGGTTGCGCCTCTGGCTCTGCGACCGCGGGAACGGCCTCAGGGACGGCCTCGAGGACGGCCTCCGTGACGCTCGCCCGCATCGCCGCCGAGACCGCGCCGAGCCCGGACCCCCGTGTCGGCCTCGGGGCGGGGCTTTTTGATGCCGAGGAGGCGATATGGAACATGCGCTTGCTGTCGGCGACGCCACCGCCGCAGGACTTCGTGGGTATCACGAACTCCGATCTGGCTTTCAGGGGTAACTACGCCTTTCAGGGCAACTACAACGGTATCCAGGTCTGGGACATCGAGGATCCCCGGAGTCCGTTGCTCGTGACCGGTTATGTCTGTCCGGCGTCGCAAAGCGACGTCTCGGTGTACGGGGACCTTCTGTTCGTATCAGGCGAGGGTAGGGGCGGCCGGCTCGACTGTGGCACCGAAGGGGTTGAAGAGGCCGTGAGCGCGGAGCGCCTTCGTGGCATCAGGATCTTCGACATCAGCGACATCCGGAACCCCCAGTACGTCGCCAATGTCCAGACTTGCCGCGGGTCTCACACCCACACCCTCCTGAAGGACCCGAACGACGACGAGAACGTGTACATCTACGTCTCTGGCTCCTCGAGGGTGCGTCCCGCCGAGGAGCTTGCGGGATGCTCCGACGGTTCGCTGGAGGAGAACCCGAACACCGCGCGCTTCCGGATCGAGGTGATCAGGGTGCCGCTCGCCAATCCCGAGCGGGCGGCCATCGTGAGCTCGCCGCGGATCTTCGCAGATCTCGTTGCGCCCCCGCAGCATGGGCCCGCGCCCGAAGAGCTTGCGGCCATAGAGGAAGCGAGGGCGAACGGTGCTTTCGTCGCTGACTTTCCCGACGGACCCCAGTTAATGCCGGCCCGCCAAGTCGCGCAGCTGCTCAACCAGTTCGTCGCCGAGCGCGGAGGTAGCGGCGCGCCGACGGCGGCGGACAGCACCGCCCTACGCGCATTTATACTCGAGTTGGTCGTTCAGGCCGAGCAGGCGCCCGACCCCGGTCCCCGCCCCGGTCCCACGCAGTGTCACGACATCACCGTGTACCCGGAGATTGGCCTTGCTGGTGGCGCTTGCGGGGGCTACGGCTTCCTCATCGATATCAGCGATCCGGTCAACCCGGAGCGCATCGCGGCCGTGAGCGACGAGAACTTTTCCTACTGGCACTCGGCCACGTTCAACAACGACGGCACGAAAATCCTCTTCTCGGACGAATGGGGTGGCGGTGGCCAGCCGAAGTGCCGCGCCACGGATCCGAAGGAGTGGGGCTCCAACGCGATCTTCACTCTAGAAAGCCGGCGCATGGAATTCCAGGGGTACTACAAGCTGTCGGCGCCGCAGACCCCTGAGGAGAACTGTGTGGCCCACAACGGCTCGCTGATCCCCATCCCGGGCCGCGACGTGATGGTACAGGCGTGGTACCAGGGAGGCGTCTCGGTCTTCGACTGGACCGATCCCAGGAACCCGGTCGAGATCGCGTTTCACGACCGCGGGCCGGTGAATCCTGAACGCATGCAGATGGGTGGGAGCTGGTCGGTCTATTGGTACAACGGCGTGATGGTGAGCTCGGAGATCGCCCGTGGGCTCGACATTTTCGAGTTGACGCCGAGCGCGCTCCTGTCGCAGAACGAGATCGACGCCGCCAAATCGGTCACACTCGACTACCTGAACGCGCAGGGCCAGCCCAAGTTCGTGTGGCCGACGACGTTCGCCCTCGCGGGAGCGTACCTGGACCAGCTCGAACGGTCCGGCGGGCTGTCGTCGTCGCTGATCGAGTCCACGCGGCGGGAGCTCGCTGCCGCTGAGAGCGCTCCGGCGGCTCCGCGGCGGGAGGCGCTCACCAGGGTCGCCGACGAGTTGTCGGGGGAGGCCAGCGGGTCGGGTGACGCCGCCAAGGTGCGGATGTTGTCGGCGACCGTGCGGGAGTTGGGGTCGGTGGGTCGGTAGAGCGGGGGGTAGCGCGGCGGGCACCGCGGATACGGGCCGATCCCCGGCTGGCAGCCGGCGGAGCGATCGGTCGCTTCAGCTCGCCACGTCCCCCAGCACGCTCATGGCGTCCCGAAGCTGCTCATCCGTCAGATAGGGTGCCGGACCGAGCCGGAGGACGTCACCTCGGTGGTCGACCAGGACGCCACGCTCCGCCAAGGCCGAGGTGATTCGGGGAGCCTGCGGAGAAGTCAGAGCGAGGAATCCGCCGAGCGATTCCAAGGGGACCGAACGGTCGCGGTCCACGATCGCCGGATCGAGATCGAGCGCGTCGAATTCGGTCACGAGAAGTCCGATCTGGTGCTGGCTGCAGGCGCGCAGGTGATCCTGGGTGAGGTTCTGCTCTGCGAAAAAATCCGAAACCGCGGCGGCTCGATAGTGACTGGTGGGATCGTACGTCGCGCCGGCGAAGCGGGCGGGACCGTCGCTGTATAGGACGCCGCTCTCTCTGCCGGACCCTCCACTCGCTGACTTCTTGTCAGCCAAGGCCGCGAATTCACTGAACCAGCCCGTGAGGACCGGTCGGAGCCGGCAGTCCCGAGGGAACCTCAACCAGCCGTTTCCTTCGCCCATCTGCATGTACTTGTAGCCACCCCCGACGATGAAGGCGCCGTCCAGCCCTTCCTCGCGTAATGAGATTGGAGCCACGTTGGTGGAGTGGTATGCGTCCACCAACAGCTCGGCGCCGACCTTCTCGCAGGCCCCGAGCACGCTGCCCAGCCCCGGAACGATATGTGCGTTCAGGAAGAGGACACACGATACGAGCACCGCGGCTGTGCGATCGTCTACCTCTGAGATCAGCCGCTCGGCCAGGGTGGAAGCGGGGAGAGCTGCAACCTTGACCACCTCGACCCTCTCTTCGGACAGACGATCGAGCTGCCGCCGGATACTGTGAAACTCCCCGTCGGTCGTGACCAGACGTGGTCGTGTGGCCAGGGGGAGGGCGGAAAGTACACGCGTGACGAGCTCGTGTGTGTTGTGTCCGAGCGCCACGAAACCGGCTTGATCGTCGAGCAACGTGGCGAGAGCCTCTCGGTACCGCTCCGCCTTTCCCTCGGCGACGTCCCATTTTCGATCCACATGCCGGGCCGCGTCGAGCCACGCCCTTTGCTGAGCCTCGAAGGAGACGTCGGGCCACGCTTGGTGGGAGTGACCCGTGAGCAGCAGGCGCTCCGAGACGCGAAAGCGTGTATAGTGCTCGGCGAGAGCGGATGCGTCGATCGGGTTGGGCACGAGGACCCTCTTGTCGGGGGTGGATCGGACGTTACCGAACAGGTAACACGGTAGGACGTAGACCACGATCCCCCCGGAGGGAAGCCCATGCAGGACTGGAGCGGCACATTCGGAGCGCGAACCACGGCCGATGAGGCGGTGGCTGATCTGGACCTGTCGGGGCAGCTGGTGATCGTTACCGGTGCAAACAGCGGGATCGGTTTCCACACCGCGAGGGCGCTCGCTTCGGCAGGGGCGCGAGTGATCTTCGCGTGCCGCGATTCCGCTACGGGATCGGCTGCGGTCGAGCGTACACTCGCCGCTCATCCTGGAGTGCTCGCCGAGGTCAGCCAGCTGGATCTCGCCTCTCGCCAGAGTATTCGTGACTTCGCCGAGCGGATCGACGCCGATTCGGTCGACACGCTCATCTGTAATGCCGGGTTGTTCGGTGGCCCCTATCAGGAGGTCGACGGAGGGCTCGAGCGAACGGTGGGCGTGAGCCACGCCGGGCACTTCCTGCTGGTTCGGGCGCTGCTGCCCAAGCTGCTCGCACAGGGAGGTGGACGGGTCGTCATGGTGGCGAGCGAGTCACACCGTTCGCCTGAAAAGCTCGACTTCGATCGGCTCCCGCTCAGGGCGGCTCAGTACTCCGGGTTCGTCGCCTACGGCCAGGCGAAGCTGTGCAACGTGTTGTTCGCATCAGAGCTACAGCGCCGGTACGGAGCCGAGGGGCTCACCGCATGCTCCCTGCATCCCGGGTCCATGATCCCCACGAACATCGCTCGGAGCTCGCGGTTGGCTGGGTTCGTGATGAAGCTCATCAGCCCGTTTACCAAGGATCTGAGCGCGGGCGCAGCCACGTCCATCGTGTGCGCCACCCATCCGCACATCGAGGAGATCGCCGGCCGGTACTTCTCCGACTGCCGGCCGAAGCTACCCAGCGCCGAGGCCCGGGACGCCGCGGTCGCCGAGCGTCTGTGGAAGCGGACCGAGGAGTGGGTGGGGGCTACTGGAAAACCGTAGGCTCCCGTTTGCGCAGGACGAATATGCCCTCCATACGGCTGGTCACCACGATGATCCCGCTCTCGAAGAACGGATAGTTACTCCACGAGCCGCCGAATCCGGGTGCGTCGGACGATCCGGGAACGGTATCGAAGAAGCTCACCACCTGGGGGTTCTCCCGGTCCGAGATGTCCAGGATGCGAAGTCCGCTCACGTAGTTGGACTGGTACATCAGGTCGCCCCGGATGTAGAAATTGTGGTCCGTGGACGCGTTGTCGGCGAAGTACTCTCTGACCAGAATCGGATCGTCGAGATCGGCGATGTCCCAAATCAGGGTGCGCGTTTGGTCGACGTTGCCGTAGAGTTCGTCGAGCTCATCGTTCGTGTAGAAGTAACGGTGCTCCTCGTCGAGCCAGCCCTGATGGGCGTAGGCGACGTTGGGATACGTCGCGGTGGAGATCGAGACCGGACTGGATTTGTCCGTGACGTCGGCGATGCTCAGCGCCGTCTCGTTGGCGGCGAAACAGATCTCCCGGCCCTGGTGCTCCACGTCGGGGCCGTGGTAGACGACACACTGGGCGTCGTGGGTGTAGCCCGTGCCCTGCCGGCCCGTGCCCATATCCTGGAAGCAGCCGACGAAGAGGGGAGCCAGGGGCTCCTGGATGTTGATCATGTGAAGGCCGCCACCGCAGGTTTCACCACCCTCGCTCGCTCCCACTACGTAGGCGAAGCCGGTCTCCTCGTTGATCACGATGTTGTGGGCGCTCGCGATCCGGCTGTAGTGAGCGTCCTCCTCGAAGGTCACCGGGTCGCCCCTGACGTCCCTCAGCTTGGTGAGGTCGAAGATCTGTATCCCGTGGGCACCCGAGCCATCGGCTACGATGAAGGCGTGGTTTTGGTAGACCTTGATGTCCCTCCAGCGGCCCTCCGTGGCGCCCTCGGTTACCGGTAGGTCCCCTAAGTACCTGGGATTCACGGGGTCACTGACGTCTATGAAGGAGGTGCCATCGTAGCGCCCCACCAGTACATATTCACCACCCGAGTCGGGGTCGGTCCACCCCCAAAGGTCGTTCACGTTGACACCGCGTGCGCCCCCGCCGAGATCCGCGAGGGAGAGGAACGACAGCAGGTCCAGGTCGCTGCAGCCGAAGGCGTCTGCCGCTCCCCCCTCGCAGTCCACTTGGCCGCCGGTGATCGAAGCGAAGGTTGCGTCCGGTTCTTTGAACACCTTCCCGGTCTGTGACCAAACGCCGCCTTGACGCTCGAAGATCGCCACCGAACCGAGCTCGAAGTCGTCCAACAGAATTCCCACGGCGGCGAGATCGTCCTGGACCGCGAGGACGCCGCCGAACTGTTCACCCTGCACAAGGTCTTCAGCGACGAGCTTGGTGGCCCCGGTCCACTCCCCCGAGGGGTCCTGATACATCATGTAAACCCGTCCCTCGACGGCAGACGCGCCGGGAGCGCCGAGCCACGCCTCGTCGGCGTCGAAGTGCAGGGCTGTCCCCAGTCCGGTCCCCGCGTAACCTCCGTCGAAGGCCCTCAGAATGAGGCTTGGCTGCCACTCCTCGGTCGAGTCGTCATAGGAGAACTCGAACACGATATCCAGACCGGCGGCAGCGATGAGAGCGACACCTCCGTCGAGCCCTACGGCCACGCCGAAACCGCTGTTGGGGCTGGCCCCCGGCACCACGAGCTTGCTCCGCTCCGACCACTCCCCTGTGGTTTCGTCACGCCGGAACACGTAGGCGGCTCCGGTACCGTTGTCCTTCCGAGGTGTGCCGATCAGAGCGACGTCACCTTCCACCGCGATCGACATTCCGAACGACTCATTGGGCCCGACGTCGCTGCCCATGAGCTTGTCGGTCTCGCTCCACCGGCCGGTGGAGGGGTCCCGTTCGAATACGTAAACCGCGCCGCGGCTCTCCGAATTCGTCCACGAAGCCGTAAAGAAGTGGTCTCCATCCGCCGCCGAGATCCGACCGATGGAATTTCCCTGGTAGGCATCACTTGCGGTCAGGATCTGGATCTCACGCCACTGGTCGCTTCCGTCCTTCTCGAACACGTAGATCGCCTCGAGAAGGGTCGAGCCGACCAGGAGTTGGTCCCCCGAGAGTGTCACGGTTCTGCCGAAATGGTCCCCCGGGGACGAGTTGGATGCTTCCAATCTTTGGACCTCGGCCCAGACTCCGCCGGAATCCTTCCGGTAGACGTAGGCGTACCCTGGTGAGGTTTCATTCAGGGACTCACCGACGATCACCTCGCCGCCTCCCACGGCTATAGACACCTCCCATCCCTCCCCCTGCCCGGCTAGGGGCGCTGCCGTCATCAGGGGTGCTGCCGTCAGGAGGCTCACTGCCAGAAAGCCCCACTTCACGTTCGATTCCGTCACTGCTTCCACCCGTCCAAAGGTCTGTGATTGGATGTCACGCCGGCCTGATCGGTGACGGCGTGTCGCACCAAGTGCACCGACAATAGACCAGCGGCATCGTCCGTGTTCCGGGAGTGGCACCTTTGCCCTTGCCACGTGCCTTTTCTTATAGCAAGCTTGGAGCACTTCACACCAGGGGACGTAAATGAAAAAGATCTTTTTTAGCTCCGTCTTGACGTTCGTGCTTGCGGGATGTGCCTCCACACCTTCGGGAGCGCCCATGAGTGGTGGCGCTCAGACAGCGGTGTCCGATGCCGCCGCGGCGCCGGAGACCGAGTCAAGCTCGTTCTATACGAGCCGGCAGGCTTCCCGTGGCGACGGATTGTTCCGAGACAACTGTGTCAGCTGCCATTCGTCGTCCGAGTTCTCGGGGGCTTCTTTCCAGCGGCGTTGGCGCAACCGGGCGGTTGGGGACATCTACGAGTTCGTCCTCTACTCCATGCCCGACGACAATCCGGGCGGCCTCCCCGAGCAGACCTATGCCGACATCGTCGCGTACATGCTCTCGATGAATGACTTTCCGGCGGGTGATTCCGAATTGCCGACGTCGTTGGATGAGCTGATGAAGATGATGATGTTTACGGGCGCTGGCGGTGGGGACCGGTAGGACCGAGATCCAAGAAGAACGGAGATCCCCGTCCGAGGCCTCCCAGCTATGAAACAGCCTGAGATGGGGGTGGATCGAAGGACGTTCCTGAAGGCGGCCACGGCTGGTGCGGGCCTGAGTCTCGCGGGGTTCACGCCCACGTCAGGTGAGATCCACTCTCCCCGGCCCTTGAGTGACGGATCCCACAGATCCGAACAGGCTGCTCCGGATATTGTCATCGTCGGCGCGGGGAATTTCGGGATGTGGACGGCGTTTTACCTCACGAGGCTCGGAGCCAACGTGACCGTCGTCGACAAGTACGGCCCCGCCAACTCGCGATCGACGTCGGGTGGAGAGACACGCGGCGTCCGGTCCTCGTACGGGGGTCAGGCGACCGGGCTTCTTTGGAACCGATGGGCCAACGAGGCCATCAAACGCTGGACCCTGTGGGACGAGGAGTGGGGCCGCCAGCTCCTGCCCAAGTTGTTCTTCAACACGGGGGACCTGATCGTCCGGCCCCAGATGATCTCGTATCTCGAGGATACGATGGCGGATTGGGATACGTTGGGCGTTCCGTACGAGGTCCTCACACCCGAAGAGATCCGGTACCGCTGGCCGGTGATCGGCTCAGAGGGGGTCGGGGTGGGGCTGTATGAGCCGGGGGCCGGTGTGGTGCGTGCCCGGCGGGCGATCGAGAGCGTGGCCGAGGTGTTCCGGAAAGAGGGCGGGCAGGTGACGATCGCCGCCGCCGAGATGGGCGCTCGGGACGGAAGGCAGTTGAACGCGCTGAATCTGCAGCCCGGAGAGCAGATTTCGGCCGCGACCTTCATCTTCGCGTGTGGCCCCTGGTTCCCCAAGGTCTTTCCGGAGCTCATGGGCAAACGCCTGAGGATTTCCATGGGGCACGTGTTCTACTTTGCAGTGCCCCCTGGGGACAACCGCTATTCGTACCCCAACCTTCCCAGCTACGGTTTCCCGGGTGTCACCGGGTGGCCCGCGCTCGGGCGTGACCACAGGGGCTTCCGTGTGCGGACCGGGGGACGCGGGCCCGAGGATCCCGACCTCAGCGATCGCTGGATTCCGGAGCAGTATCACGCTCGGCCGAGGCAGGTTCTCGCCGACCACTTCCCGGGACTCGTGGGTCAACCGATCAATGAGACCCGCGCTTGCCACTACGAGACCAGCGTCAGCCGGAATTTCATCATCGACAAACACCCCGATTTCGACAACGTATGGCTCGCGGGGGGTGGATCGGCGGAGTCCTTCAAGCAGGGTCCGGTTCTGGGCGAGTACATTGCCCGCCGCGTGATGGGCATCGACAACGCGCCGGAGCTCGCCGAAGGTTTCAGGCTCAGTGACGGGGAGTTCGACTAGGCCCAGAACTAGCTCAGTTGCACTTCAAAGTTGATCCGAAGCGGTGCGACCGCCGAGTTCCGGTAAAGAGCAGCATCTCTTACTCACTTCAACTTGGGCCGGGCAGTCTCGAATCTGCCGCTTCCTGCGCGTGAACGATCTTCCACAGAGGGCGAAGAAGTAAACGCGCGAACATGTATCCCACCAAGCCCAATCCGAAAACAATCCCAGCAATATATGGGCCTGGCTCTCTGTGAAAAACTTGATTCGCTACATTGAGGGCATTTGAGACGAATAAGAGGATAGCTACTGCAAAAAGCGCCCGGAAAAGTAGCTGAGTGCTTCTTCTCACAGCGACGAAACTCATGTTTCGACGGATATCGTACATGCGGGTGAGTATATAGAAGCACGCCAGGACGCTACCGATCAACCATATCGTCGCGTCTTCGAATCTAAGAATTGAAAGGAGCAGAGGCAAAGTAGAAAAGAACGCACACATCAAGCTAAAATTCACGACTATCATCAGTCCTACCAGGTGACCACGATCGATTTTCGCTTCATCCCTGTTTTGAAACGTCGCGATAATCCCGGCGAAGCCAGCGAACGCAACGCTAACCTCAATGCCTACCAGTAGTAGAGCGGACTCATTCATCGGTTGTCTCTCCGGCACCGTCTAACGGATCTGCGATTCTGCGCGGCTAATGTGGTGACCGCAAGCGTAGAGCGCGAGCTTGATGTCTATCGCGACTGCAGTCGACCTTCTGCCAACTGGTGTCCCTTGCGGCAGTCCGAGGAGAAGTCCAGATACGCTTGTTGGGAAGCCGACGGCCGACTAGACTACATAAGTAATTACAAAGTGCCTACCGGAGTCGTAAGCATGAAAACCAAGATCGTGCGAATTGGAAACTCGCGAGGCGTTCGAATCCCGAAGCCTCTCCTAGAGGAGGCTGGGCTGGAAGAGCAGGTGCAACTGAGGGTCGTCGATGGGGGAATAATGATCGAGCCAGAGAGGGCTCCCAGAGCCGGATGGGCTGACGCCGCGGCCCTAGCGAAGGAACGTGGCGATCACACTCTCCTCGATGATGCTGTGCCGACCCGGTTCGATGAGGCTGATTGGGAATGGTAGCGAGGCAAGCGGCGGTCTGCCGTGGAGACGTCTTTGTTGTGGCCTTGGATCCCACAATCGGGAGGGAAATCAAGAAGACGCGCCCGTGCGTTGTGCTTTCACCGGACGAGCTGAATCAACACCTCGATACGATCATTGTGGCTCCGATGACGACCGGTGGGCACCCCTACCCGTACCGAGTCGCTTGTCGTTTTCAGAAACGAGACGGATTCGTGGTGCTGGATCAGCTGAGGGCCGTCGATACGCATCGGCTGGTGCACAAGCTTGGACGTCTCAGTGCTCAGGCGATCGCCAGCTCACTCAATGTTTTGGAGGAGATGTTCACCGAGTGAGGCTGTCCACCCTCCTCGGACGCCCTCACCCCCTCTTACACAATCTTAGTGACACTACCCTCTACGTCCTTGCATCACCGTCGGATTGAGGTGGTATCGATCTTTCGTGCTAGTCCGCGAGCAGGAAATCCCTCACAGCAGACAGCTCAGCAGGGATCGAAGTCACGTGACGCTCCGCCTGCAATAAAGCCGCCAGGCGCTCCGGGACGGGCACCTCGTTTCCGATCGCGGGCTCCACGGCCTCTCGAAATTTCACGGGATGTGCCGTGCAAAGCACCACACAGGGTCCGTCGCCGAAGGCTCGGCGCCCCGCCTCGACGCCCAGGTAACCCACCGCCGAGTGCGGGTCCAGGACGTAGCCGGTTCCGCGGTACACCTCCGCGATACAGTCCCGGGTCTCGTCGTCGTCGTGAACGCTCCCGACCA
>JADFNK010000076.1 GCA_022563405.1 Gemmatimonadota bacterium | reverse complement strand
GCCCGCCGACGACGCTCGGTCTGGTGAGCAGAGATGGCCAGTTCGAAGCGTTCGGTCCGCAGTTGAGCGGCGTCAGCTTCACCCCCCGCGTATCGCCCGACGGGCGCTACGTTGCGTTTGGCATCGGTGCTCAGGGTGAGAGGGAAGTACTTGTCCACGACGTGCTACGAGGAGCCACGAACAGACTGACCCAGGAAGGCACCGGCTCATCACCCGCCTGGCATCCGAATGGCCGCGAGCTGGCCGTGCGCACAAGCACCGAGAGTGGAGAAGGGATCGTCCTCAAGGATCTGAACGGTGCGGAACGTTCGCTCGTACCGGGTGGGGACGGGTTGATCAGGCGCAATGCGTCTTGGTCGTCCGACGGACAGTTTTTTGCCTACACCGTTCAGGACGGGAGTCAGCACGATATCTGGGTCCTCCCGACAGGCGACGACACCTCCCCGCGGGCACTCCTCGACGGTGCTGCCGCTGAGCACAGTCCCCAGTTCTCACCCAACGGGCGTTGGCTCGCATATGTCTCGAATGAGTCAGGTCGACGCGAGGTGTACGTGCGCAGCTATCCACAGGGCGAGCGGCTGCCCGTTTCAACGGACGGGGGACAGGGTCCGGTGTGGAGTTCCGATGGTGAGGAGCTGTTTTTTCAGGGTTTCTACGAAGGCGCGAACAGCTTGATGGTGGTTTCAGTGACGGCTGAGGGCGAGACGCTGCGCCTGGGAACCCCAACACAACTGTTCAATCTACGTGTGCCAGGGCCGACGGGTGCGATTGTGCAGTACGGCGGTAGCAACAACGCGGGGCCTGGCTTCGACATCTTTCCCGATGGACAGCGGTTCGTTATGTCCCGAGGCCCTGACAGGCGGGTGGGGGAGATCGTCATCGTCACCAACTGGTTCGAGGAGTTCGAGCGGCCCGAGCCCAATTGACCCGCCAGATCCCGCCCATGTCGGATTCCGTATAGGAGAGTCCCGTGAAGAACAGATGTTAAGAAAGAGCACGGGGAATTGAAGCACCAGATCCCCTGGCTTCGCGTCTTCGTGGAAGGCGTGGTGATCGTCGGCAAGTGGCTTCATAAGGCCCAGATCGAGCGTCGTTCGCCGTCCCAGCCGGACATGTTCCAGCTCAGCCCCGACGCGTAGATTACGCTTTCGAATCTTCCGAGCACCCAGGGACCGATGACCCAACAGCAATTCCAGGAACTAAAGTCCCTGATCGAGGGGAACGCTCACCTGATCCAGGAGAACGCTCAGGGGATCACGCGAAACTACGAGATGGTCGGCCGGATTTACGAGGAGCACGGTGGTCAGCTGGGACGTCTCGAAGGGCGATTGACCCGTGTCGAGGTGGGCCAAGAACAGTTGAGCCACGACCTGCGTGCCGTGGCCGAGGGCGTAACGGGGAACGCAGAGCGAATCGAACGTCTGGAAGGACGCTTCGATCGATTCGAGGCAAACTTCGGTCGCCTTTAAGGCTGTCTAGGCTCTAGCTGGACTCGAAGGCCACTCCGCGCTCGAGAAAGCCCCGCACCTCTTCCTCGCCGTAGCCTAACTCACCGAGGATCTCGCTGGTGTGTTCACCCGCCGCAGGCGGCGGTCGGTCGCCTCGAGGCCTTTCACCGTCCACCCGCAGCGGCAAAGCGACGTCCTGGTAGTTGGAAATCGCCGGATGATCCGCCATCGGCAGTAGTCCAGCCTCGACCACCTGCGGATGCGCCGCCACCTCCGCCATGTTCTGGATGGGCGAGCACGGAACCGCATGGTCGTGCATGAGCTCGAGCAAGTCCTCGGTCGCGTGATTCTTGATTTGGTCTTCGAGGATCTCGATGAGCTCGACTCGGTTGGCCACACGGTCCGGGTTCGTGAGAAAGCGGGGATCCTCACCCAGCTCGCCGAGCCCGAGAGCGTTGCACAGTCTCACGAAAATCAGGTCGCTCCCGCCCGAGATCATCACACTCCCATCGGCCGTCTGGAACCCTTGATACGGCACGATGGAGTCCATGGCCGACCCCATGGGGCCCGGCACATCGCCCGTGGCGAAGTAGCCCGACAGGTGATAGGAAACCCACCCGACGGCGGTATCGAGGAGCGCCGCGTCCAATTTGGCACCGCGGCCCGTCGCATCCCGGGTGCGCAACGCACTGAGGATTGCGATCGTCGCCCACATGCCGGTGCCGTAGTCCACCACGGATCCGCCGACCCGCGCGGGCGGACCTCCCGGATGGCCGGTCACCGACATGATTCCCGAGAAGGCCTGCATGAGCGGGTCGTATCCCGGGAACTCGCGCATCGGGCCCCGGTCTCCGTAGGCGCTGACCGACATGTAGATGATGTCGTCGCGGATGGCCTTGATCGACTCGTAGTCGTACCCCAGCCGCTCGGGAACCCCGAAACGTGCCGACTGGACCAAAACGTCCGATTCCTTTGCCAGGCGATAGAGGATCTCGCGCGCTTCCGGATTCTTAAGGTCCAGAATGATGCTTCGCTTGTTGCGGTTGGCCGACAGGAAGAGGGTGCTGTCGCTCCCCCAGAAGGGCGGTCCCCAGGCCCTTCCCGGGTCACCGCCGGGCGCCTCCACCTTGATGATCTCCGCCCCCAGGTCCCCCAGGATCTGGGCACAGAGGGGCCCTGCAAGATTCTGGGTCAGGTCGCATACCCGTATGCCATCGAGGGACGAAGTCACGAACCCGTCACTAGGCGACCTCGAACAGACCCGCGGCGCCCATCCCCTTGGCCACACACATGGTGCACACCACGTACTTGGCTCCCCTGCGTTTTCCTTCGATCAGGGCATGGCCGACCATGCGAGCGCCACTCATCCCGAACGGATGGCCGATCGAAATGGCGCCACCGTCTACGTTCAAGAGCTCGTTGGGAATGCCCAGCTTGTCCCTGCAGTAGACGGCTTGGGACGCGAATGCTTCGTTGAGCTCCCACAAGTCGATCTGATCCATGGTCAGGCCGAATCGTTCGAGCAGACGTGGGACGGCATAAACAGGCCCCACACCCATCTCATCCGGCTCACAACCGGCCACCGCGTATCCCCGAAAGATTCCGAGAGGATCGATGCCGCGTTGCTCAGCCAGCTTGGCGTCCATGACGACACAGGCGGATGCACCATCGGAGAGCTGGCTCGCGTTACCCGCGGTCACAGTCTTGTCTTCGCCGAGTACCGGCTTCAAGCCTGCGAGCGCCTCCAGAGTCGTTCCAGGTCGGTTCCCCTCGTCCTGGGTCAGGGTCACCTCTTCGTAGGTCACCTCTTCGGTTTCTTTGTCGACGATCTTCTTGATGCTGGGCAAAGGAACGATCTCGTCGTCGAATCGACCGGCTTCTTGGCCGGCGGCCGTTTTCTGCTGGCTCTCGAAGGCGAATTGATCCTGGGCTTCACGAGAGATCTGGTATCGCTCGGCCACGACCTCACTGGTTTCCAGCATCGAGTCGTAGATCGAGGGTTTGTGCTCCACCAACCATTCATTGGTTGCGTAGGACATATTTCTCTGCTCTCGTCCGGTTAGCGATACGGACTCCAGTCCGCCCGCCACCATGATGGGCACTCGATCGACCATCACCCGATGCGCCGCGGTCGCGATGGCTTGCATCCCCGAAGAGCAATCCCGCGAAATGACGGCACCGGAGGCGGTGCTGGGCAGTCCGGCCCTGAAGACGGACTGCCGGCCAATGTTGAAGCCCGTCGCCCCTTCCGGGCCCCCGCATCCGAGGATGACGTCCTCCACTTCCTCGGGGTCGATACCCGCCCGTTCGACCGCGTGCCGAATCACGTGGCCACCCAAGTCGGCACCGTGTGTATTGTTGAACGCACCGCGAGTGGCCCTTCCAATCGGTGTCCTGGCCGTGGACACGATCACCGCTTCTCTCATATCACTTGCCCTCTACGGGTTGAACCCAGGTTTCGTCAATCGGTCTCGACGTCAGGCCTCGAGGTGGTCGAGCCGTACAAAATCCCGGAATGATTTTCCTTCCTTCGCGAGCTCGCGTAACAAAGGCGCGGGCTCGAGCTCGGGATCGTCGTATTCCTTCACAAAACGTTCCAGATCTTCGACGACATTGTTCAGTCCGATCTGGTCCGCGTAGTAGGTCAGCCCACCTCGATAGGTAGGCCAACCGTAGCCGTACACCCAGATCACATCGATCGCGGAAGCTCGCTGAGCGATTCCCTCGTCCAGTATTTTCGCGGCTTCGTTCACCATCGCATAGATCATGCGCTTGAGCATGTCCTCGGGAGAGATCTCCTTACGTGTGATCCCTGCGTTCCTGGAGACCTCTTCGATGAGCTGTTCTACCTCGGCGTTGGGTACGGGCGTTCGACTGCCCTCCTTGTAATCGTAGAATCCGCCCCCCGTCTTCTGGCCCAGACGGCCACGCGTGCAAAGCTGGTGGCGAATGTTCGTGTCCTTGTCGGGCGTTTTGTCTCTCTCCCAACCGATATCGAGACCCGCCAGATCCCGCATCGCGAAGGAACCCATCGGAAAACCGAAATCGAAAACGACCCGGTCGATCTCCTGGGGCATCGCGTTCTTCAGAAGCATGTCATCGGACTGACGCATACGCGCGGCAAGAATCCGGTTTCCTACGAATCCACGACACACTCCCACGACAACCGCAACTTTTCCGATGCCTGCACCCATCTTCATACAAGTCGCGAGCACTTCTTTCGACGTCTGATCCCCTCGTACGACCTCCAGTAGGCGCATGATATTCGCGGGGCTGAAGAAATGCAGCCCGATCACGTCCTGCGGACGAGAGGTCACCGCTGCGATCTCGTTGATGTTCAGATAGGAGGTGTTCGAGGCCAAAATGCAGCCTGGCTTACAAATCTTGTCGATCTTCTCGAATACCGACTTCTTGACGTCCATGTCCTCGAAGACGGCTTCGATCACGAGATCCACGTCGGACAGGGCCTCGAGCTCCAGAGATCCCGTGAGCAGGGACATCCGTTTCTTCACGTCGTCTTCGGTAATCCGTCCCTTCTTGGCGGTGCTGGCGTAATTCTTTTCGATGATTCCGAGGCCACGATCCAGGGCCTCCTGGGTGGTCTCGACGATCGTGACCGGGATCCCACGATTGAGGAAGTTCATCGAGATTCCGCCCCCCATCGTCCCCGCCCCGATCATCCCTACCTTCTTGATCTCACGGGTGGGTGTGTCCTTGGGGACATCGGGTATTTTCTTGGCCTCGCGCTCGGCGAAAAAGAAATATTGCTGTGCTTTCGCCTCCGGGCTGTTCTGGCACTCGTCGAATAACCTTCGCTCGTTTTGGAGGGCCTCGTCGAAGGGTAGACGGACCACTGCTTCCACCGACTGGATGATCGCTTCGGGAGCCTTGAACCCTCGCGTTTTTCGAGCGATCGATTTGCGAAAGTCGTCGAAGATCGCCGGGTTTTCTCGGGCCTCTTCCAGTTCTTGGTCCGAGTCGCGGATCTTGACCAAGGGTCTGTTCTCGCTGACCACCTTGTTGGCAAACGCGATCGCACCGGACAGGAGATCTCCTTCCACGATTTCGTCCACCAGACCCACGGCGAGTGCTTGTCCTGCGGAAATGGGATTTCCCGAAACCATCATTTCCAGAGCTTTTTGCACCCCCATCACCCGTGGAAGGCGAACCGTACCACCGGCCCCCGGAATGATCCCCAACTTCACTTCGGGCTGCCCGAGCTTGGCCGAGGGCACGGCCACTCGGTAATGACAGCCCAGTGCCGTCTCGCACCCACCCCCGAGCGTCGAGCCATGGAGGGCGGCGACCACGGGCTTGGACGACCCCTCGAACGCTTCGATCACACCCGTGATCCACGGCGAGTCGGGCACGTCCGGATTGCCGAATTCGGTGATGTCCATACCGGCGAAGAACGTCCGTCCCTCGCAGTGAATCACGACCGCCTTGGCGTCCTCGTCGCTCTGAGCCATTTCCATACCATCGACGAGTCCCTGCCGAACATGGTAGCTCATGGCGTTGACCGGCGGGTTGTCGGTGGTGAGGACGGCGACCCCGTCTTTGACTTCATAAGAAACGGATTGGCTCAGCTTTTTCATTTGAATCCTTGGGAAACAAGCCTGCGGGGAGACCAGCGCACGAGCTTTGGGGCGAACAAAGTCGAACAGTATTCTACACCCGCCGGCGCGTTGGTCCATGGCTCGGGCGGGGGCTGGCGGTGTCTAGTGGGTCGAGTAAGCTTAGCCGAGTCGGTGAACTTGCGGGAGTCGGTTGGATCCCATCGTTTTTCCGGTCCACACCTGAAGGAGTCGGGCGATGTATTACACGAGATCTTCGAGCACGCGCTCCGCCCGTATCCGTGTCGCTCTATGTGCCCTGGTGGTGGGCGCGTTGGCTTGTTCGGACATGCCCGCGGCGGAGGCCCCTTCTGCGGACGAGGCACGTTCTGCGGCGGAGGCACGCTCAGCGGTCCGAGCAGGTTCAGCCGACGAGCCGTGGTTCGGCGTGATGCTTCCGCCCGGATTCGAGCCTCACGCACTGCACGTGATCAGCGACCGCCCGGCGGCCCCGGCGGTGGTACCGCAGGGAGAGAGCCAGTACCGGCACCTCGCCGGCGCCGCGATCCAAGCGGATCTCGAGGCCATCGTCGGCTTCTCGCGGGAAAGCGAAGAGACCCACGAGGTGGGTGAAGGGCAGATCTGGGGTCGGATCACCGGTTTTCCGTCAGGGGCGAAGACCATCCAGTGGGCCGTATCAGAGTTCCGAGCCGCGGGCATCTCCAATGTGGAGCTTCAGCCATTCGAACAGAACGAGGGAGCGTCGATCTGGTTGCCGCTGTCCTGGGAAGTGCGGTTGCTCGGCGATCCTGCGTTCGGAGCGGGAAGCGCGGACGTGGTACTGGAGAGCGCGATGCCACTGTCGGCGGGCGACCTTTCGGGAAGCAGCCTCACCGCGCCCCTCGTCTACGTGGGCACGGCGACCTCCGCGGAGCTGGCGAACATCGACGTTCGCGGGAAGGTGGCTGTCCAGAAGGCGATCCCGCAGGGCCACACGGTCTTCGTGAGGAGCCCGGTCGGACCGCGATCTCAGGATCTCCTGGACCGCGGGGCGGTGGCGGTTCTTACGATCATCGACCTACCGGGCAACATGCGTGCGCGGGACATCGGTTGTGGCGGCGGCACCTGCTTCAATATCGGTGGACAGGACGGGCGCTTTCTCGAGTCCGTGATGGACGCGGCGGCGGTATCAGGCACAACCGCCGACATCCGCGTCGAGATGCGCCTGGAGTCTGAGCGGTTTTCGGGCCTGTCCGCCGCGAATGGCGTCGCGATCATTCCGGGCACGTCCCGGAGCGACGAGTACGTCGTTCTCAACGCCCACGCCGACGCCTGGTTCGATGGAGCCGGAGACAACGGCGACGGCCTGGCGGTTCTCGTGGCCTTGGCCCGTCACTTCGCCACGCCCGGCATGCAGCAGGAGCGCAGCATCGTGTTCGTGGCCAGCGCCGGGCATCATTCGTCGGGCCTCAGCGGGCCCGGCAACTTCGTCGCCATGAACCCGGAGATCGCCGAGGGGGCCGTCCTGGTGGTGAATCTCGAGCACACCGCTCAACGGCACATCACGCCGGCCCGCAGCCTCCACGAGGACGGGTACCGGGAGTGGACGATGGACTCACACGAAGCTCCCATCGTGGCCGGGATCACCAATCTCGCGCCATTCCTGGAAGGCCTCGTCGAACGGGGGATCCAGCGCTACGGCACCAACTTCGTTTCCGGCCCCAACACGATGGCGAGCGGCGAGGGCGGAACGTATCGTCGGCTGGGCGTCCCGGTGTTCACCACGATGCAGGGGCCGCCGATGTATCACACGACCGGCGAGGTCCTGGAGATGGTCTCCACGCCGGGGCTCGAGCGTATGGCCCGATTCATGGCTTTTTTCGTCAAGGAAGTGAGCGGGGCTCCTGTGGCTCGGCTCGACCCCCGCTGAGGATCGCGGGGTGAAAGGCTAAAGCGGCTAAACCTATGGAGGAAAAGATGTTCAAACGGTCCGTATCCCTCGTCATGCTCTTATGCGTCCCACTCCTGGTGGCGGGGCCGAGCGCGGCCAACGCCCAGCTCGGGGAAACCAGCTCGTTCCTGGCTCACGTGTCCAACCAGTACCGCGTGATCCCCAACCTGACGTATCACATAGCGAGCAACCAGGAGAACAAGCTCGACCTGTACGTCCCGAGGGGCGCCACCGGCCCGACACCCGTGTTGATGTACATCCACGGTGGAGGATGGGTTGGCGGGACCAAAGAGAGCAGCGTGCTTCGCATCCTCCCCTATCTGGAGATGGGATGGGCCGTGGCCAACGTCGAGTACCGGCTGGGCGCGGTCGCGCGTGCGCCCGCGGCGGTGGAGGACGGCCTGTGTGCTCTGCGTTGGGTCATTCGAAACGCCGGACAGTACAACCTGGATACCTCGCGTATCGTGACGACCGGGAACTCGGCAGGAGGCCACCTCGCCCTGACGACCGGGATGATCCCTGCCTCGGCGGGTCTGGACCGTGAGTGTCCGGGCTCCGAAGAGCTGAGGGTCGCAGCGATCATCAACTGGTACGGCATCACCGAGGTCGGCGACCTGCTCGCCGGTCCCAATACCAGGAGCTACGCGGTCGAGTGGATGGGCAGCCTGGAAAACCGATTCGAGATCGCCGAACGCGTGTCCCCGATGACGTACGTCCGGGCGGGACTACCACCGACGTTGACGATCCACGGTGATGCGGACCCGACGGTCCCGTATCAGCACGCCGTGATGCTGCACGAGAAACTGGACGAATTGGGTGTACCGAACGAGCTACACACGGTGCCCGGTGGACGTCACGGTGGCTTCAACCGGGAGCAAACGCTGGCGATCTTCGAGACGATTCGGCGTTTCCTGACGCAGCACGGGCTGGGTGCCGGTCTGACGACCGCGCAGTAGGATCGTGGCTCTGACGGATCTACACGACTTCAGGAGAACAACGATGAGGAATCGAATCCGCCATCTGCTGGTCCCCGCCCTGGCCCCGGCACTGGCGCTCGCGATCGGGCTGTCGGCCCAGATCCCCGCGGCCCAGATCTACGCTCAGCAAACGCCCGAGTACGGACCGGCCAACGGCACGCTCCTCATCGCCGGAGGCGGGGTGAGAGACGCGGCAATCTTCGAGCGCTTCATCGAGCTCGGAGGCGGCGCCGAGGACGGACGGTTCATCATCGTGCCGACCGCGGGCGGGAACTTCGATGGGGACGGCAACCCCCGGGACTACGGCGAGGATCGGGTCCTGCGGTCCTGGCTGGCCCGCGGACTCCAAAACGTCTCGATGCTGCATACGCACGATCCCGCGCTCGCGGACACCGAGGCGTTCGTGGCCGAGCTGAAGCAGGCGACCGGCGTGTGGTTCAACGGGGGCCGCCAGTGGAACATCGTCGACTCCTACGCGGGGACCCGCACTTACGACGAGTTCCACAAGGTGCTGGAGCGGGGGGGCGTGGTCGGCGGGAGCTCGGCCGGCGCCACGATTCTGGGCGAATACCTCGTCAGGGGCGATACCAGGGGCTCAGGCATTGTCATGACCAACGAGGAGAACCATCAGCTCGGCTTCGAATTCATCCGCAATGTCGCGATCGACCAGCACATCAACACCCGAAACCGCTGGGACCACATCATCCCGGTCATCGAGCAGATGCCGCACTTGCTCGGCATCGGCCTCTCGGAGGACACGGCGATCATCGTCACCGGGGACACGTTCGAGGTCATGGGCGACTGGATGGTCGCGGTGCACGACAACACGCGCGCGTACCAGCCGTGGGAGAAGCCGTATTTCGTGCTGGCGCCGGGCGACGTTTACGACATGAAGGCCCGTCGGATCGTGGTCGAGTAACCTTGGTGGAGAGCGCAACTGACATGTTCCGGCTTTGGCGGACCCTTCCGGTTCTGGCGGTCCTCGCGCTCCTCGGCGCGTCGGGCGTCGAGGCTCAGGTGGACGACGCCCAGAACGACGAAGAGCGTGCGGTGATCGCCGCCGCCCAGGCCGTGTTCGACGCCATGGAGGCTCTGGATGCAGAGGCCTTTCGGAACTCGATGGTCCCGGACGGCTTCCTCATGTCTGTGCGACCCGGGACCACACGGCGGACCAGCCGAGACGACTTCGCCGCCAACATCGCGCGTCGGACACAGCCCATGATCGAGCGCATGTGGGATCCGGAGGTGCGCATCGACGGGCCGGTCGCGACGCTCTGGGCGGCCTATGACTTCTACAGCGCCGCGGAGTTCAGCCACTGCGGCACCGACGCCTTCCAGCTGGTCCAGACCGCGGACGGCTGGAAGGTGGTCATGATAAGCTACACGTCGCAGGCGCCGCCGGAGTGCAGCATGCACCCGGAGGGTCCGCCCAGATAGGCGCGGCTCACCCTCCCCCGGTCCGCACCGAGCAGAACGCTCCGTTCTCCGTGCATCCGGGCTCCCGGAGCGTCCGCTCGAAGATCTCGAAGATTCGCCGGTATTCGTCGGTCCACGAGGTGGGCTCCGCGAATCCGTGGTTCTCCACCGGATAGACCGCCAACTCCCAGTTCTCCTTTCCCAACTCGATGAGACGCTGGGTCAGCCGCACCGCGTCGGAGAAGTGCACGTTGGTGTCGACCATGCCGTGGAGTATGACCAGGTGCTGGTCGAGCCCGAAGTTCTCGGCGAAGTAGATCGGCGACGACTTCTTGTACGCCTCCTCGTCCCCCTGGGGCAGGTTCAGGATCCGGCTCGTGTACCCGTTGTTGTAGTGCGCCCAGTCGGTGACGGGGCGGAGGGCGGCGCC
Organism: Gemmatimonadota bacterium; assembly: GCA_022563405.1. GTDB lineage: Bacteria > Gemmatimonadota > Gemmatimonadetes > Longimicrobiales > Gaopeijiaceae > UBA822. Next base: position 4,421 of record JADFNK010000076.1, on the reverse strand, counting down.
GGACTTGAAGGTCTCGCCCGCGGTGAAGAGGCCCATCAACGTGATGAATCCGCCGTAGGACCCCCCGTACAGACCGACGCGGTCGGCGTCCACACCCTCCTCGGCCACGAGATACCGGGCACCGTCCACCTGATCGGAGAGGTCCTTCCCACCCATCCACTGGTAGATGGCGGTGCGCCAGTCCCGTCCGTACCCCGCGGAGCCACGGTAGTCCACGTCCAGGACCGTGTAGCCGGCGGCCGCCAGAAGATGGTTGAACATGTACTCGCGGTAGTTGGACGAGAAGTAGTTGTGGACGTTTTGCGCGTAACCCGAGCCGTGCACGAAGATGACGGCCGCCCCGTTGGCTCGAGCGCCCATGTCGGCGGGCCGGTAGATGCGCGCCGGCACCATGGTGCCGTCCTCGGCCTCGAACCGCACGATCTCGGGCTTCTTCCAGTCGAAGGAGGTCCACGCCTCTGTGGGCGAGCTGGTGACGCGCTCCATGTCCGCGGGCCGGCGGGTCTCCGCCAGGAAGAGCTCGGCAGGCCGGTTGGCCACGTCGTGGACGAACGCGAAGCGGCGCCCATCGGGTGAGAGGGTGGCCCTGAAGCGACCGTCACCTTCGGTGATCACTCGCCGATCGTCGCCGTCGAAGCCCATCCATGAGACGTGCTGGTTGAAGGGCGATCCCTCGTTGGTTCTGAGCAGGAAGCGGGAGCGGTCTTCGGGTATGGTGACGCCCAGGACCTCCCAATCGCCGCTGGTGAGGGCCTCCCTGTTCGAGCCGTCGGCGTTCACGGCGTAGAGGTGGGCGTAGCCCGTCGCCTCGCTCACGAAGTAGACGCGGTCCTCGTCGGGGATCCAACCCACACACGAGAAACACGGCCCCGCCACCCAGGCCTCGTCGTGGAGGTGATCCAGGAGCGTGCGTTCGCCGGTGGCGGCGTCCACCGACCAGAGCCAGCGATCCTTGTTGTCGAAGGAGACGGCGAACACGAAGGCTCTGGTGCCTGAATCGTTCCAGCCTGCGTTGGTTACCCGGATCTCGCCCTCGCCCTCGTAGTCCTCGGGCTTCACGTCCAGCCACGTCACCTCGCCCGACGCGGTCACGATGATCCCCGCTCGGCCCTGGTTCTGGGCGTCCCCCACCTTCGTTCGGACGTTCAGGTCCTCGGTGTACCCCGACTCCGTCACCCAGTCAGGCACGATGGTCCGCTGGGCGCCCTGGGCCGGTTTCGTGGTCCGGATGAGCACGTAGTCGCCGTCCCTCGTGGCCCGCAGGCTCTGGAGGCGCTCTCTCGCCTCCAGATGGACGGTCTTGGGCTCGCGGGCTTCACGAGCCTCCCGGAGGGCCTCCCGTTCCTTCTCACGCTCCTTCTGACGGCTGATGTGCTCGAAGAGCTCTAACTGTTGCGTCTCCAGGAAAGCTCTTTGACCCTCCGCCTCCTTGTCTTCCTCGGGCGCGGGGCTGGTGCTGACCCGGGTGATCTGTTCCAGCTCTCCCGACTGGAGCGTGAGACGGTAGACGTTGCCTCCGCGCTGGAAGAGCACGCTCTCCCCGTCTTCGGAGAAGATGGCCGAGCCCTCACCGTCTTCGGTGTGGGTGAGCCGCCGGGTCGTCATCGCGCGCCGGTCGACCAGATAGAGGTCCCCCCGGACGGTGGAAACGCGCCAGCGGCGGTCCCGCGAGATATCTCCTCCGGCGATGAGCACGGCCGCCTCGTACGCCGCGTCGTCGTCCAGTTTCTCGGGCGTGCCCCCGTCCGCCGGGACGCGGTACAGCGAACGCTCATCGTGCCACTCCAGCCCGCCGGGCCGCCAGCGGAAGTAGAGCCACGCCGAGTCGTCGGTCCACCGTATCTGCGTCGGCGACTCACCCACCAACTCGGGGCCTCGCATGATGTTGCGCACGGACAGCTCGAAGTCCTGGCCACGGGCCGCATTGGGTACGTAGGCCGCGCTGCTCTGGGCGGCCGCGGGAGGGGGCGCTCCCAGCGAAAGGAGGAAGAGCCCAAAGGGCGCTAAGACCGTGGAAAGCGCTACAACCTTGAATCGACGCATCGTCATTCCCTCGCTCGGGTCTGATGGGGTCTCGAGGCGGAAGAACGTAGCCCCCTCCCCTTCGGCAAGCCAAAGGGCCAGGACGTTGCTATCCCCCCGAGACCGCGTGCCTCAGAAGTAGGTGGCGAACCCGAGCTGGAAGCCTGCGATACGCGCCGGGTCGTTGCCCTGGAAGTCCGTGGCCCAGTGATACCGGTAGTTCACGCGGAACACCGTAGCGGAGGTCGGCCGGAAGCTGATCGACGGAACGATCCCCGTCACCTGGTCGCCGATCTTCGAGCCCGTGGAAGAGAACGTGCCGACGTTGTAGTCGACCGTCTCGAGTCGAAGTCCGGCGGTGACGACCGCATCCGTGTAGCTGAGGAAGGTTGGTCGCCATACGGGCAGCAGGACGTCCAGGTACGCGCCCCACTGAGTGTCGCCGTGGACTTCGGAGAGGCTCTCGGGCACGTCGACGGATGCGTACGCGACCTCTCCTCGTATCGAGGTGGGGCCGATGTCGCCGCGGAAGTCGAGCGCGGCGATGCCCATCCAGCGCTTCTCGTCGACCTGCTCGCCCTCGACCTGGAAGTCGTTGTAGTAGCCGCCGTAGTACGAGACGCCGACCTCGCCGAGCCCCGTATGCCGAAGAGCGAGTCGTCCCGAGAGAGCGGGGGAGCCGTTGTTGTCCTCGCCAAAGAGCTCTTCGTCCTTGCCGGACGGGATGTCCGTGCGGCCGGTCTCGTTGGTCACAATCGCGGCGCCGAGGCCGTTCGTCAGGTACGCATCGTACGAGAAGACGAGCTCACCGCGCGCGAAGTTGCCGTACGCTCCGAAGCCGACCTCGGAGAGCGTCGACGGGATGATGTCGGTCGTGACCAGCGGGCGTTCCACGAAGTCCCAGCGCGGGCTGTCGTGGTTCTGGTTCATGTAGCCGAGTGGTACGAGGATGATGCCGCCGCGCAGCACGAGTCCCCGTCCGAGCTGGAAGTCGATGAGCGCGGTCTCGAGCGCGATCTCCTCCGTGCCGTGCTCGAACTCCAGCTCCGACAGGAAGCGGATGTGCTGCGATACCTGCGAGAAGAGAAAGATGTTGAATCGCCGGAGCTCCATCGAGAAGCCTTCCGAGACCCCGTCCTCGACGAAATAGTTCGTGTTGCCCTCGACGTAGCCTCCGATCGACGTCGAAGAGATCGAGCCGATGAACGGACGGTTGTAGATGCCGTCCTGCGCCAGCGTCGAGTCCACCTGAGCTGACAGCGGCTCGACCGCTGCGGAGATTGCCGCCATCGCCACTGATGTGGTCAAAACGAGCGTCGTCAGGACGCGGGTGATCGTCGTGGGTGTCATCGTGCACCTCCCGGGAGCAGCACCACGATCTCCCCATCCGTTTCCGTGACTTCGTAGCGGGTCAGCGGTCGATCCGCCGGCCCGGCGAGCACCTCGCCCTCGAAGCTGAATTGGCTTCCGTGGCACGGACATTCGAGTCGATTGCCCACCGGTTCGGGCTGGCATCCCTGGTGTGTGCATGAGGCGAGCACCGCGGTCAACGAACCCGACGCGTGTCGCCGGACGTAGACGGGTCGTTCCATGCCCGGAGCCTGCACGAAGGCGTCTCCGTCCGGACCCAGCTCGGACGCCCGCAGCGACAGACCACGCGGGGTCCGTTGGGGCACCACGTAGGGCGCCGAGGCGCATCCGCCGATCAGCGCGGCGGAGGCGCCCGCGGCCAGCCCGGCCGTGAGGACGGGCAGTCGTTGGACAAAACCTCGTCGCTTCATCATGGCGCCCCCTACAACGATTCGAGGAAACGGATCAAGCGCGCCTGATCGTCGGCCGACAGGGCCTCGAACGCATCACGCGCCGTCGCTCCCTCACCGCCGTGCAGCCCGATCGCCTCCGCCAGCGTCTGCGCCCGGCCGTCGTGCAGGAAGAAGGTCGCGCCACCCTGGAACGCGTCCTGGATGCCGATGCCCCAGAGCGGCGGCGTCCGCCACTCCGACGTGAGCGCGATGCCCTCCGTGTACCCGTCGTCGAGCTCCGGGCCCATGTCGTGGAGCAGCAGATCGGTGTACGGATGGAACTGCACCCGATCGAGAACCTCGATCTCCGAGGCTCCCGTCTGGAGCGTGGGCACGTGGCACGCCGCGCAGCCGATGGCGGAGAAGAGCTGTTCGCCGGCCAGGACCTCGGGATGTCCTTCGTCGCGCCGTGACGGTGCGCGGAGCGTCTTCAGGTAGAAGACGACGTTCGAGACGGTGGCGCTGGAGACTTCCGGGTCGGGTACTCCGTCCGATGCACGGCTGCCGGCGTCAGGGTTGAAGAGATCCTCGAGGAGCAGGTCGCTGGTCACCCCCATGTCCTGCTGGTACGCCCCGACCGTCTGGTGAAGCAAGTTC
>JADFNK010000075.1 GCA_022563405.1 Gemmatimonadota bacterium | reverse complement strand
CCCCTATCCAGTGATACGCCAATCGCTTCCCATCCGGCGAGAACACCGATCCATAGGCGAGCCCGCGATCCCCGTCAGCTCCGTGGTTCGTCACCAGCACCAACTCGCCCGTCATCAAATCCCTCACAGCCAGATTGCCCGTTGGGTAGTCGATCTCCGAGACGTAGCGACCATCCGGTGACGGTTCGTTAAAGTAGAAATTGAAGTCGGTCCCACTCCACACTCGGCGCAGCTCGTACGCCTGCTGCGGGCCGCTCGCGGGCCGCAGGTCGGAGGCGCTCCTCTGGGTGGCGGGAATTTGTTGCGCTGACGCATCCTGCACGGAGTCCGGGTTGCAGCCGGTCAATCCGAGGAGGGCGAACGCGAGGTACGGGGCAATTCTGGTCATGGTTTGCTCCAGTATGTTGGCGTGTCACCCGTTCCTTCTACAAGCCGCGTGCCGCGGAGGGCCCGGACTCGCAACTCCAACCTCCGTCGGTGGTTACGGCATCGGGAACGATCGAGATCCGCTGCCAGTTTGTAACGGCTCGTTACATTCGCGCCGATGACCGTTACATGTGTGACGCTCAGGATTGTTACGTGGTGCCGCTGAGGTTCGTTACGTGGTGGCGAGGGGTAGACGTACCTCGACCGTCGTGCCTCGGTCCAGCTCGCTCGTAAGCCGGATGTCTCCCCCGTGGGCTGAGGCGATCCGCAGGGCGATGGTTAGCCCGAGGCCGGTGCCCCCGGCACGAGTGGTGAAGAGGGGCTCGAACACGCGCTCCAGCCGATCGGGTGTCATGCCTCGGCCATTGTCCCGAATCGTGACCACCACGGTGCCGTCCTCGAGTGTGAGCGTGACGTGCCCCACGCCGCCCGAGTCGAGCGCTTGGGCAGCGTTGAGGAGCAGGTTGAGAAAGAGCTGCTCGAGGGCTCCGAGATCTCCTTTGATGTGGATCGGCCCGCTCTGGGTGGGTTCGTGCAATACGGCGCCGCGCTCTTCGAACTCCGGCGCCGAGGCGTGGATGGCTGCCGTGAGCGGAACCAGGACATCGACCGTTGCGGTGTCGACCGACTTCGTCCGGGCGACATCGAGCGCGGCCCCGACGGTCGCATCGAGACGCTCGATCTCTTCGAGGGCTCGACTCTGGGGTGCCCGAAGCGGGGAATTCTCGGGAAGCCCCTCCTCGACGCGCTGGAGGTCTATTCGGATGGCCGTCAGGGGATTCCGAACCTCGTGAGCCAGCGTCGCGGCGAACTCTCCCACAGCCGCCAGCGCTTCCCGGTCGGCGAGTTTCTTGAGCGTGCCCCTCAAGCTCTCGGTCATGGTGTTGAAAGCCCGTACCACACGCCCGACTTCGTCATCCCGTTCGGGCGCGAGGGACTGCTCGAGATCACCACGCGAGACCGCGTCGGCCGCGTGAGCCAGCCGTTCCAGAGACTGGGTCATACGACGGACCATCCATCCAGCCAGAACCAGTCCGGCCATGGCGACCATGAACAACACGCCGACACCCCGGCTTGCGGCGGCTTGGAACGGCTCGACGTACGGTGTCAGAGGCGCCGCCGCCACCAATTCGACGGGAGGATTTGCGAGGCGCTTGCGGTGAGTGATCCAGTCCTCGCCGCCCCAGCGGAACAGGCTGTTGCGAAGCAGCAACGGATCGAAGAGAAGGGGAAGCAGTGACGCCCCGGTCGCGTTGTCGAACATGCCGACCACTACGCCCGTTCCAGCGGCCGGTCCCAATTCGTCCCAAAGTGCACTGGTCTCGATGCGTGCCTCGATGTCGCCGACCTTATCGCCGAACACCGATTCGTGAACCGCGGCGGTGACGACCACGCCCGACCGGGCGCGGGTGCTCGGATCGCGTTCGGCCGGGAGGCTCCACCGTACCTCTCCGCCGGTCGTCACGGCCCGGGCCATGACGAGCTCTCTCTCCAGACTCGGAAACTCACTCGCGAAAACGGACTCGACGAGCGCCGTGAAGCTTGCCGCGGTTCCGCCATCGTTCGGGAGAGAGGGCAGGGACTCGAGTGACCGCCGGACCACGGGGTGTTCGGCCAAATCGAGAAGCTGCGAACGACTGAGGGTCCACTGAGAGCGCAAGTGACTCGCGGTCTCATCGAGTACCTGGCTCATGCGAGTGAGCAGCAGCTCCTCTCCCGAACGTCTCGCCGTTCCGGTGAGCCAGAGACCGATGAGCCCGAGGGGTAGGACCGCCACCAACACGACGACGAGCAGGATCCGGGTCCGGAACGAGATCGTCCAGCCCATCCCTTACCCTCCGTCGGTGGTGCGGCGGCCTTTGCCGACGAGGTCGGCCAAGCCGTGCTTCTCGATCAGACGGTCGAGCCGTGGACGCGAGATTTCGAGAATCTCGGCGGCCCGTGACTTGTGGCCCTCCGTGGCGTGCAGGACCCCCGACACGTGAGTACGCTCGGCCTGCCCCAGAGACGTGAGAGTTGTCGGGCCGGAGGGGGAACCCTCCAGTGCGAGGTCTTCGGGTCGGATCACGTGTCCCGTGGTCATCACGACCGCGCGGGTGAGACAGTTCTCCAGCTCGCGCACGTTGCCCGGCCAGGAGTGGCCGAGCAGGAGAAGCCTCGCGTCTGACGACAGGGATGGAGGACGGCGACCGAGCACGGCGCTCGCTTTCGAGATCAGGTGCTCGGCGAGCAAAGACACGTCCTCCCCGCGCTCACGCAGCGGTGGCACGACGATCTCTACGATGCGTAAGCGGTAATAGAGATCCTCTCGGAATCGGTCTGTCGCTACGAGGTGCTCGAGATTGCGATGCGTCGCGGTGATGACACGGGCGTTGGTGTGTTCCGGCTGCTCCGCTCCGACCGGACAGAATTCCCGCTCTTGAAGTACGCGCAGGAGTTTGCTCTGAAACTCGGGCGACGTGTCCCCGATCTCATCGAGAAAGACGGTGCCGTCGCCGGCCAGGGCGAAGCGCCCCTGCCGATTGCTCGTCGCTCCCGTGAACGCGCCCTTCACGTGGCCGAAGAGCTCCGATTCGAGGAGCGTTGCGGGCAGCGCCGTGCAGTCGACCGCCACGAAGGGCGCGGACGCATGCGCCGAATTCGCGTGGATCGCCCGGGCGATCAGCTCCTTGCCCGTGCCGCTCTCGCCACGGATGATCACGTTCGTCGGGGTTCCCGCCACTTTCCCGATCGCCTTGAAGACCTCTACCATCTGCGGGTCGCGACCGATGAGGGAGGTGGTATCTGCCGTGGCCTGCTCCGTTGCGGCGCCAGGGTCGGCATCGGCCCGCCGGTCGGAGAAGACATTGTCGAGAATGCGGCGCAGTTGATGCAGGTCCAGCGGCTTGACGAGGAAGTCCACGGCGCCCTCTCGCATCGCCGTCGCCACCGTCGGCAAGTCTTGGTACGCCGTCATCAAGATCACGGCCGTGTCCGGAGTTCGTTCCTTGAGCAGGCTGAGCAACTCGAGTCCCCCCATTCCGGGCATTCGAACGTCCGTCAACACGACGTCGGCAGGGGACTCGGCCAGCAGGGACAGGGCGGCCTCGGCGTGCTCGGCGGTTCGCACGTCGGTGTTCCCGTCCTCGAGCACCTCGGAGAGGGACGTGCGAATCCGGGAATCGTCGTCGACGATGAGGATCGACCGGTTCACTGCGGACCCAGCACACAAATCATGGGGCAATCTGCGAGCGCCGCCGGGGTGCGGCAAGCGAAACGACGGACGGTTGAGACGCCAGCGAGTTAGGGCTCCGCCCTCTTGGTCCGCGCCACCTCTCTGATGCGCATGGAGGCATCGCCCTTGTGCTCTTCCAGGATGGCCATGGCGCGGGGGGTCCCGATCTGACGTAGAGCCACCGCCGCAACAGCCCGAACCTCTTCGTCCCAGTAGAAGTTGCGGGTCATCGTCCGTCGGGAAAGGGTCGCACCCACAATCTCGACCCCTACCTCGGCCTTGAGGCTTCCCAACGCCCGACAACAGGCACCGGCGTGGACCGGCGACTCGGTGTCCTGGAGGAGATCGACGACCGCCTGAACCGCCGCGGGCGTCCCTACCGTAGCCAGACTGCGAATGGCGCCTTTGGCGAGGGCCGCATCGTCCGCGCACGCAGCGGGCACCATGAGATCCACGAGGTCGTCCTGGCGAAGACGCTCGAAGAGCTTGAAGGCGGCACGGCGGATCTTCGGGTTCTCGTCGCCGATGTTGAAGGCGAGCTCCATGCGAAGGTCCTGGGTCACCAGGTCCACTACCTCCAAGACCCGATACCGGTGCTCGAGCAACACCTCGGTGAGGAGCGTATCCTTGAGTTTTTCGCCCGCCCCGTTTTCGAGCTCGCCGAGGAGTTCTGCGGCGAGCTGGCGCACGCGCAGTTCGCGCTCCTGCTTGATAACGTCAATGAGCAGCTCGACGGCCGTGACACCCAGATGCCTCACCACGAGGCTCGCCCGAGCCTGGTCCTCGGTGCGGCCCGATCGGAGATCCTCGATGAGCCGTTGGGAGGTGTGATCATCGAGCTGGACCGCCAACAAGGCGGCGTAGGGACTACCCGGCGCGTCGCCATGGGCCCTCAGGTCCGAACGGCGCGTCTGGACCACGTCGTACAGCTGGACCGCCAGGCGGTGGTCGGAGAATCGAATCGCCGCCGCCGCCATGTCGTAGAGCAACGCGGCTGCCTCGGCCAGCACTGAGGGCTCGGACTCGGTACCGACGGCCTCGCTCAGAACGTCCAACGCGAGCTCCGAGAACCGGTGCTGCAGACCGATCACCAGCTCATGAAAGATCCGGTTGCACGTGCGAATCTTCGCCGTCCGGTGTCCGACATCGGCCCGCTCATACTCGGAAAACACCCTGGACAGGAGGTCGCGAACCTCTTCGTGCTCGCCCTTGGTCATGAGCTTCTGCGTGACCTGAACGAGGGACTCGTCGGCGTCTACCTCTCCTCCGAGATGGTCTTCGAGGGCGGGCTCCGGCCCCTCGCCCACGGTCAACGGCATTTCTCCCACATCAGGGTGGACGTCAAGCTCGGAGCCCGCCTCCACGACCCGCGACGTTGTCTCACCGTCGGCGTCGAACGCGAGATCCGGCCCCAGCTGCTCCTCGATCCCCGGCTCCTCGTCCTCGGCACCCGGCGTGCCTTCAACATCGACGTCGAGCTCCGACCCAGGGTACACAGGCAAGTCCGTATCGACATCGGAATCGACATCGGAATCGACATCGGAATCGTGGTCGAGATCCACGATGGCGGACTCGTCCTCCCCCTCGGCCACCGCGCCGGGTGACGAACCCGACCGGGCCGCACGGGCCGTCAACGCCGAAGCCAGAAGTGCCTGGATCATCTCCGGCGCATATGCCTCCTTGTTGAGGGCGAGGCCCGTCATGCCCCTCTCACTCGCGAATCTCTCCCAGAATCCCGGCTCGGGCTGCCCGCCCCCCTGCTCGCGCAACTGTCCGAAGAACGCGTGAAGATCCTCGCCGGAGACGCTGGGTAAGAAGGTGATGCTCAGGAGCCCATTCGACTCGAGGAAGCTCGTGAAACCGTCGGCCACCGACTCCCATTCCGTCACGTCCGCACGCTCACCGTTGACCAGTACCAGGTTCTCGACCCTGGCCAGGCTGAGGCTGGCGCGCCGCTTGAGAATCGACTGAAGTGAGTGGAGGAGTGCCGCGATGGCGGCGGACACGCGCGCGCTACCCACCGGGTACAAGCGCACGTCGCTGGCCGTCTTGATGAAGTCCCGGATGAGCTCAGGGATCTCGGCGGTCTCGGCGGCCGAGAGGGCCGGGTCGTCGCGCGAAGGCTGGACCGCTCCTGCGCTCGGGTCGATCCGGGTGTAGTGGGTCTGGCGAACCTCCACGCTCCGGAAGCCTCCCTCGCGACTCGCCTGGCGCCAAAAGTCCGGCTCGATACCGCCGGGGACGACGGTCCCCATAGTGAGCAGAAGGCTCCGTACTTCGTCGACCGTGACATCGCGTGCGAAAGAAACGGCCCGTAGCGCAGCCCCTCTTAGGAGATCCACCATCTGGGTCTCCAGCATGCGGTTCTCCGAGAGATCGAGGGGTTCCCCGTTGGCGATCAGCGCGCCCTCGTCGTACGTCAACGTGAGACGGCCGGTCCGGGCGAGGATCCCGCCCAGGACCGCCATCGTTTGCTCCATCGCCTGCGTGATGGTCATGCTCTCCGGCGGGTACAACTGGATGTTCCGCATGGCCGACAGGATCATACGCAACACCTCGGGTACCAGCGCGACCGCCTCGACGTCCAGAGGAGCCCCGGCCTCGATCTCCTCCGGCCCGTCCTTGCCTGCCTGGGCGGCGGCCTGGCTCAGTTCGTCAACTTCGGTGGGGACTGCGTCCCACGGCCCGGTCCGACGCTGGTAGCCTGAGACCTCCCTCCGGTCGAAGACCGAGTCGGTGTACGCCCGCTGGATTTGCTCGTAGCGGCGCGCCTTCGCGTCGTTGGTCGAGCGACGGAAGTGGTAGGCCAGTCTGGCGGCGGAAGGCAGGAGCCCCTGCTCGAAGAGCCGTTCCTGGTATTCGCCCACGTCTTGGTGGAGCTCTTGGCGGCGGCTCTCGTCGATGGCGTTGTAGCTGATGTCGAGGATGGCCTTGCCGAGAAAGCGCATCACCTCGTCGTTGACCTGGAAATCCAGGCTCACCAGCCCGAGCGCCTCGGCCCTTTCGAGGAAGGCATGGACGCTGGATTCGTCGAGGGCTGTGCTCCCCGTGAGGATGCTCACGGGAACCTCCTCGCCGAGGGTGGAAGCCCGCTCCAGGATCTCACGGTCTTCCTGAGCCAGGGCGCTGATCTTCTCGGTGACGATGCCCTCCAAGGTCCGAGCCAGGTCGGCGGCGTCCAATGGCTCGATGACCCAGTCTCGTCCCACGAGCTGGACCTTCCCTTCCTCGAGAAGGTTCCGGATGATGGCCGAGACGAAAAGGGGATTCCCGCCGGTGACCTTGACCAGCTCAGCCTCGAAGCCTCGGGGCACCTTCGCATTGGGGAAGACCCTGTTCAAGTACTCGGCGACGGCCAGAGGCCCCAGCGGCCTGAGCACCTCTCGCTGCACCAGCATCTCCTCCGGGCAGTCCTCGAAGAAGCGCTCCACCGGCGAAGACTCGGTCTCACCGCTCAAACGCAGGGATTCGCCGACAGTGCCACACAGCATGAAGGAGAGTTCGCCGGAGCCGGCTGCCTCGCTGAGGAGACGGAGCGTCGCCTCGTCGGCGAACTCCAGGTCGTCCGCGAGGAGGATGAGCGGCCTCCCGCCCACCGTCTCGACGAGGAGCCTAGTGAAGGTGACGAAGATACCCTCCCTTGTTTCGTGATCGATGCTACTCGGGACGTCTTCATCGACCAGTCCGGGCAGCACGTGGGCGAGGTAACGCCGATCCTCCGCAGGGATCCTGTTGAGGAGCTCGACTCCCACGTTTCCCCGTTGGTTGAGGAGGTCGACCAGGATCCGAGCCGCGAGGTAGTAAGGGCGGCGAGCCTCTTTAAGATCGCCCGAGACCCTCGTTACGAAGAACGAATCGTTGGCCTTGAGGTTGTCCCACACCGTGTCGAGGAGAGCCGTCTTGCCCACGCCCGGGGCGCCCTGGAAGACCAGAATCTGACCGCGCCCAGACACCAGACCGCGCAAAGCGCGGTCCACTATGCCGAGCTCCTCCTCGCGGCCGACGATGCCCCGTAGCTTGAGGCGTTGGAGGGCGGCCCTGGGGAGGAGGCTGTCTTCTCCGATTTCCGAGGCTAGCGCGGCCTGGTCCCTCCCCCGGTGCTTGGCGGCGTAGAGCGCAGCGTCCGAAGCCTGGATCAGGGCGCTGGGGAAGTCAGCGTCCTCCGGCGCCACCGCAATGCCCACGCTCACCGTCACCGGAACCGTGAGCCCGGAATCGCGCTCGCGAAACGGCTGGTCGCGGGTAGTCTCCAACAGGCGGTCCGCGACGGCGAGCGCACCATCGCGATCGGTGCCAGGGAGTAGAACCAGGAACTCGTCACCGCCGTAACGAACGGAGAGGCCTTCCTCACCGGCGACGGACTCGAGGAGATCGGCCACCCATTTGAGCACCTGATCGCCCGTCTCGTGGCCATGGCTGTCATTGACAGCCTTGAACTCGTCGATATCGAGGCTGAGGAGGGAAAGGGGAAAGCTGCTCCCATCTTTCCAATCCACCTTGTGCTCGAGATAGCTGAGGAGGAAGCGCCGGTTATGGATACCGGTGAGCTCGTCCTCGAAGATCAGAGTGGAGGGGTCCTTCCCCACGTGTTTCAGGAAATCGGCTAATTCCTGATATTCCATAGACCTCCTAGGGACCTCGCGGACACGACATCGCGGCGCGGCGCCGGTCCGCAACGTTCGTCTCGGTGTTGGCCACGACGAACTCCTCTACTTTCACGTCTCTCTTAAAGATGGCGTGTCCTGTGAGGATGAGTCTACCAGTTTCCCTCGAGGCTTTGCCCAAACCGACGGGACAAGCGGTCGACCTGAGCAGCCGCGCTCAGTCGTCCGCTAGGCGAGTCCCAGGATTCGGCGAGGCGAGTGCGGCAACGACCTGACTGGCCATCCCCACGGGAATCCTCAGCGCATACATCTCCCCCGGCGGGGTAATATGGCGGATGAGCTGAGGGTTCAGGTCGTACATCTGCTCGGCCTCGATGCCCAGAGAGTGCGCCACCTCACCGAGGTCCACACCTCCCGGAGACCAGATGAAGTCGTATTCGTAGGGATCCACCGGCCTTACCTCGAGGCCGTACCGCGCCGCTGATCGGGCGAGATACGTGACGGCGAGGAGCTTCGGTACATAATTGGCCGTCTCCCTGGGTAGGTGATCGGAGATCTCCCAGTAGAGACTGTCGTCTCCAATCCGCCCGTCCGTGTACCGCCGAAGGGCATCAGACACGCGCACTGAGCCGGCATTATAAGCCGCGGCCGCGAGGTACCAGGAGCCATACTCCTGGTAGAGGTCACTCAGGTGGTCGAGAGCGGCGGCGGTCGCCCTGACCGGGTCGTACCGCTCGTCCACGTAGGCGTCGATGCGCAGTCCGTATAACCTCGCCGTGGGTTCCATGAACTGCCACATCCCGCTTGCAAGTACACGAGAACGGGCATCGGTGTGGAAGTCGGACTCGACCAGGGCGAGATACAACAGTTCTTCCGGCATTCCACGCTCGCGCAGCTCGGCCCGGATCATGTCCGAGTACAGGCCCGCTCGCGAAAGAGCGTACTCGAAGACCGATTTGCGATCGCTGGTGAGGCGGAGCACCCAGGACTCGACGGCCTCATTCAGCTCCATGGGGAGCCACCCGCGCCGTAGCTCCCAGTCCATGACCGTACGAGCGGTGGGAACGAGGTTGTCGGCGGTCCAGGAGGAGTTGTCGCCGGTCCAGGGGGAGTTGTCGCCGGTCCCTGGGGATTGAATTCCCGGGAGCAACCTGTCGGCGGGGCCCCAACCGATCAATACCGCTGCCAAAGATCCGCACAGGGCCGTCATACGAACCCGGCGCATCTCATCGAACGTTTCCACCGCGAACAAAAAAATAACCTCCTACTTGTCCGTCTCACCAATTCCAGAAGATCGGTACAAAGTACGAGGCTACATCTGTTCCACTCTTCGTCAGGGAGGGGCAGCCTACGCCTTAGGGTCCTTAGCCGCAAGTACTTGCGCCCCCCCGCATCATCTCGGGGGAAACATTTGAACGAGCAACCTGAGCGGTGGTCGAAGCCGTGCCCAAGCCTAAGGGGCGACTGCGCGCGCCTCGGAGATCTCACGTCCCAGCATGAGAGAACGCTCCAGAAGCCCAGGCTCGATGGCGTTGGCGCTACGCTTCCTGCGCCCCCGCCCGACCATTTTCGACCACGAACGTCGCGGCCGTGTGGACCGTACCGCCCGGCCGGGTGACTTCCGGGACTACCCTATAGCGCGCGGTCCACAGGTCCGGCGTGACCGTGGCCGTCACGTACCCCCTCTGACCATTGTAGAACCGGACGTGCGGGTTATCCCTCATCGAGCGCCGACCCCCGTTGGTCATTTCGCGTCCGTTCCCACCTGATGTGAGTGAAGTGCAGACGAATTCCGTTCCCACGATATCGGACGACTCTTCGTCGAAGTCACGCTGTAAGTTGTTGACCCAATTGGAATGGATGTCACCAGTCAATACGACGGGGTTTGGTGTCCCCTCTTCGGCCATGAGGTCGAGCAGCGCCTGACGTTCCCTTGGATACCCGTCCCACTTGTCCATCGACCACGTCTCGACCCCTTCGTCGTCGACCCGCCGGAGACGAGCCAACATGACCTGTTGAGCGAGGACGTTCCAGCGGGCCTCCGACGCAGCGAGACCTTCGAACAGCCACCGCCGCTGCTCCGGGCCCAGAATCGTCTGTCCGTCTGATACGTGTGCCGCGCAGGTGGGACGATTCCCGCCCCCACCGCACGGCTGGGGGCTCCGGTATTGGCGCGTGTCGAGGACGTTCATTTCGATGAGATCGCCGAAGCGCAGGCGCCGGTAGAGCTGCATGTCGGGGCCTGTGGGCATCGACGCGCGGCGGAGCGGCATGAACTCGTAGAAGGTCTGGTAGGCGGCGGCCCGGCGCAGGAGGAAGCTCTCCGGCGACGCGCGGTCCTCGGAGATCTCGGCGGCGTAGTCGTTGTCGACCTCATGATCGTCCCAAGTGACGACCCAAGGCGCGGCCTGGTGGGCCGCTTGGAGATCCGGGTCCGAACGGTACGTGATGTAACGGGCTCGGTAGTCATCGAGCGTCATGATCTCGGGGCCCTCGTGGCGCCTCACGCGGCCATCGATCGGACGTCCTTCGTAGATGTAGTCGCCGAGATGCACGATCAGGTCGAGATCCTCGTTCGACAGATGCCGAAGGGCGGTGAAGAAACCCTGCTCGTAGTGCTGGCAGGAGGCGAAGGCAAAGCGGAATTCGTCGAGTGGGGTGTCGGACGGAGGGGCGGTCTTCGTGCGGCCAACGGGGCTCGCTTCGCCTCCCGTGATCATCCGATAGAAGTAGTCCCGCCCGGGCTCCAGCCCGTCGACCTCCACGTGCACCGAGTGACCGAGCTCGGGGAGGGCCACGGCCGAGCCGGACTGGACCATGCGCGTAAACGCTTCATCCTCGGCGATCTCCCAGTCGACCGTGACCGGGTCGAGGAGGGCTCCCGCGCCGTCGAGTGCAGTTCGTGCGAGCCGCGTCCAGAGGACAACACCGCGCGGCACGGGGTCCCCCGAGGCGACCCCGAACATGAACGGGTCGGAAAAGACCCGGATGCGGCGCCCCCTTTCACACGCGGGCAGGGCGCCGAGCGCGACGAGTCCCGCAACACTACGACCGACTCGCAGAAAGTCCCGGCGCGTGCCTCGCAGGTTGAAAAGGTCGTACCACTGGAGGTCTTCCGTCTTCTGGAGGTCTCCGGTCTTCACTATCGCGTGCGCTCGCGGATCAGGTCCGCAGTACGTGCTGCGCGCGCCTCGGAGATCTCTCGGCCCAAAGTGAGAGATCGCTCCAGATCCTCGAGCGAGAAGCCGTCGATCGTCGCCTGGCCCGTTTGCACGCGCTGGGCCCACCGGACCGACGCGGGATCGGAGACCATCATGTTGAGGGTGATGGTCGGGTCGTCGTGCAGCCCGTCACCCTGTCCGTCAGCGAGTAGGCCCCTCTCTTCCAGGACGTCCCGTGAGCCTTCGGGCGCGCGGTAGTACTCGGGGATGTGAATCGCCTTGGCTCCGCCCGCCCATTGGGCGGTCAGCGCCTCTGCCACGTTGCTCATGCCGGAGCGGTTGCCCCCCGAGTCGCCGATGAAGACGATGTTCTCGAAGCCGTGCACCTCGAGGCTTTGCGCGATATCGGTCAGCAGAGCCTCGAACGTCTCCTGCCGAAGGCTGATCGTGCCTGGGCTCCGCATGTGGCCCGACTGGGGTTCGATATTGCCCTCGGGAACCCACTTCACGATCGGAGCGCAGAGCGCGTTACCCAGGTTGCGCGCGATCGCCTCGCAGTTGGCATCGAGCACATAGTTGTGTTTGCCGGTCACCAGCCAGGGACCGTTCGGCTCCATGCCACCCGTGGCGATGATCGCAGTGGTCTTTCCAGCGGCCAGCGCGTCGCGGATGTCCATCCACGTCATCTCCGCGAGCCACACCGTGTTGGCTTCAGGCAAGGGATTGGGCGTGTCCGAGCAGTTGTAGGCGTTTCGACGGCAGTCGCCACCCCCCATCGTGCGCGGATCGGGCGCGGGACGCTGAGCTCGGCCGCCAGCCGCACCGCCACCGCCGGCGACGGCCGTTCGCTGGGGGCGAGCCGGAGGCGGTACGGTACCACCGTTTTCGATCGCAGCGTTGATCGCGGTTACGGTCTGGTTCGCTCGGAACGCGACCAGGGCGCGGGCCAACTCGAGGTTCCTCACCCGATCGACCAACGACACCCCGTTGATCGTGGCGAGGCCGGCCTCCACGCGCTCGGCCCAGCGGATGGAGCTCGGGTCGTCGATGAACATGTTGAGCGCGATGATGGGATCGTCGTGTAGGTTGTCCCCGTCACCCCAGACGACTCCGTGCTCTTCCTCCATATAAGTGAACGCACTCGCGTAGTCGTAGTATTCCTGAACGTGGGCCACGATGGGGCTGCCGCCCCAGAGCTCCGTAAGCCGGTTCGCTACCGCACGCTGGCCGCCTTGATTGCCGCCGGAGTCGCCGAAGAAGATGATCTTCTCGAAGCCGTGCATCTTGAAGGAGTGGGCTACATCGGTGAGCACGGCCTGGAACGTCTCCTCGCGGGCGCTGATCGTGCCCGGGCTCCTCATGTGACCGCTCGGCGGCTCGATGTTGCCTTCCGGAACGAACGGGAGGATGGGGGCGCACAGGGCGTCGCCGAGCTGGCGCGCGATCGCCTCGCAGTTGGCATGCAGTATGTAGTTGTGCTTGCCGGCGGCCAGCCAGGGACCGTTCGGCTCCATGCCACCCGTGGGGATCAGCACCGTCCTTTTCCCTGCGGCAAGAGCGTCACGCACGTCCATCCACGTCATTTCCTCCACCCAAACCGTCGTCGCCGTGGGAAGTGGGTTCGGCGTGTCCGCGCAATTGTAGACGTTGGCCTCGCACTGCCCTCCACCCAGGCTGAGGGGTGCAGCAGCCCCGCCCTGTTGTGCGAGAACGGGTGTGCTCACCAAGAGCATGAAGCTGACGGTCAGGAGGGTCTTCATGGTCGTCTCCGGAAGGGTCTTTGGCGCTCCAGACAGGGTGTGGCTACGAAGGTGCTAAGTATTCAACGTTTGGGCTGGACGGGCAAACGCGAGGTGACGCTTCCTGCCCCGAAACGCCCGATTTCGCTGCGCGGAATCAAGCCCACAAAACGAATCCAAACGCCACACTGGCCAAAAGGTCGGAATGGGCGCTATTCTGTTTGCAAATTGGGCTTCATCTGATGTGGTAGCGAGTGAGGCAAGAATGAGAACATTGAACGCCACGCTGGTAGCGATTGGCATCCTGCTCGTACTCGTCGGGCAGACGGCGAATGCCGAGGTCGCGCCGCAACAGTTTCTGGCGCCGGCCACGGGGACTACCTCGGGGGCCCCCGTCGCGGCAGCCCCCCCGGTGGTCATCCCCGAAACGGCCGTCTCCACGGCGATCCACGAAGTCGACCCGGACGTCTCGGCCGAAGCGCTGACCGACGTGATCCAGGAGTACTGCACGGGCTGCCACAACCCTGCCCGGCTCACCGGAAACCTGTCCCTGGTCGACTTCGAGGTCGAGAAGGCCCCCGAGATGGCCGAGACCGCCGAGAAAATGATTCAGAAGCTCCGGACGGGCATGATGCCGCCTCAGGGGCAGCCCCGGCCAGTGGGTGACACTCTCATGATGCTGGTGGAGGATCTGGAGAGGCGCATCGACGCGGTCGCCCTCACCAATCCCAATCCTGGGTTCAGGACCTTCCAGCGCCTCACGCGGGCGGAGTACGCGGCCGCCATTCGCGCCCTCCTGGGACTCGAGATCGACGTAGCCGCCTTCCTGCCCCTCGATACGAAGAGTGCCAACTTCGACAATATCGCAGACGTCCAGACGCCGTCGGCCACGGTTATGGAGGGATACCTGCGGGCGGCCGGCCAGATCAGCCGGATTGCCTTGGGTGACCCGGAGGCCGAGCCCAACTCGATCCGGTATCTGGTCCCGCGGACCGCCTCTCAGAAGGATTGGGTCGAAGGAGCACCGTTCGGAACCCGGGGCGGGGTTTCGGTGATCCACAACTTCCCAGCCGACGGCAAATACGTCTTCCAGATCGAGCCGTATGCACACCCGGAGGGCCAGGTCTTCGGACAGACCATCGGGACCGAGCAGATGGAGATCTCCATCGACGGTTCCCGGGTTGCGCTCATCACCATTGATCGGTGGATGCGCGAGTCGGAGCCAACCAGCCTGAGGATACTGACGGATTCCATCTATGTGCGGGCCGGCCCCAAGAGGGTCAGCGCGGTGTTCGTGCGCCGGTTCGAGGGCGAGGTGGATGACCTGATCCGGCCTATCGATCACACGCTCGCAGACGGCCAGATCGGCATAGGTTATGGGGTCACGACGTTACAGCACTTGCAGCGGCTCACGATCCTCGGACCGTACGAAGTCACCGGCGTCTCAGACACACCGACCCGCAGCCTCGTCTTCAGTTGCCGCCCCACGTCGCCCGATGAGGCCCGTCCGTGCGCCGAGAGCATCATCCTTCGTGTGGCCACCCAGGCCTATCGGGGCCCCCTCGACGAGAACGACCTCAGGGGGCTCATGGGCTTCTACGATGAGGGCGCCGTCGACGGCGGCTTCGAGGGCGGCGTCCGCATGGCGCTCCAGGCGATCCTCGCCAGCCCGCACTTCCTGTTCCGGATGGAGGAGGTACCGGCCGGAGCTATTCCGGGCGGGGTCCACCGGATCAGTGATGTAGACTTGGCGTCCCGGCTCTCTTTCTTCATTTGGGGCGCCCCACCCGATCTGGAGCTCATCGAGCTGGCGGGCCGCGGCGAGCTCTCGAACCCGGGTGAAATCGAGCGTCAAGCGAGCCGGATGCTGGCCGACCCCCGTGCGCAGGAGGCTCTGGCCACCCGCTTTGGAGCACAGTGGCTCCGGCTCCAGGATCTGGAAGAGCTCAAGCCGGATGCCCTGTCGTATCCCTACTTCGACGACACGCTGGCCGAGGCCATGCTGCGAGAGACCGAGTTGCTGTTCTCGTATCTCATTCGCGAGGACCGCAGCGTGCTCGAGCTGCTGACCGCCGACTACACGTTCGTCAACGAGCGTCTCGCCCGACACTACGGCTTCACGGGTA
>JADFNK010000149.1 GCA_022563405.1 Gemmatimonadota bacterium | reverse complement strand
TTGAGCAGGGATTCGAGGACGTACTCCTCTTGTATGGAGCGGCGCGCCGCGAGGAGTGCCTCGGGCTCGAGCACCTGATCGAGCACTTCCGCGAAGAGTGGACGATCGACCGACATGGTCTTCAGCTCCCCACTCCGCCAGCCGACGATGTTCCACGTCGGGGGTCCGTCCACTTCGAACGAGGGCCCGGCGGCCCAAGTGACCGTCAGCTCGCCGCGCAACCAGATCCGACTCTGCGCGACCCGCGCGAGGGCCTCGAAACCGAGCTCGGTTTCGAGGCGGCCCGATCCGTCCAAAAGCAGATCACCCCGGATCACGTAGAACTTGGCGTGCTCGAAGTACTCGACGTGATCCAGTAGCGGCCGCCAAAGCGCGAGCTCCTTTCGGGAAACCGGACGCCCCGTGTCGACATCCCCCGGGGAGGTGATATCCTCCACGGAGGCGAGTCGGACCGTACCTAGTGGACCCCGGATCTCGAGCTCGACAGAGACGAGGTCGCGAACCTCGACGAAGGGGCCGAACAGCCCTCGCGTGGACTCATCGGGGAGCTGCAGGTTCAACACCGAGTGGTTGAGGCGCTTGATCTCTGGCGCCACCTGCAGGATCGCCTCTTCGGACGCGACCATCGTGTCCCACTCGGGCGGAGGCGCCAGATGCGCGAGGGCGGGAGCACAACTCAACGCCGCAAGGACGAGCAGGCCACCGCGCAGGCGCGACCAGCTCTTGTGGCCCTCGAAGAGGACCGTTTTCCAGATATCGGTGTTCCGTATAGTGCACCTCCGGGCTATCGACCGGGAGTGGCTTCAACGGCTTCGTCGTCCGGCAGCCCTGCCACGGGCGTCCGTCGGGCGGCGGGGCCTGAAGACGTCATGCGACTTGAGAGTGGGTCGCGGCCCCAGCATTCGCAAGTACTGTAAGCTCGTTCAGTGCCACTGTCGCATCTGTCAGACCCAACCCATCTGGGTCGCCGCGCCGAACCGTGGGTCCAATTTCAGCTCTCTCACGAACACTCTGCCGAGCACTCTGTGTAGGTGTTGCGTAAGGACTGTAGGTGTTGCGTGAGGACTCTCGATCAGTAGGTTCGGAGTTCGAGTCCCCGGCGGGGCACTGGCGGAAGTCCAATAAAGACACGACTTTCGGCCTTCCCCGCATCGCTGGGAACATCGGGGTCACTACCGATCCACATTCTGGAGCATGCCCGATTATGCAGATTTCAAGGCTTCTAGCGGCCGCCTGCTTGGTTGCCGTCTCCCTCGCCGGACCCGTTTCCTCCCAGGAGGTCGATATCGGCCCGGTTGGTCCTAGTCCCTACGATGTCGTCCGGGGCTGGCACAAACCCTTCGCGAAGCAGGGGTTCGCACACGGGGGCAATTCGGGTATCTGGGCTGAAACGCCGGACCGTATCCTGGTTGCCCAGCGTGGAGAGACCCGGTTGCCGATCCCGATTCCCGAAGAGTTTGCGGGATATGCCGGATCTTTGGGAATCAACACGCTGACGGCTGTGGATTTGCGCACGTGGCAGAACTGCCTGTACGTACTCGACGGTGACGGCAACGTGACCGAAATTTGGGACCATTTGGACTACCTGTGCGCCGGCTCCGAAGGACCTGGACCGCACCGGATCCGCATCAGTCCGTACGATCCGCAGAAGCGTATCTGGCTCATCAATGAGACTTTTAATCAGATTTACGTGTTCTCACACGACGGTAGCCAACTGCTGATGACGCTGGGCGAGAAGGGCGTCTCCGGCGACGACGAGACCCATTTCGGCAGACCTCAGGATGTGGCTTTCCTGCCTGACGGCAGGGTCTTGATCGCTGACGGCTTGGACAATCATCGGGTTGTTATTCTGGACAAAGACTTCAATTACCTCTCCGAGTTCGGCGGGCGTGGAGACGGGCCGGGTCAGTTCAACGGTGTTCATGCCATCGCGACGGGGCCCGACGGCCGGATCTTCGCCTTGGATCGTTCTGGCGGGAGGGTCAATGTATTCCGGACGACCGATGACCCTGCGGAAGTCGAGTTTCTCGATTCGTGGGGCGGTTTTGGCCTGACGTTGGACATTATTGTCAACGAGGACGCCATCTGGATCACCACACTGGGACCGCTCCGGTTTGTGAAGCTCAACTTCGATGGCGATCGCGAATACACATGGCAGGTTCCCAGAGCTCTCCCGGACGGGTATCTCGAAGTGCATACGTTCACGGTCGACTCCGACGGAAACCTTTACGGCGGAGACAATCAATACGGTCGGACCCAGAAGTTCGTGCCGAAGATTGACGCGGACCCGTCGTTGATCATTCAGCCGCCATGGGTGCAGCGCTAGTCACGAGTCACCGTTTGGAATCCATCTGAGCGAACGAACGGCCACTCCCCGCTTGTGGGGGTGGCCGTTATAGGACCCTGATGTTCTCAATTCCCGAGCTTGAGCATCTCCAGGAGGCCCAGGCCCGGATCTCCGGCTCCCTGCACCGGACACCCGTGGTCTCGAGCCGCACGCTCTCCGAGCGCGTGGGCCGACCGGTCTTTCTCAAGTGTGAAAATCTCCAGAAGACAGGCTCGTTCAAGGTACGCGGGGCCCTGAACCTCATTCTGGAGCTCGACGATGTGGCCCGGGGCCCAGGTGTTGTGACGATCTCAGCCGGCAACCACGCGCAGGCTGTAGCCTGGTCCGCAGCTCGGGCCGGCATTTCCGCCACGGTGGTCATGCCTGCCAACGCCTCACCCACCAAGGTCCGGGCCAGCGAGGAGTACGGAGCGGAGGTGATTCTCCAAGGGACGATCTTCGAGGCCTTTGATCTGGCGTTGGAGGTGGCCCAGGATCGAGGCCTCACCTTCCTACACGCCTTCGACGACCCGCTGATCATTGCCGGTCAGGGGACCGTGGGCCTCGAGATCCTCGAGGACGTGCCGGATGTGGCCACCGTGGTGGCGCCGGTCGGTGGAGGTGGTCTGATCTCGGGGGTAGCCCTCGCCGTAGCCAGCCTCGCCCCGGGCGCCCGGGTCTTCGGCGTCGAGCCGCACGGGGCATGTGCCATGCGGAAGAGCCTGGACAAAGGGGAGGCGGTCCACCTCGAGAGCATCGACACCATAGCCGATGGCCTCGGTGCTCCCATGGCTGGCGAGCTCACTTTCGAGGTGGTTCGACACCACGTCGAGGACGTGGTTCTTGTGAGCGACGACGAGATCAGGGAGGCGATGGCGTTTGTCCTCGAACGTGCCAAGCTTCTGGTCGAGCCGGCGGGTGCTGCGGGCGTGGCTGCCCTCTTGGCCGGGAGGATCCCATTGGCCGACGGACCCGTGGTAGCCGTGCTCAGCGGAGGGAATGTCGACCTGGACCGCCTGCCGGATTTGCTGGGTACCCCGGGCGGATAGTCGTGCAGCAAATACCACTCCCCCTGGGCGCCCACAGTTGACCGGCCGTTTTCAACACAGTCCGGTCTTTGACGCCCCGCCGCAGGCCACGTATGCTAGCCGCTCCGGTACACATACCGAATCCTCCCCTCTCCGACCCAGCTGATCTGGGAGACGTCCAATGAAGCAGACCACCGTACTGATCCCGGGTTTCCGACTTTCGTTGAGAGCCTTCGCGGCGTCGGCGTTGGCCTTGGCGCTTGCCCTTGCTCTAGCGCTTTCCTCCTCGCCTCTGTTCGCTCAGGCAGGTCTGGCCGAGCAGGAGGGTCGTGCGCTCAGGATCGGCATCATCGGATCGGGAACGATGGGTGGAGCCATCGGTCTGCTCTGGGCGGAAGCAGGGCACCAAGTCCTCTTCTCGTCCAGGAACCCGCACGAGCTCATGGACCTCGTGCAGAGTGCGGCGCCTCGGGCCAGCGCCGGCTACGCTGACGCGGCGGCCTTCTTCGGAGACGTGATTCTGCTGGCTGTGCCTCCGGGCGCGATCCCGCAGATCGGTGAGGACATCGGCCACCTCATGCAGGGTA
>JADFNK010000074.1 GCA_022563405.1 Gemmatimonadota bacterium | reverse complement strand
AGATCCTGATCTTCACGAGGTCTCCCTGCCTGAACCGCCACCCGATCGCGGGACCCAGGTCCCGTGGGTCCACGTCCGGGGCCGGGTCGTGCATCAGCCAAAGCACGTTCATTCCGGTGGACAGCCAGTTCATCATCGGCATGGCGTCGTTGAATTCGATAGGCGGGTAATAGAGTGTGTCCATCTCCAGCATGCGGATCACCGGGAGGGGCAGCGCTCCGATCCGTAGGGAAAGCACCAACTCCTCGTCCACCGGCCGCCCGGCCTGGGCTCGGACCTCGTCGAACCCACCGTCGTAGGTCCTCAGCGTTTCGAACTCGGCGCTGAAATCGTACTCGGTCGGCCGGCTCGACACCTCGAAGATCCCCAGCGTATCGACCTGATATTCGAACTCTCCGAGGAAATGATCGACTGCCGTGATCCGGTTCGTGAGAGCGAACTCGCCCTCCTCTTCGAACATCACGTCCACGATGTATCTCTGCCCGGGTGCGATGATGACGGACGATACCCACTCCTCTCTCTCAAATCTTCCGAGATCTCCACCGACCAGCTTCATGCGGACGCCGCCCTCGATCCTGAGATTGAACGGCCGGGTGTTCGATGCGCCGGTCAGGAACAGGCGGACCACGTCCCCCTTGTTGACGCTCCGGCGGTAGTCGGGCTGGCCATTGACGAGCAGAACGTTTCCGAAACGCCCCATGAGCGCTTGCACTGGGGCCTCGAAGCCGAACGGAAGAATTCCCAAGTCGTCGAGGAGCATATCGTCGAGCATCAACGTCTCTTCGAGATTCGCTGAGCTGTAGTACTCGAGGTCTGGAGAATCGACGATGATGGCGCCGTACAGTCCGAGCTCCTGGGCGATGTGCCCGCGCTGGTGTGGGTGGTACCAAAACGCCCCCGCGTCGGGGAAGTAGACTTCCGCAGTGTACGTTTCGTCCACACGAACCGGTGACTGGGTCTGACCGGGCACACCATCGAACTGGTTGTCCAGCCGCACGCCGTGCCATCGAAGGGTGGTGGGGAAGTCGATGTGATTCGTGAACTCGACGATGATCGTGGTGTGCTGCGCCACCCGTATCGTCGGCCCGGGGGACTGTCCGTTGAACCCGTAGACCTTGACCATCCGGCCATTGATTTCACGGCGCAACAGCGTCGCTTCGAGGCGGAGTGTGTCCCCGTCGGCCAGTCGTACCAGGCCTCCCACCGTCGCTTCGGGAAGCGTGAGGACGTCCACGCCCGGTCCAGGAAGGAAGGGCGAGACATCGGGAAGGATCCCCATGAAGGGCGCCATCAGCATCTGCATGTTGGGGCTGCTGGGTGGCATGCGCCAAACAAGGCTGTCCCCCTGTCCGACTGGATTGGCGACCTGCTGTCCTGCCGCCGCGCTGGACCAGAGGAGGAGCCCCACCACGAAGTTGGCGAGCCTCATTTGCCGGACGGCCGCGTACGGGTCACGCGTATACGCGTCATGCGCAGACGTGTCAGGCGCACAAGTGTCATGGAGGAGCGCCCGAGCACTGCCGGTCTATTCTCTAAAACCGTACGTCGCACAGTTCTCGGTCTCGAACGGCCCATGGCCGGCAGACGTATGCATCGCCCCGCTTCGGGACATCCCACGGAGCACGATCGGGCCGGCCCACCGTGGGGCGGTGGAGGCGTCGTCCTGTTCGAGCGACACGACGACAAGAAACTTGTTCCAGCGAACCTCCCCCCGGAGAACACCGTCGCCCAACACGCCCACTCTCTCGATACGGTCCAGCTGGGGGGTGGTGACCCAGACCACGAAGGCCCCCTGATCCGGCTGCCTCAAGTTGCTGACGTTGATCTCGATATCCCTTAGATAATCGCCGTTCTCCGTCAAGCTCACGCCGAACGGAGACGGAGCAAACGTGACATCGACCCTTCCGGTCGCGGCTCCCGATCCCGGGATCCTGCGCGTGGAGACCAACTCGATCATGTAGAACTCCGGAGCCGTGCGGGGCAGGCGGCACTCCGTCGCGACGATCGGGCCGGTCACTCCTGCCCCGGCCAGGGCTGCAAGCACGATGGGAATCATCTGGATCCTAGTCGCTACCTCAGTCGCTGATCGGGCGACGGGTGGGCTCATCCCACTTCTGAGCGCTCGAAATGTCCGGCATGCCCCAGTTTTCACCATTCCAACCCTGGAACCCGTCCATTCGGAAAGTCCAGAATCCGGTGCTCATATCACTGACCACAATCAGACCGTCCGCGTTCCGGACGTCGATGCCGAAGGCGCCATTGAAGACGGGTGTACGCGTCGTGCTACGGGGACCGATATAGGTGTCGTAGTAGCCCACCGTGACCGGGTTGGCGGGATCCTGAAGGTTGACCACTTGAAGCCCATCGAGGTACCCCGAAACGAAGAGCAACGGCCAACGAACCTCATGATTGTGGACGAGGTTTCTGTAATCCGCGGTCCACGCCGAAATCGGTCGGCGGATGTTCTGGACCCTTCCTTCGAGCGCCGGCTGCAGGTCGAAGATCCGAAGTGGCGCGAACTCATACTCGGATTCGGCTATTACGTAACGGCCGTCCGGGCTCGGAGTGAAGGTGTGGCCGTTGGAGACACCACTGATTCCCGTAAGCGAGATCCGAAGCTCCGGCTCTTCCATGTTCGTGATGTCGAAAACGTAGTAGCCGCCGGCACCCCCGCCGTAGAAACGGTCCTCATCGGTGTCCGGATGGTATGCCACATAGAAATCGTGGTAGCCCCTCCCGTTCGCTCCTGACTGCGGGTTCGGCACCCGTCCGGCGAGTGCCTCCGCGGGCGAGGCCCCCTCGACGATCTTCCCCAGATCATAAGCGTTCGCATAAGGGCCGCTGACGGTTGTGAAGAGGAGCACTCGGCCGTCCGAGTGTTTGTAGACGAAGATGTTGTGGAAGCCACCCGGAAGGAGCGGCTCCCTTATGCGGGCCACTTCCCGAACACTCGACGGATCCGGGAGACCCTCCACGTCGAGCACCACCGCGCCCAGATCGCGGTTCGGACCACCACCGCCGAATTGGAGCGACTGCACGACGTAATGGCGTCCGTTCACCTTGAAGTGCTTCACGTCCATACCGCCGGTGCCCGTATGCAGCTCCTGGTCCTCGATGCGCCACTGGTACAGGAGCTCGGGACGCTCGGGATCCTCGATGCTGATGATGTCCAAACCTCTGGGGCCCGCGTCACCATACCTCATGCGGGACACATATGCGTACGGACGGTCCAAATCCTGCTCGATATCGAGATCCGAGACGCTCAGGGCAGGACCCAGCGGGAGGTGTCCGAGCACCTGGATATTGTCGCTTCCGCGCTGAAGGGGTGTCGCCTGTGCGTGGAGTCCTCGAGGCGTAAGCGCGGCAACCGCGGTGAGCATGGCTACCGCGGCGAGCGTGGCTACCGTGCCGGTGCGAGCCTTCAACATGAACCGTCCTCCGCTGATTTTCAGTTCGGGCGTTTGCCGCCCAGCTGGGACGGCCCTTCGCAAATTAGACGCCGGCCACAAGCGACGCCACGCTTTCGTCGCCGCCCGCCCGATTCATCGCCCGGGTCCCAGCAGGACCGCGTTGATGAAAAGCAGTTGCGTCGCCTCGGCATAGGCGCGGTAGTTGGGGTCCTCCGCGAACGCGATGAGTTGGCCGCGGCCGACCGGTTGGTGAATCAGGTAGGCCTTGTTGGCGAGTTGAGCTTCGGCTTCGTCCCAAACGATCCCGCCGAGAACCAAGTCCTCCTCGTCACCATATCGCCCGACATTTCTTCCTTCGTCCAACTTGATGGGGCTGAAGATGCGGGTCCCTTGCACCACGGCACCGATCTCACCATCGGTGCCGGCCGAGAGCCAGTGGTCCGTATCGAGGATCACTTTGAGGATGGCTCCGGGTGTGTCTTCGGGAGCCTCGTCCTCTGGGGTGATGGCCTCCAAGAAGTCGATCGGCTGATCGGGAGTGTCGTCCTCGGGCGGATCCTCGCCCGCGGGCCGGCCCCCTCGCCGTTCGGAAGTCGTGTTCAGCAGGCCCACGCTGTCTCTGGCCGCCCACTGCGAAGAGGAAGCCATCGTTATCAGAGTCCCTCCGTCCCTCATCCAAGCCTGGAGACGTTCCACCGTACCGGAGCCCACCACCGATCCGAAGTTTCCGCTGGGGAAGACGATCACGTCATACTCGGAGAGGATGACCCGGCCTAGTCTGGAGGTGCGAACGACGGATGTCCGCTGGCCATAACGGCGCTCGAGGACGTATCGGGCCCAGCCTACCGAATAGGCGGAGGCAGGCTCATCGTAGAGCAGGAGTACGCGGGGTTCGCGAAGCGCTCTCGTCCTGTCGCTTCCGAGTGAGACACCCTCCCGGACGTACGAGTCGTCGATGGGAATGACCTCGGCTCCGTGCCGGCTGGCGATGGTCCCGAGGCGCTGTCTGAGATCCGGGCCGTTCTCCGAGTTCCGCACGATAACCGTGCCGATCCCGTACTCCCGGCCATCGAGCGTGAACGCCCCGCCTGATGTGTTCACGCGAATACCATCGCGAAGGGCCTCCGCTGTGGCCGCAGCCGCTCGGACTCCCCAGGGGAGAAGGTATCCGACGACAGCGGGAGGCAGACTCACTGGTGGCTGCGGTTCCTCGGCAACCGATCCGTCGAGGGCCAGCTCGTCGGCCGTCAACAACTCACCGGCGGCGCCGGTCTCCTCGTCGCTTGGAATCACCTCCACGTCCCAGAGAGAGGACATGCTCCACGCGGTAACATCGTAGATCTCGTCCGGCCGGCGGAGCGCCCGCCGTTCGTTCTGGCGCCTCACGAATGCCGAATCCATCGGTGTGTCCGCGTCGAGAAGGTTTCGTAACATCCGGTACGCCGGCTGGGCCGCAGGGACGATGAAGGTGCCCTCGGCCTGAAGCGTCCGGGCGCCCACACGCACGGGGCCCGAGGCGGCCCGCACCTCGATGCCGTTCAGCACGAGGTGGCGAGCCAACCGCTCCGCCATGCCCGGGTCATGCTCGGACGTCAGTACGTATTCCGCCGGACCCTCACGCCCGAGTATGATGGCCCCCCGCCGGAACGCCAGATACTCCGTGAGAATCCGCTCGCGGTTGAGGGCGGCGGTCTCGGCGGTCTGAATCGCGGCCGTGAAGTGGTGCAGCACGCCGTCGGCATACGTGAGGAGGTCCCCGTCATCCCTCCTCAGGACGAGCGCTCGGGCGGATGCCTGCTCATACGTCATCGCGAGCGCCCCGTGGATCATGGGCCACATGTCCATGTACCCGGGATAGAACGCGTCGTAGGTGTCCCTGTTGAAGTAAGTGAACCCGCGCCGGTCGAAAGTCGATGCGTTGGCCGCGCCGAACACGTCCATGAGGGCCAACTGCTGATCCGTGAGCCACGGATTGGCCGGGGGTGCGGTGGGCGGAAAGAAGTAAGACGAATTGCCACCCATCTCGTGAAGGTCCACGACCACGTGGGGCGTGTACTCCTGGAAAACGGAGAGCTTCCCCCGGGTCTCGGGCTGGCTCTGGATGAACGCGTCCCTGTTCAGATCGAACAGATAGTGGTTGCCCCGGCCGCCGGGCCAAGGCTCATCGTGCTCGGCGGACCAT
This sequence comes from Gemmatimonadota bacterium, assembly GCA_022563405.1. Classification (GTDB taxonomy): domain Bacteria; phylum Gemmatimonadota; class Gemmatimonadetes; order Longimicrobiales; family Gaopeijiaceae; genus UBA822. Next base: position 9,730 of record JADFNK010000074.1, on the reverse strand, counting down.
GAGGCCTGGTCGGGCCAGCGAGCCTGCGCCGATGTGTTCTGCATGACGAAGCGAGCGCGCCCGTCGGGATTTTGTGCGGGATCGATCAGCACGAGCGACTCGGCGAGGATGCGGTCCACCCCGTTGTCACCCTGAGCCGCCAACAGATGGTAGGCCTCCGCCATAGCGGCCCCGCTCGAGCTGATCTCATTGCCGTGGATTCCGTGGACGAGGGCTGTGACCACCGGAAGCTCAGCCAGGAGGCGGTCGGCGTCGGCCTGATCGAGTCCCCGCGGGTCCGCGAGTCGCTGGAGTCCGGCACGCACCTCGTCGAGATTTGCGAGACGCTCCGCCGACCCGATGACGATCATGTAGAGCGGACGGCCCTCCCAACTCTCCGCGTAGCGGATCAGGTTTGTCCGGTTCGGCGCGGCCTCCGCCAGGGCCTCCATGTATCGAACGATGTCGTCCGGAGACGTTACTTCCTCGCCGAAGTCGTGGCCGGCCACCTGCTCCAGCGTCGGGATGGACGGGTCGTACTGGGTGCCCGGTGATAGCTCCTGGGTGGGTTGCGGTACCTGGAGCAGTGAGGCGAGGAGTAGCGGAGTCAGCATTTAGAGCCTTGTCGAAGGAGTGGGCGAGTGGCGTATCTGGCGTACATTCAGTAGGCCATGCCGTACGCCTCGCGCCGCGGGTCGGACGCCACCGTGAGCGTTCCCCATGGCTCCACCCGAATCATTTGGGCACCGCCGAAGGTCGCCGTCCAGCCGTGGATGGTCTGAGGCTCGTGGCCCCGTCCGGAAAGAGCCGAGAGCACATCGGCAGGAATCCGATCCTCGAAATCAACACGGAGGCTGTTGTAGCTCCGAAACCGAGGCGCCTCGATCGCCGCCTGGGGCGTCATCCCGAAGAGGAAGACATTGTTTACGATCTGGATCAGGGACTGCACCTGGCTGTCGCCTCCCGGTGTGCCCAGCGTGAAGGCTAAACTCCCATCCCGGTTCAACGCCATCAGCGGCGTGAGCGTGTGGTACGGGCGCTTGCCGGGCGCTACCACGTTGGGATGGTTCGGGTCGAGCGTGAACGACCCCCCTCGATTCTGGAGGACGACGCCCGTTTGAGGTTCCAACAATCCAGAACCGAAGCCGGCGTACAGGCTCTGGATCCAACTGACCGCATTACCCCACTGGTCGACAGCCGTGATGTAGACGGTGTCTCCAGAGTCGTCGGCGTCTCCCCGCTGGACGTCCGTCGAGACTGACCCGTCGATCCCCGGCGGTACGTCTTCGGCGGCCTGCGTTCCGACCTTGAGGGCCCGCTCACGTAAGTATTCCGCGTCGAGGAGCTCTTTCACGGGGAGGTCGGCGAACTCGGGGTCGGCGACCCATCGGGCTCGATCCGCGAAGGCGAGCTTCTTGAGCTCGATCAATGTGTGCAGGTAGTCGGCGGTGTTGTGCCCCATCGCAGCCAGATCATGCTCCGCGGCCATCTCCATGAGCAAAATCTGCGCGATGCCCTGCGTGTTCGGCGGCAGCACCAGGATGCGGTGATCGAGGTAGGTGCCCTCGAGCGGAGTTGTCCAGGTGGTCTCGTGAGCAGCAAAATCCCCCGCACGGAGGTAGCCACCCTCCCGTTCCAAGAACGCGGAAATCGCTGCAGCGGGAACACCATCGTAAAACCCGCTCTTACCCTCTATGGCGATCCGCTCTAGCGTGGCGGCGAGCGCCGGATTTTTCAAAAGCGATCCGACAGGGGGTGGGGAGCCGCCTGGTAGATAGAGGTCGAGCCCAGGTTGATTCAGGCCTCGCGAAGCCCCAGCGATATCACTCGCGAGGCGGCTGGACACGGGGAATCCGTCCCGGGCGTAGCCGATCCCGGGGGCTAGAGCCTCTGCGAGGGATATGGTGCCGAAACGGCCCAACGCATCATCCCACGCCGCAACCGCACCCGGGACGCTGACTGAAAGAGGGCCGGACCCCGGGATGGATTCCCGCCCGGCCCGCTCGAAGAAGGAAGGAGTGGCGAGCGCTCCGGCCCGGCCGCTCCCGTTCATCCCCACCACGTCACCCGTCTCTCCATCGTAGAAGATGCCGAAGGCGTCACCACCCACCCCGTTCATGTGGGGTCGTACAACCGCCAACACCCCCGCCATGGTCACCACCGCGTCGACCGCGTTGCCACCGTTCTTGAGAACGGCGTACCCCGCCGCGGTGGCGAGCGGGTGGTCCGAGCTCACGGCCCCACGTACGCCTCGCACATCGGGGCGATTCGTAATCGGAAATTCCACCGCCGAGGCATCACCCGCCGAGGCATCGCCTTCCGAGGCGTTGCCGGAGGGGTCGGCTTCCGCAGGTACACAGGCGAACAGAGCGACGGTGAGGGCAACAGCGAAACGGGCGGGAAAGTTCTGCGGATCGTGGCGACTCTGCATGGTCGGTATCTCCTCGATGGCGGCCGTTTGGAGCCTGGCCCGGACCGATGGGCCGAGAGCCGCACCTATGCGGCGGATCGATGTTGGCGATCAACGTCGCATCACTTTAGGCATCGACCTCGGGTTGAGCCAGAGCCACGCGGGCCACGAGGCTCATGGGGAGTTGGCTGTGTGCCTTGTCAGGCTCCATACACGCCACACATGTTCCGGTCGCTGCTACTTCGTTGTCCAACCGCAGGATAGTCGGCCACCCACAGCTACAGGAGCATCTCGATGAAACTGCTGACTTCCGCGTTCATTGCGAGCGGTCTGGGCCTTTTCGCCTTCAACGGTCTCAGCGCCCAGCGCTCACCTCTGTCCCGCGCCCAGACTCAGCCGGTGAACATGGGGGCCGCGATCAACGCCGCCGGACGGGACTCGGAGCCGACCTTCGGGACCGACCGCCGCACGATGTACTTCAACTGCGCAGACCGCACCCCGGATGGTGGAAACGACATCTGCACATCGACCCTGGTCGACGGTCAGTGGACCCCAGCCGAGATCGTCCCCGCCCCGATCAGTACCGAGTACTTTGAGGTTGAACCGCTCCTGTCGCCGGACGGCAACCAACTCTACATCATGAGCAATCGACCCGGGGGTATGGGCAACTTCGACATCTGGGTGAGTGACAAGGTGGATGGCGAGTGGACCGAGCCGAGGAACCTCGGCGCGCCGATCAACTCACCCTATGCCGACCACTGCCTCTACTTCACGGGACCCGATGGTAGTGTGGCCTACTGGACGTCGACGCGGCCCGGTGGGTATGGCGGGAACGACATCTGGCGGTCGGAGAGGGTGGACGGAGTCTGGCAGGAGGCCGTGAACCTCGGTCCCCAGGTCAATTCGGCCGGCAGCGAACATCATTCCCTTCCGTCGGCCGACGGCCGCTCGCTGTACATCACCGCGACGCGGGATGAAGGCTACGGAGAGGAGGACATCTACGTGACCACCCGTGACGATGAGGGCGTATGGGGTCCGCTCATCAACCTGGGGCCGCTCGTGAACTCGGAAGAAAACGACCGCTGTCCGGCGTTTTCCCCCGATTACCAGATCTTCTACTTCGACTCGGAGAGGGACGGTGGGTACGGAGACAAGGATCTGTGGTGGGTCTACGCGGAGAACATCGCGGGAGGCGAGGCAGGTCGGTGACGCCTGTGAGTTGGCTTGAAGAGCCCAATTGTAGGTACCTCGTCTCCGCCTTCGTAGGACTGGCTGCTGGGTTGTTTGCGTTCGCGCGGATCGTTCTCGTCTGGTGAGCCGATCCTAGTGCGTGTCGCATGACTTGAGCGCTCTACTCCGAACGGAGTACCACGAGCGGATCGAGCCTGGCCATTCGGAGTGATGGCCCCAAAGCGGCGACCATAGCCACGCACATCAGGAGGCCGCCCGCTCCCGCCAGTATCTTGGGATCGGTAGGCGACACTTCGAAGAGAAGGTCCCCCACGAAGCGACTGGCCCACACCGAAAGCGCGAGACCGAGTGCGATGGCGAACGCTGTGAGCCTCAACGATTCACCCAGGACGAGCGATGCCACGTTCGCTACGGAGGCGCCCAGCGCCCAGCGGACACCCATCTCCCGGGTCCGCTGTTCAACGCCGAACGACAGCATACTATAGAGGCCGACGGCAGCCACGATGAGGGCGAGTAGGCCGAAGACCGAGAAGAGGGTTGCCCCCATCCGCCACGAGCGGGTCTGCGGATCCAGCCGTTGCTCCATCGTACCGACCGAGGAGAAACGAATCCTCGGATCCAAACCTCTCAACACCTCCGAGATCGGGCCCAGCGCGGCCTCGGCGTCCCCGTCGACCCGCACCAACATCTCTCGAGGAGAGCGGCGCGAAAGGGGGACGAAGTACTGCATGGCCCGCTCCGAGGTTACACTCCGTCTGAATTCTTCGGCCACGCCAATCACCTCGGAGCAGGGTGGGTCGTCCGCGTTACCCACGTATACGCACTTGCCCAAGGCCGACTCACCGGGCCACAGAACATCGGCCATCAGCTGTGACACCACCATTACGGGCGCGTCTCCAGGGGTAAAATTCTGAAAATCGCGACCGGCCAGCAGACTGATTCCGGCCGTACGCAGATACTCGCCATCGACCCAGTTGATGTACGGTCCGCCGTAAGGGGATATTGGGATTGAGTCGGCGCCGGCCACCCGAATGGTTGACCTAATAACTCCCGTGAAGATCGGAAAGGCGCTAACGGAAGCGGAACGCACGAGCGGAAGTGCACGGAGTCGCTCGAGCGCCAACTGATAGAGTTCCGTAGCCTCCTGGCTGGACACCGGGGGGGGTGCGTCGACCGTCCCTTGAGGGCGTGCCGCCGGGTCCTCACCGAAGTCCAGTGACACCGTAACGAGACCTCTGGGCTCGACACCGAGGTCCACCTGGGCGACGGCACTCAGTGAACGCACGAACAGGCCCGCTCCCACGAGCAACACGACCGAGAAGGCGACCTGTACCACGAGCAGCCCCTTGCGAATGCGGGTGCTGGTCGGCGCCTCTCCCGGATTCCCAGAGCGAAGATCCTGTACCAGGTCAGGGCGACTCGCCTGAAGTGCCGGGAGAAGGGTAGACAGGAGAGCGGCGAGTATCGATACGGCGAAGGTGAAGAGAACGACCCTTCCGGTTACCACTTGCGAGAAGTAGACGTCTTCCAAGAGCAATGAAGTGATCAATCTCCCACCCCATTCGGCCACCGCGAGAGCTGCTACTCCGCCCATGACGGCGAGGATCAAGCCCTCGGCGGCCACGAAGCCGATGAGGCGGCCTCGAGAAATACCGAGTGCTAGCCTGACGGCGACTTCCCGACGACGCCTAAGGCCCCGCGCAAGGAGGAGGTTCGCGACATTGGCGGCCGCGATCAGTAGAACGATCATCGCCACGCCGCCCAACCAGCGGGCGACGACAGACTCCCCACTTTCCCAAGGGCCGCGTGCTCGCTGGATAGGCGCCAGTGTGATCACGGCGTTGCGGTCGTAACGCGGGTCCTCGGCTCGGCCCCGTCGATGAAGTAGCGTGGTCTCGACTTCCGCAGCCTCATCTGATGAGCCGGGAGCCAACCGGCCGATGGCCTCGATGAAGTAAAAGCCCCGCTCTGTCTCCCAGGGGCCGGATTGCCAGAGATTCGCCCCTTGCTTCAGGGGAATCCAGATGTCGATCGGGCTCAGGTCGATCCCGTTGAAGCCCTCCGCAGCCACGCCAATGACGATGAACCGCCCCGAATCCAACGATAGCTCACGGCCCAACACATCGGGGTCTCGTCCGAAGTGACGCGTCCATGCCGAGTGAGAGAGCACGGCGACGCCGTTTCGGGTATAGTCGTCGTCTTCGGGGCTGATGAGGCGGCCCAGCCGGGCCTCGGCCCCGAGCAGGTGGAAGTACGATCCCGACACCATCTCGACGCTGACTCCGCGCGCTTCAACACCGTACCCCATCGTCCAGCTCCTTGGGCCGGCGACGCCGGCGACCTCTTCGAACGCCCTTGCGGCCGTGAGGTCCTGCAAGTCGGGATAGGTGATGGCTGACTGGGTGACGCGCCGCCCCATGAACTCCCGCTCGACCAACACACGCCGGATCTGGTCGGCGTCGCGGACACCGTCCGGCGGCCTCAGCAAGAGACGGTCGATGACGCTGAACATGGTCGCGTTCGCACCGATCCCGAGTGCAAACGTCGCGATTATGCCGATGGAGAGGGCAGGAGAGCGGCCCAACGAGCGGGCTGCATGCCTAATGGTTTGACGCACGCCCGCGACGCGGTCCGCCAGGGACTGGCGGCGAACCCGCTGCTTATCGAGAGCGGCCAGAGTCTTGGCGTACGATCCGAGGTCTCCGAAACGTCGCGTCGCCTCTGCCCGCGCCTCTTCCGCACTCAGCCCCTCCTCAATGAGGGCCTCGATCGTGCTCTCGACGTGAAAACGGAGTTCCTGGTCCAACTCGTGCTCGACGGCATCCGTCCCCATGAAACGCCCGACGCGGAAGAGCTTCCGGGCCTTGGATCGCCACGTACTCATTTGCCTCCCTCCCCCGCTCCTGACCGTAACACCCTGAAAACGGCACCAGCGTACGCGGACCACGTCTTTGTATGCGCTTTCAGCTGCGTTTCTCCAGCTGGCGTCAGCCTGTAGTACTTTGCTTTTCGGTTGTTCTCGGTGACTCGCCATTCAGACGCGAGCCAGCGTCTCTTCTCCATTCTCTTAAGCGCGGTGTAGAGGGCTCCATCCTCGATCTCCAGGTCCCCGTCGCTCGAGCGACGAATCCACTGCGCAACCGCGTAGCCGTGGCGTGGCCCGAAGGCGAGTGCCTTCATGACCAGGACGTCCAAGGTTCCCTGTAGAAGCTTGAGTTGCTCCCTCATCCTCCCCCCTCCGTTCCGGCTTTCGAGCCTGCGCCCCTGCGTTCCCCTGAACATATCCCCTGAAGTGTTCAGGTATTATCGTATCGAGCAATGATGCCCGGGTCAATAACGACAGCGATTTTCACTGCCTAGTGCGGAACTGACGGGATGGCGGGACGCCCAGGACCCGGCTTGTAAGGTTGAACGGAGCGCGATACCATCCGAACATGTCCCACGCCGAACTCACGATAAACGGCATATTGCTTCCCGTTCGCCTCGGTTGCTCCGTGGATGTGCGCCTTGACCCACAGCCGGTCGAGATCGACTTCAGCACTCGATTCGAGATTCCACCTCGAGGAATGGTCACGGATCATGTCGAGGACACCGTGTCTTCGAGGCGTTGGCGCGAACGCGATCAAGGAGGTGATCGTGAATCGTGAATCGTGAGTTCTCTCTTGTCGAACACCTAGGCACAGAGATTTTCACCTCACTGAGGGGCTCCGTGAAATCCGGGGACCGGCTTCGGGTCACCGCTCGAAAGGTTTCGCCGCCCAGCCGGAAATCACCGAGGGTGCGGAATTCACGGTCAGCGGTTTAGCCATGGTGATCCTCGGTCTCGGCAGCAACCTGGGGAACCGCGCGATCCACTTGAAGAGGGCGATTTCGCGCCTGTCCCGAGGGTCTGGAGCGGTTCTTCACGCCGTGAGGTTGAGCCGGATCTATGAGTCCCCCGCGCTGACGCCCACGGGGGCGCCGGCGGCTTGGGACCTCCCCTACCTGAACTGTGCGCTCTCGGGGGAGACCACCCTCGAGCCCCGCGCTCTGCTGCGACACATCCAGGAGATGGAGAGATCCTTGGGGCGGCAGGACCACGAGCGGTGGGCCCCGAGGGTGATCGACATCGATATCCTCTGGTGGGACGGACGCGAGATGAGATCCGACGATCTGACCATCCCTCATCCCCAGATTCTGGAGCGCCCGTTCGTGCTGGAGCCTCTGCGTGACCTGATTCCCGACGCGATCCTCGATTCCGAGACGCTGTCCGCCCACGCCAGTCGTGTCGGGGCCGGCGTGTCGGTGGGGGAGGTCCTCGACCCGAGCACGGAGGCTCATCGGGTGGGCGGCGTCCTGCCCCCGGCCGCCCCCTCGCCGGAAGCCGATTTCGAAGTGAGGTACCCCACGCTGATGGGAATCCTCAACGTCACTCCCAATAGCTTCAGTGACGGCGGGCAGTTCACGGAACCCGAGATTGCCGTCGAGCACGCGAGGCGACTCGTGGAGGAGGGCGCCGGCATCATAGACGTCGGCGCCGAATCCACACGCCCGGACGGCGCAGCCGTCGATCCCGCAACCGAGTGGGCACGAGTGGAGCCGGTGCTACACGGCCTGCGGGAACTTCAGGGAGAACTGCGGACGTCCGGACGTCGAGATCCATTCCGGATCAGCATCGACTCCCGAAATCCTTCGACCCTCAGATCGGCGCTGGAGGTCGGCGTGGATATCCTCAACGATGTGACCGGATTCAGCCGTCCAGAGATGTTGGAGATCGCCGAGGACACCGACGTTCCACTCGTGTTCATGCATAGCCTCTCCATTCCGGTCGTGAAGGGCGAGTCCATCCCCCCGGACCGTGACTCGGTGGAGTTCTTGATCGCGTGGGCCGAGGAGCGGTTGGCGGAATTCGATCGAAGAGGTATCACGCGGCACCGCCTCATTTTCGATCCAGGGATCGGCTTCGGAAAAACGGCCCGACAGAGTTGGCATATCCTCGAGCACGTGGAGCGCTTTCACGACCTCGAGATCCCGCTACTCGTGGGCCACAGCCGGAAGTCCTTTCTCCAAACCGTCACGGACAAGCCGAGCGCCGAACGCGATGCGGAGACACTCACCGTCAGCCGCGATCTCATCGGGAAGGGCGTCGAAGTCCTACGCGTGCACGACGTGAAGGGACACGCGAAGCTGTTGAGCCGGGAAAGAATGAATCCTGTCGGGCGGTCGCGCGTATAATTAGGTGTGTAGTGTGAGTGTTGAGACGGAGTTGTCGTGGGACTTCAGCGCCTGATGCGTGGGGCGCCTACGGCGTCCGATGTTGGGCACTTACGGCGCCCGATGCAGTGAGGAGGTAAGTACGTGGCACGATGTAAGGGTACGACCAGAAAAGGAACGGAGTGTCGGCTGAATGCCATGAAGGGTTCGGACTACTGCGCGGTACATCTCACGCAGGATCCCGCTGCCCCGTCCGGGCGTGAGGCCATAGAAGATCTCGAAGGCCGTTTGAGTCAAACGGCGAAGACCGCCCTCGGGTTTGCCATACTCGCCGGCATCGTATTGCGGGCCTTGATCAAGAAGTGACTTCCTTGGCCGTCGGGTGCGGGGGGCCTCTTTCTGGCTGGTGGGTGGAAGAGGGGTTCACGGTCCCGCTCCGGCCAGCGCTTCGCTCCACGGCCTTCGGCCGCAGACTGTCCTGCGCGGGACCGTGAACCCCTCTTCATGTCGGCGTGTCGAGGAGGGCCCAACGGACCGCTGCAAGGGGCGTTGAGGGCTGGGCGGAAAGGTCATTCCTACCGGCTCCACAGCTTCCGACAGCTTAGCGGAGCCGCACGCCTATCCCACCCACTCGCAAAAAGCCCCCAAAGCGTGTGAGGACCCCCGTGTCCGGTTCTGCCGAGGTGGTGTGGAGGTAGAAGGTGGTGCCCCCCGAAGGGGCAGTCCGAACGGAAAAGCCGAAGTAAAAAGCGCCTACCTATCTACCTGCCAAAGCCCCCCAAAGCCCGGGCGGGCAGTGTTCGGCTCCAGAGAACACGATCGAGGGAGAGGGATCGATGGTCCCCCGGAGGACAGTCTGCGGCCGAAGGCCGTAGAGCGAAGCGCTGGCCGTAGGGGGACCGTCGATCCCTCTCCCCTTCCACATGCAAGAACAAGGAGTCGCCACTCCCGCCCAGG
>JADFNK010000009.1 GCA_022563405.1 Gemmatimonadota bacterium | reverse complement strand
ATCTGGAGACCGTGTATGTTCGCGTGTATGTTCGGGTCCACTAACCCCATGTATGGATCGAAAATCGTACTCGGGAATAGTGGATGATTCCCTTATTCTACCCCGAAAACTGTGAAAACCGGGGTCCCCCAATCCGGCTTTACACCCAGGAGGTCACAGGTTCGAATCCTGTACCGCCCATTGAGAAAGAGGTCACAGGTTCGAGCCGAGGCGTCCTGATGTGGCCCCGCGCAGCGGATCCAGATACTGACCGCCGAGCCGACCGAGGAGGCCCCGTAGGGGCCCCCGCAGGTCAATCCTGTACCGCCCACTGACAAAGAGCCTAATAATTTCGGATTGCATCCCGCAGGAGCACAAGAAAAAGAGACCCTGCGTCATTGTCCGGCCTCTACCGCCGCCAGCGTGGTCGCTCCGTCCGCCTGTTGGTAGAGCCGCTGGACCGTTTCCACCGTCTTCCATCCACCCGCCGCTGCCACGTCCTGGACGGGTAGATCCTTGCGCTCAGTCGCCCACAGCCTCCGGTAGGGGTGAGGAACTGGCCGCCGGCCAGCTTCGGCACCCCTGCGAGCTTCTCAGCTTTCAGGAGCCACCGAGCGGTGAGGTCCCGGCGGATGGGTTTGCTGTTCTCTTTCGGGGAAGGGAAGAGGGGCACATCACCGACGCGGGGGCCCTTCCGTAGGTACGGGGGCCCTTCCGTAGGTAGATGTCGATCGCCTCGCGGACGTCCTGTCTGATCGGGGTCACTGTGTAGCGTCCCGTTTTGTCCGTTTCAGCCCTCCACCGGATGCCACCATGGGGAGAAAGTACTTCGCCTGACGCTCATCGAGTCCAAGGGCGCTCAGCACAGCCTCAACGTCGTCCTGTTTGCGGAGGAAGTCACTCGCGAGTAGTTGGCAGATGGCGTTCTCTCGGCGCCCCGTGTGGCGGGCGAGGGTCAGGATGCAGCGAAGCCTCAGATCCGCAGCGTCACATCGCAGGACGGCTGGCTTGCGATCCGGTCGTCAGGGCGCGAAGCAGTCTGGCTGAAACTGGGGGGACGTGAAGGCCAGGCCGTAAGTAAGGGGCCAACCCCCCAGGCCCCCCCCCATTAACCCGGCGGGTAAGTAGTCAGGATGCGAGAGGACGGAGCCTCAGATTCTGGATGGTCACCGCCAAAGCAGGACTCGCTTGCTTGATTCAAGTGTCAGCCCCGTTCTGATCGGACTTGGCGACCTCAGGCTCCTCTGCATCGGCCTTAGAGTCGGCCTCGATAGTGGAGCGTTCTTCAATCTGGAACGGCTCCCCGAAAACCTTCTCGAAGGCTGAGGCAAACTCCTTGGATTGGCGAAACTCCCTAAAGATGGCCCAGTCACGGTACGAGCTCTTAGATACGTCACCATCGTTACCCATCCGAAGGACGATGGACGCAGCCTCATCAAAGTCATCTTCAAGGACGGCGAGCAAACGCTGATCGTCAAGTGAGATGTCGTAAAGGCGAGTTGGTTGCTCCAAGACGAACCCCTCTGCTGAGGCAAACAGTGCCCTCGATTCCACCGAAAAATCGGGATCGGTCCGCACTGTGGCCACGACCCACGAGTTGTCGGCAGCCAGATAGATGAGTTCTCGACCGTTATGTGCCCACACCGGATTACGGCCCCCTTCAATGGAGACCGGTGAAAGATCGCCAAGAGCTTGCAGGACCAGCCCCAGTAGCAACAACCCGCTCGTCGCAGGATGGCGAGCTTCGCCGTGGCCTTCTACTCACCTAATAACACGAGGACGGTGCCGGACGTCCCGTGGACCGTGCAGAGGAAAGCGAAGGTACCCGCGTGGAAAAGTCACGACTGAACGTTCCCGACGATTGGGTCACCGAGCTCGTACCGACTGAAAACGTCACGTTGTGCTGGTTCGCGCCGGTCCACGTCCAGGTCACGGTGCCGCCCGCGACGATATTCGGGTTTGAGGGATTGAATTGGTTGTCTTCTATTGCAACCGTTGCTTGGGCCGGAGTCGGACAGTTGGACCCCACCGTCACTCCTTTGGCTACCAACAGAGTTATGTCGGCGCAACTCACGTTGGTGCCATCGAGGCTGACATCATCGCCCGCTCCGAGCCCCGCGTTGTCTAGCAGAGGCTGGATATCAGTGAGGTTGAAGTTCGCGCTGAGGCTGAGAGCTCTAAAGTTCGTGACCGCGGTCAGTGCGCTGATGTCGCTGATCGAGTTGGACCCGAGATCGAGGGACGTCAAGTTCGTAAGCCCACTCAGTGGGGTGATGTCGCTGATCGAGTTTCCGTTGAGCCCGAGGGTCGTCAGGTTCGTGAGCCCGCGCAGCGCACTGATCTCGCTGATCGAGTTGAAGGCGAGGTGAAGGGTCGTGAGGCTGGTGAGCCCGCGCAGCGCACTGATGTCGGTGATCGCATTGTTGGTGAGGACGAGGGTGCTCAGACTCGTGAGATTCTGGATGCCAACCAGACTCTCGATCCGAGCGGAGATGGCCCCTAGGTCCGCCAACCCCGATACCAAGCCGCAGGTGAGATCGTCCTGGGCACCGACCGAGAGCGTAGCCCGCCGGACCCATACCTCCAGCTCAGCATCCTCGAACGTCGCGATGGCCGTGCCGGGCTGATCGCTGCAGAGTTCGCTGGGCTGAAGGACTGGCAGTATCTGACGGGCCAGGGGCGGCCCGGATCCCAGAGTCAGACGCGTCGGCAGGAGGCGAAGCGTGTCAGTTTGGAGTGACCGACCGGCACACATCTCAGGGCCTACAATCAACCCTTCACCGTACTCAAAGTCGTCTTTGCCAAACTCGGCCTTGAGGTCGACACTATCGGACTGAAGAAACCCTATTTCCATCGCACCGTCCACATCACTGACCTGTTCGAGGACGACGAAATGGCTGAAGCCTCGCAGCTCCGTCAGGAGGCGAACCTGGCAGACCATCCACAGCGATGACCCGACCCCCGATCCTGAAACGAGATCAATTTTCAACCAAGAGCGGTTTCGCTCTCTAGCAATCTCCTTCAGAGACATTACCAGGTCTGGATCGTCTATCGTTGCCTCAAATAACGGTGCCTGGCGGACCGTGTCTTCGACAGTGGTCTGTCCAATGACGGCGACCGGCAGGAGCGTGAGGCTGGAGAGTACGGCTGCAATCAAGGCAAGGGGGCGCATGGTCATCTCCTTGTAGACGCGGGTGCCGCGATCAGACCGCGTTCAACATCCGAGAGCGGGCCGGTAGGCGCAAGCAGAAGCCCGTCGGAAGCCCAGAATCGCGTTCTAAGCGTCTTATGTCTTTGCATCCCGCAGAGCGGTTGAAAACGGTTGTCGGACGCCTTCTGACCGGGCAAGAACGGGCAAAAAAGCCAGAAACTAGGCGAAAACCACCGGAATCGTGTACTTCCAGACATGCTTTACACCCAGGAGGTCACAGGTTCGAGCCGAGGCGCCGTGATGTGGCCCCAGCGCCCACCCTAGCTCTATCGCAGCCGCCGCCGCACCTCGTCGTGCAGCTCCCGTTCCAACATCCCGGTCGAGAGACACTCCACACTGGATATGGAATTCGCGGAATTTCTGGTTACTCGCCAGCTCGTGGTGACCCTTACGGAAACTCCGTTGGCGGTCTCACGCACGACCGCGCTGAGGCGTCCCATAGGGTCGCTGTCGGTCGCCCGGAACCCAGCGCTTCCACAATCTCGATACGAAGCGTCGTCGTTGCTCGTCCACTCGGTGCTGATGGTCCCGTTATCTCGCTCCGAGCTCTCAATCGGCCAGTTCCGGTCACCGAACATATCTACAACGATGTCCCAGATTTCGCCGAACGAAACTGCGCGATAATCGGCGACGTCGTCAAAGTTTCGTGCGACTGGAGCGCTGGCACACGCAGTGGCGGCCAATAGCATGACTGCGGTAGGAAACCACCTCATCTACGCACCTCCCGTGTCGCCGCCCTGTAGCAGATAGCGGCGGGTGAGCTTGCAGCGGAGCCATTCTATCATGGCGTCGTGTCGCAAGCGAGAGTGCTGTGAGTCCCGATCCTCGAGCCAGGCTATTCTTGAGCCCGGAGACGGCCTGGAGAGAGACACCCCGGACTGAGCTGAGCGCTCGCTGCCCGCCGACCTTCCCGCATAGTACTCACCTCGCCGCCTCCCGCATTTGACGCGCCGGGTGTAGCCTTTGTATTTTTTCAGAGGCCCGTTCCCTAAGGAGTGTGCATAATGTCCCGTCTAATGATCGAGTGGAAATCCATCGTTGGCACCGCGCTTGCCGTGTTCGCGCTTGCCGCGTTTGCCTTACCCGCCCCTGTCGTGGCGCAAGAGGCCGATGGGGTGACCTTTACGAAGGACATCGTGCCGATTCTCCAGCGGAGCTGTCAGCAGTGCCATCGGCCGAACGGCGTGGCGCCGATGCCGCTCGTCACGTACGAGGATGTGCAACCCCACGCGATGGCGATGATGCGGCGCACGGGTATCCGGGACCGCCAGGGGACGATGCCGCCGTGGTACGTCGAGAAGGACATCGGCATTCAGCAATACAAGGACGATCCGTCGCTGAGCGACGCAGAGGTCGCGGCCATAGCCACGTGGGCGCGCAACGGCACACCGGAGGGTGATCTGGCGGACATGCCGCCGGCCCTGGTTTTCGCGGACGCGGTGGGTTGGCGGCTGGGGGAGCCGGACCTGATCGTGTCGACAGCAGAGGTCGTGGTGGAGGCTGATGCTCCCGACTGGTGGGGTGCTCTCGAGGGTATTGCGATACCCGAGCTCACGGAAGACCGGTACGTGGCCTCCGTCGAGATCAGAGAGATCAACGATGTCAAGGAAAGGGGGGGACTAGACCGGGAGACGGTCGGCGGCCTGTACGTCTTCCACCACATGCTCTTCAGCACGCGGGCTCCCGGCGCGGGAAGCACCACCTGGCCCGTTCACGAAGTGGGTCGCAACCCCGACATCTTCGATGTCGACGCCGGCCAGCTCCTGAGGGCGGGGTCGGTCCTCGTGCCCAGCTCGATCCATATGCACTCGAACGGTACGGATACGCGAGCTCATCTCGAGGTCGGGTTCAAGTTCCATCCCGTGGGCTACGAGCCGAAGTACAGGTCCGCGGGCTACATCGTAGCCAACGGCTCCGACATCGATATCAAGCCCGAAGAAAAGAATCAGGAGTTGCACGCGTATACGGTGCTGCAACAGCATACCAAGATCGTCACCTTCGAGCCGCACCTGCACGCGCCCGGGGACCGGATGTGCCTGGAGGCGATCTGGGGCTTCAACGTCGAGACGCTCGTTTGCACCGGATACGACCACAACTGGGTCCGAGGGTACGCGTTCGCCGATAACTACCAGCCGCTGCTGCCGAAGGGGACGATCCTGCACATCGTCGGCTACATGGACAACACGGCAGGGAACCGCAACATCCCAGACGCGAGGAACTGGCAGGGGGCGGGAAATCGCTCCGTGGCCAACATGTTCATCGACCTCGGCATGAAGCTCTCGCTCAGCGACGAGCAGTTCGTGGAGGAGATGGCCCAGCGGCGGGAGAACCTCAATCTCGGGATCAACGATCACGTGGTTGGGTGTCCGCTGTGTATGGTGATACCGAATTAGCCATGCAGAAACGCAACTCTCGGAGGCAGACGATGGCTGGAGTCGTGCGGTTCGGGTTCTTGGCGCTGGCTGTCTTGGTGACGAGCCAGCAGGCGAACGCCCAACTCGCCTACCAGCAGGGCCAGAACGTCTCGCCCGCGTTCGAAGGGTGGGAGGAGAATGAGGACGGGTCGTTCAACCTCGTGTTCGGGTACATGAACCGGAACTGGCAGGAGGAGGTGGACGTTCCCGTGGGCGCCGAGAACCACATCTCGCCAGGGCCCGCGGATCAAGGCCAGCCGACCCACCTTCTTCCGCGCCGCAACCGATACGTGTTCAAGGTTCGGGTGCCGGCGGACTTCGGCGATCAGGAGCTGGTCTGGACGCTCACGACCAAAGGAAAAACCGAGGCCGCCTACGGAACGCTCCGGCTGGACTACAGACTCGACTACATGGTGATCGCTTCCGAGACTGGGGCGCTCGGTATCGGCGTGAGCACCGAGGAGTCCCGACGCAACACCCCGCCGGCCATCACGCTGGTGGGGGACCCGGTCCGAAGGGTTACGGTCGGGCAGCCGGTGACGCTCGTGGCACGCATCACCGATGACGATCTACCACGGGTCGGCCCCATTCGTACCCCCCGTCCAAGCGACGGCCCCCCGACTCTGCCCGGAGCCGCGCTGCGTCCGCCCGTGCGTTTTACCGTGCAAAAGGTCAACGGGCTGCACTTGTCGTGGTTTGTTTTTCGGGGTGAGAGCGAAGTGAAGTTCGATCCCCCGCAGATCAAGACCTGGGAGGATACGCGGGCCGGTGCCAACTCACCCTGGGCGCCGCTTTTCACCAGACCCCCAGTACCGGAGGACGGGGAATGGACGGTTCAAGTCACCTTCGATCGGCCGGGTACTTACGTGCTCCGGGGCCGCGCGGACGACGGTGGCCTCTATAGCGACACGGACGTGACGATCATCGTGGCGCCGGTGACTTGAGCGGGTCAGACTCGATGCGACGTCAGGCTTGACGCGAGGTCAGACCTGACACGACGTCAGTGGCTCATCACCCAGATGAGGATGTTGATCCCGAGGCCGTAGGCTGGTGGCGAGAAGGTGTAGAAGAAAAAAGGTATGTCGCCCTCGCGCTCCCAGCCGTCCGCGATGTCGGTGTTGAAGCTGACCAGTACGAGCAGTCGTCCGTTGTCATCGAAGATGCCCCGAAGGTGGGGAACGGCCGTCTCCGCTCCGAACTCGGAGGTCTGGCCGCCGTTACGGCCGCCGCTGCGGCTCCAAGACTGGTAAGACGGGATCTGGGGGACCTCCTCCACCACATAGAGGACGGAAAAGAGCTTGTGCTCGGGTGTGATCTCTTCGATCGAGTACTCGGGGAAGATCCGGCTCATCTCAGTCTCGAAATAGCGCCAGGCTCGGTTGCCCCAGAGGTCGTCGGCCCAAAGGAAGCCACCCTTGAGGAGATAGTCCCGGAGGGCCGCGATCTCCGCCTCCGAGAAAGTGACCGAGCCGGGATCCGTCATGAAGAGGAACGGGCACCTGAAGATGTCGGGATCAGTGGCCCGCACCGCCGCGATCCCCGGGTCCCCGTTCTTCCAGCGCTCGATGTACGTGGGAGTCAACTCCTCGAAGCGCGTCATGAAGTTGTTGTCGGCGGCCGGATAGTCGGTGCTCCATCCGAGGCCCGAGGGCATGCTCCGGGAGGTGTTGTACCAGAGTCGGCAAAACATGAAACCACCGCTGGACTCCGGCAGGCCGGTTCGCATGGGAGAGCTGTAGCGACGCTCGTTTGAACCCCAGATCTGGCCCCGAGTGACCGGGAGCTGCGCGGACGCCGCAGCCGAGGTGGCTAGCAACGCCGGTAGAATGGGGCCGACGATCACCGCGCCTTGTACGAAGACGCGTAGCCAGGGGATCTGACGGGTCAATTTCCCCTCCGCTCTTGTTGGTTCCTCGAAGAATAGCGTGACGACGACAGTGCCGTGGCGCTCCCCTTCCTCATTCGCAACATGAGGAAGACCCCACCGTCATGATCAACGTCGCAGGCATTTTCCACGAAGTCAAAAAGTGAACGGAACTGCAAGAATCTCGCGCTCCTCGGAAATCGGTCCTTCGTTTGCGCCCTCCCGATTCAGAACCGCTGCGCCTAATACTCGTCGAATCCCTCGGTCAGCTCGATGTAAACGCCCGACGGATCGGTGAAGAAGGCTATCTTGAGTTCGATGGACGCTATCTCCGTATAACCCAGCTGGAACTCGATGCCACGAGCCTCGAGCCTCTCTATGAACGGCTCGAGATCATCGACTTCGAACCCGATGTGATCGATGGCGCGGCCTCGTGTGGGCTCGCGCTCCGTTCGAGAAGTGGCGAAGCTGAGGTTCTGGCCGGGGATATTCACCGTCGTCTCGATGTTTCCACGCGAGGCCTGAACGCCCGAGAAAATGTCCACGTACCAGTCCAAGAGCTCGAGATAGTCTGGCGCGAAGAAGTGGATGTGGTACCCCGCCGCCTTCATGGGGAGTTGCGGGTCTTCCTGCAACTCGAATCTGACGCCGTCCGGCGCCATCACATAAGCGTTCGGGTAGCCCTCGGCGCCCGTGAACTCGGACTGCACCTCCAACCCAGCCGCGCGCCACGACGCGAGCACCTCCGCGAGGTTGCGGACCTTGAAGCCGAAGTGATCCATCACCGAGCCCTGCGAGCCTCCGGTCGGTGTCCTCTCGTTGAACACGACGAGCATGTTCGGGAACCTGACCGTTCTCAGCGACCCCTTCTGCACCGCTACGCCGCCGAATTGTTCGACCCAGATTTTCGTGTGGGCGTCGACGTCGGTGACGTTGAGATGAACGTGTGCGAACGTCACGCCGGCTGAATTGGGGGGTGCCAGTTGTGCTTGTACGGGCAACGCGAACAGGAGCGCGACAGCGCCGGTCAGTAGAAGCCTCATATCCGTCCTCCTCGACAACGATGAAATTGCATCTTTCCCGGTCCGGTCGCTTGGGTCATCAGGAGTACCATTCGAGCGTCAGTGGCCGACCCGTGTCGGACCAATATGGTACTCGACCGAGTTCGTGCAATCTGGGGGAGGAATACAACAACGGTCTGAGCGAGGTTTAGAGGATCCACACGGCGCGCACGGGCGTGCGCGAGGCCATGGGACCGCGTCGGACGGGGCCTTGCCGGCTGGGGACTCGGCCCCGAGGTCGAGGGTGCTAGGTGCTGACGATTCCTGGCGTTCTTCTAGAAGATCCCGAAACCGATGTGGGTCTGGGCCGTGAAGGTCCGGTTCTTCAGCGAATTCGCCGAGACGTTGCTGATCGAGGTCATTCCGGTTGTAGCTCGAACGTCGAATCCGGCGTATATGATTCCGCCCAGGCTAAAGCTGAGGCCAAGGCCCGCTGTGGCGCCGATATCGGTCTTCTTCAAGTCGGGAGCCAAACCGGCACATCTCTGGTCGGGGGAGAGACCGGCGGCGACGACGTCACATCCGATCTTGAACCCGAAGGTCGGGCCGAGCACGAGGTTGAGTGAGACGGGTCCGGAAGACACCACCGGCACACGGATGTGAACCGGTACTTCGATGTATCGGAGGTCGAGCAACACCGCGACCTCCTCGGCCGTTCCGGGGTTCGTGAGGAAGTCCTCCACACCCCTTTGCGCCCAACCGGCCCCGAGGTTGAGGCCCACGCCGCCCATCGGAATCACCAGATCGATCCCGAAGACCATTCCAGCGCGGTTGCCGAGATTCTCGATGTCCGTGCCGCCCAGTGATCCGGTTATATCGGACAGGTTCATCCCGGCGGAGAATTCCAACTGCCCCTCGACGGGGAGTGCGGTAAGGGCCAATATCGTGGCCACAATACGAAGAGTTTTCATCGTTTACTTCCTGATTGAGTCATCTTGGCGCTGCACGTCGAGCGTAGGGCTCTATTTCAACGCTACCCGCGGTAAACGTACGGCGCAACGAAAAAATAGCCCTCTGCCGCACCGCCGACGCAGCGGCGCCGCGCCGACGCTGAGGCGTCATTTGCTGCAGCAACGACCGGGTTTTTCCGAGGCACGGAAGCAAGCGTGTCGCCGATGAACGGATGCGCGGATCCGGAGTCCTCTCGTGAAACGGATCCAATGAAGTGGTCGTAGGGTTTAGAATAGAGTGGGGCGTACGTGCTCTGCTCAGGGGCGGGAGCCCCCACGACCGACTTATAGGCAAGGATGTGAATTATGCTCACGCTGCTTGGAATGGGTATCGCGGGGGCGGTGGGAATTTTTGGGCATAGAAGAGCCCGGAGTTTCGTCGGACGCCGACTACGGTTTACGAGCCTCGTGGAGAAGCCGTCGCTCGGTGTGATGGCCGGCGCTGCAGCGACCGTCGTAGCGCTTCCCGTGGTGGGAGTGCTTCCGCTGGTGGGCCTTGGCACGGCCCTCGTCTTCGGCGCCGGTGTCGGGACCGGCGCGGCGCTCGGGGCCAAGGACGCGAAGAGGCCTCTGCTGGAAGATTGATCTCTCCATGAGCCGTTTCGGCCTCGCCGGGTCCGAGGGATTCAAGGCGTGCACTGGGGCGGACGGATTCACTCGGTGACTCCTCCCCCCGAGAGGATTTTCGGCGTCATGCTGGCCGGAGGGGAAAGCCGCCGTTTTGGCCGGTCCAAGGTGTTGGCGCCGCTCTCCGGTGCGCCGATGGCGAGCTGGGGCGTGCGTGCGCTTCAGGCGGCAGGCTTGCCCGTTGGCGTCATATCGGATGAGGAGGGTGTGGAAGCCACGCTGGGCCTCCCCACTCGGCCCGATCTGGAAGCTGGACTCGGCCCGCTCGGCGGGTTATGGACGGCGCTTCAATGGGCCAGTGAAAGGGGTGACGATGGAGTGTTTCTTCTCGGGTGTGACATGCCGATGGTAAATGAGGCCCTCCTTCGAACGATCCTCGACTGGAATGACGACGCGCCGGCGGTAGTTCCCGTTGGCTCGGAGGGGCCGGAGCCCCTTTGCGCGTTGTACCGATCGACGTGTAAGGCGGAGGTCGAGCGCAGACTCCACTCCGACGACCGGTCCTTACGTGCACTGGCCAATGCCGTTGGGGCTGCGTTCATCGGTGAAGATGCCGTAGCGCGGGTCGCGGACGCTCAAACCACTTTCCTGAACGTGAATACGGTGGAGGAGCGGGATCGCGCTGAGGATCTCCTCGACCCCCGGGCCCTCCGCGCACCAGCGAGCCCCTGATGGACTCCGGCGCTGTGCCGAGGGTTGGGCGGTCTCGGTGGTGGGTGGCCGCTTTGGGCGTTTCCTTCCTCGCGCTGCTGGCGTTGGCACTGGTGCCGGCCTTTCTCGCACGGCAGGAGGCTGCGCTGGAGCGGGAACTCACCGTATTCTCTTTGGCCCGCCCAATGATTCCCGAGATTCAGCTGGTCTACGATCGGGAAATGACGGAAGTCGAGCGGTTTGTGAGTTCGGGTGACTCGAGCTCCATCGCCCGCTATCGGGGCCACCTCGAACGGGAGAGCCAACTCCTCAGCGACCTGAGGCGGGTGATCAGCGGGATGCCGCCGACCTACCTGGTGGAGCTGAGCCGGGTCGAGACCCACAACAGGAACTGGAAGGTGCTCCATTCGGAACTCATGGGGGAGCGTCCCCTCTCGACCGATCTCCCACCGCTCCCGGGGGAGAGCCCTCTCTCGACCGATCCCCGTGCGTTTCGCGATCGCATGGAGGACGATCGTGCCCGCTACGATTCCGTCAGGGTGGCGGTGCGGACCTTCGAGGACCGACTGATCCGCGACGCGGCCGTGGCGCGGAGCCGTCTGGAGATCCAGCGTATGTGGCAGTTCTGGGTCACTTTGGGTACCGTCGGCCTGGCCGTCTTGGGCGTGTTCTCGATGATGTTCGTCGGCTTGAGGCTCCAGAATCTCGCTCGGCGCGAGACACAACGCCGGCTGGAAACCGTGACGGTACGTCGAGATATGCGCTCGATCCTCAGGGGGACCGCCGACGGCCTGATCGGTGTCGATCAGGATGGGAACTGCACGTTCCTCAATGAAGCCGGGTCGAGACTGCTCGGCTACTCCCCGCGCGAGCTGCGTGGACAGGCCGTGCACCGCCGGATCCATCACACCAAGGCCGACGGCGGCAAACATTCGGAGAGTGACTGCCCGGTTCACATGGCGTTGGGCTCGGGTGAAACCGTTCGTGTTCCGGATGACGTGTTGTGGCGCAAGGATGGGACGTCCTTCCCTGTCCAGCTCATCATCAGTCCGATGAAGGACGGGCGGAATGTGCGCGGCGTCGTCCTCACCTTCACCGACATGACCGAAATTCGAGCGGCGGAGGCGGCGCTACGGGACGCCGTGAGAGCGAGGGACGAGGTGCTGGCGGTCGTGTCCCACGATCTCCGGAATCCGGTCGGCACAATCGCCGCGGCGGCCGAGCTCTTGGCGGATGTTCCGATGCCTTCGGAGCGGCGGGGAGAACATCTCGAGATCATCGCCAGGGCAGCGGAGCGCATCAACCGGTTGATCCAGGATCTCCTGGACGTGGCGCAGATCGAGGCCGGGCGGCTCTCGGTCCGGACCAAGTCAGTGGACATGACCGAGGTGTTCGAAGAAGTCTTCTCCCAAATGCGCTGGGAGGCCGATGAAGAAGGGGTCGAGCTCACGGTACGCGTTCCGGCAGACCTGCCTCCGGTGGAAGCGGATCGTGATCGGATCGTGCAGGTGATGTCCAACCTCATCGACAATGGACTGAAGTTCACTGAGGCGGGCGGGCGGGTTACGGTGGCGGCGTCAAGAGCGCCGGGCGGGGTATCGGTCACGGTTTCGGATACGGGCCCGGGTATCGAGTCCGAAATGGAGCAGCACCTCTTCGATCGCTTTTGGAAGGGACACGCGGACGGCACGCGGGGCGCTGGGTTGGGCCTCGCCATCGTCGACGGAATTCTCCAGGCCCACGGCACTCGGATTGAGGTCGAAACCGAAGTCGGCCGGGGGAGTGCCTTTTCCTTTACTCTGCGGACTGGGGACTGAAGCCCAACAACTCGCAGGAGTTTCGGACGACCGAGGCGTAGTCGGGAACGATGGCAAGCCGAATCTCGTCTCCGGTGGCATAACTCTCGGTCGTCGGGAGGTGCACGGTGATGGCGCGGTGTCCTCCAGCCTTGGTCGGCAGCCGAACTTCCACTTCGACGGCACTCCCCGTATACGTCGTGGACGTAACGGAGCCCCGGAGCGGGCCGTGCTCGGAGGGCGTAAACCCCTCAGGCCGCACCGAGACCATGACGGGTGCACCCTCCGGGAGCCCGGAACGATCCACGCGGCAGAAGGATCCGAAATCGGTGAGCACACACCCGTCGACGCCCTGGATACGCCCTTGGAGCAGGTTGGTACGGCCCACGAACGTGGCCACGAAGATCGATTCGGGATGTTTGTAGATCTCCAAGGGCGTTCCGACCTGCTCGATTTTCCCTTGGTTCATGACCGCCACGCGGTCGGAGACCGCCAAGGCGTCTCTCTGGTCATGGCTCACCAGAATACAGGTGATTCCCGCCGACCTCAGACTTCCGATGACTTCGTCACGAACATTGTCGCGGAGATGCGCGTCCAGATTGCTGAACGGCTCGTCCATCAGCACCACGACGGGCTCCGGTGCGATCGCACGTGCGAGCGCCACTCGTTGCTGCTGCCCGCCGGAGAGCTCATGCGGGTATCGGTCGAAGTGGTGCGACAGGTCGAGAAGCTCGAGTACTTCTTTGGCGCGCCCGGGGCGTTGTTTTCTTGGCCGCCCATGGAGCCCGAACATGACGTTTTCTCCCACCGACAAATGGGGGAAAAGGGCGTAGTCCTGGAAGACCATACCCACGCCGCGGTGTTCCGGAGGAATCCAGTCACCGTTGCCCGAAACCGCCGCGTCGCGGACCCGAATCGTGCCTTCATCCGGAGCTTCGAACCCGGCGATGAGCCTCAGGGTGGTGGTCTTACCACATCCGCTGGGGCCCAGCAGGGTGAGGATCTCGCCCTCATGGACATCGAGTGTTACGTCGGACAGGGCCTGAACGGGCCCCGGCCAATAACTCTTGCCCACATTTTCCAGGTCGATTACCGGCATATCGTTAGCAAACGCGATTGAGAATCGTTATCAACTCGTCTCCGATGGTAGCGGATTAAGGGTGGGAGTACAATGAAGGGGTGTGGGAAGCGGGACGTCGTCTCGGGAAGGGCCAGGCTTCACGCGGAGGGTAGCGTGTGCTCCGCGGCAAGCTCCCGGTACTCGGCGAGTTCCTCGGCTTTCCGTTGCGCGTCCCATCCCAACACTTCCGCCATGATGTCTGCTGCGGCTTCCGCGCCGGCGAGCCCAAAGTTCGGGCTGAAAAGAAGAAGCGCCGCCCGCCGGTCCATGAAATCGACAAGTGTGAGGGCCATCTCCCGCTCTACAGCGAGCAAGACCTCACCCCTGAGCGCGGGCACCTCGGCGTGGAGTGGCTCCAGCCAAGACGGGTCGTCGTCGGCTAAAGCGAGCAGATCGTCGAGTTGCTTCCCGTACAGCCAACAGAGTCGCTCGACGACGGAATCCGCGACTCCGGCTTCGACGAGGTCCCGCGATCGCTCGGCGTGGTACACCTCCAAGCCGGCAGGACCGACAACGGCGCCTGGGAGCGGCACCGTGGCCGTGCGGTCCGGAGGTCCGGGTGCGGGCCCCAGGTCCGGGTCGGCAAGCTCGAGAACCCGGCGCGCCATTGGCCGGTACGTGGTGAGCTTTCCGCCCGCCACCGTGATCAGCCCGGGGGGCGAATGCCAAACCGCATCCTCGCGGGAGGTGTCGCGCGTGCTCTTGCCCTCTTCACGGATCAGAGGACGCACGCCGGCCCAAGTAGCGAGAATGTCGTCGTGCCTGAGATTCTGCTCTGGGAAACAGTCGCTGACCATGTCCAACACTTCGTCCACCTCGGATCGTGTGGCGCGTGGCCGGTCGAGCGACCCGCTGTATTCATCGTCGGTGGTTCCGACGTAGACGAAACCCAAGCGTCGCATCGCGAGACCCCTCTTCCCGTTGGTCGCACGCAGGAAGGTCGCCCCCTCGATCGGCAGTCGTTCGGCAGAGAACAGGATGTGGATCCCTTTGCTCGGGATCAGCGAGAACTCGGCGTCGAAGCCGGCTTCCGTCAACAGCCCCGCCGACCACGCACCCGTCGCGTTGACGATCACTCGGGTCGACACCTCCACGGTCCGGTTCTCGATCAGATCCACCACGCTGCATCCGGCGACCCGCCCGTCGATCATCTGAAAATCCTGGGCGCGCGCATGGTTGACGACCAGCGCGCCGTGCTCGGCCGCCGACTGCGCGTTCTCCAATGTGAGGCGTGCGTCGTCGGTGATGTATTCCGGGTATCGTACCCCGCCTTTGAGCGGATCGCGAAGCCCTGGAAGCTGTTCCCTGACTTCTTCCGGTGACAGGTTCTCGTGTTTCTCGAGCTCGTCCGAGGCGGCCAGGAAGTCGAACACCGTGAGGCCCGCCTTGATCTTGAGCAGGCTTTCGCCACCGAATACGGGAAAGACGAAGGGGAGGGCATGGACGAGGTGGGGGGCGATGGTCCGTAGCACCGCTCGCTCCCGCGCCGCTTCCTTTACAAGTAGAAAGTGTCCGTACTCCAGATAACGGACCCCGCCGTGCACGATTTTCGACGAACGGCTGGAAGTGCCGAAGCCGAAATCCTCTTTTTCCACGAGCCCGACCGTCCACCCACGGAGAGCGGCGTCCCGCGCGATGCCGCAGCCGGTGATGCCCCCACCGACGACGAGCAGATCCAACCGGTCACGGCCGAGTCGCGTGAGAGCCTCACGCCGCCCGGCCACGTTGAATTCCTGGGGAACGGACATTCTATGCCGATTCCTGGCCGGCCCACGCGAGAAGCCGGCCGACGTGGTCGGTGGTGAAGCCGGCGACACCCGCCCGCCGCAGCCGGGTCGCTTCGTCGGGCTCGTTGACCGTCCAGGTTACGACGTCGAGACCTTCGTCGTTCGCCCGCTGCACGACCGACGGGTCATGGAGTACGATTTCATGGCTCAAGTCGAGGATGGCCGCCGGATCGGCCACGGCGAGTGACAGCGCCTCGTCGAAGAGATCGGCGGTCACCACGATGAAACCGATGCGGATGGCCGCATCTCCGGCTCTGACGCGTTCGAGGATGCTCCAGTCGATGCTGATCAGTGTCGTGCGATCGGACATGGTGCTACTGCGAACGATGTGGACGATACGGTCGACGTCCGACAGCTCTCGGATTCCCTTCACCTCGGGATAGATGTGGTGCGCCTTGCCGGCTACGTGATCGAGAGCGTCGGCCAGGGTAGGGATCCTCTCGCCGGCGAATCCTGGATCGAACCACCTGCCTGCGTCTAACATCCGCAACTGCTCGACGGTTTGCGCCGAGACCCGCCCTTCGCCGTCCGTAGTGCGATCCAGCATCTCGTCGTGAATGAGTACGGGCGTGCCACAGCACGCCACATGGACATCGAACTCCACAGCGAGCGCACCGGCCGTCAGTGCGGCCTCGAGGGAAACGAGCGTATTTTCGGGCGCGCGAGCCGCATATCCGCGATGTCCAATGATCTCGATGTCGCCCAAATGACTTACTCGTCCGAGCCGGAACCGTTGGCTTGTTGGTGGCAGCGCCGAATGGATGTGGTGGCAAGTGCCGAATGGAGGTGGTCGGGGCCGCGCGCGCAAGGCGCCTGTACATCTCCCGCCGCACGATGGGATGGCGCCTCTCACAGCGTGATGGCGCCTCTCGCAGCCTCCGGTTCAGCCTTCTCAGCGAAACGCCCCGACCTCCCAATTGTGTAACAAAAACGCCCCTTCTGAGGTATGAGCTGTACGAATCCTCGGATGTTTGGGGAAATTGTGGTTGACCCGCGCCGCGCGTAGCGTAGTTTTGGGCGATTGTAGAAATCCGGGCACATGGCGAAGGGATGGGGTTTTGGTGGGGCAGTGAGTCCGAGGAGGCCTCGGAGTAGACATTTAAGCGAACTGATGCAGGAGTAAAGGATGATGATTGGACGCCGCGCGCTGTGTTTTTGTGTAACCGTACTCTTCTCGCTGACCTTGTGGGGCAGCACGGCACTTCAGGCCCAGCAGACCGTAACCGGCCGCTGGCGTGTGTTCATTCCGGACTTCCAACCCCTGAACGAAGAGGACGACGACTTCGGCAAGGATCTGGCGGATGAGCTGCGGGACTTGATCGACGACATGCTCACCCACAGTGCGGTGGATGAGGACGACATCAAGGACGCCCTCAAAGAGTACGACCTGAAAATGGAAGGCCTCACGTGCATCACCGCCCGTCAGCTTGCCCTGCAGATGAACTATCAGGTCGTGCTCTGCGCGCGATACGCGGGTACCAAGGAGGCGTGGGAGATCCAGCGTATCAAGTTTGTGGATAGTGCCACCGGAGAAGAGTTCGAGGTCGCCCCGGTCATGTCCGCCGATAAGATGGAGGAACAGGCGGCCCAAGAGATCTTTCAGCGCTTCGAGCTCTTCGTGGAGCAGGTGAGGGTGGCGCAATTTTGCGGTGAGTATGCCCAGAGCCTGCAGTGGGAGAACGCGCTCCAGATGTGCGACCGGGCGCTCGAGTTGAACGCGAACTCGAATACGACCCGGTATACACGAGCCTTCGTACTCAAGGAGACGGACCGTTACGAGGAGTCCTTGGCGGAAACCCAGCGCGTGCTCGAGTATGATCCGTATCACCAGAGCGCTCTGCTGCTCGGTGGTTTCTTGGCCAGCAACCTCGACGGCCAGGAGGAGTTGGCTCGTGATTTCTATAACCGGTACCTCGAGCAGGATCCGTCGAATGCGTCCGTGCGCATGAACGTCGCGTACGATCTGGCACAACAAGGGGATGCTCTCGGAGGTATGCTGATCATTGAGCAGGGAGTCGAACTCGACCCCGACAACGTCTCCTTCTACGAGCAGTTGGGGAACTTCGCATTCGCCGCAGCGGAGCGGATACGGAGAGAGGCCGAGCTCGATGGAAGTGACGGGATGACGGCTCAGGTCCGCGAGTTATACGGCAAGGCCATCGCGGCCTACGAGCGGGTCTTTGTCGAGAAGGGGGCGGAGACCTTGGTTACACAACTCCGCAACGTAGCCGCCGCCCAGCTCAAATTGGGTCAGGTGGATGAAGCGATCGCGTTTTCCGAGCGTGCGATCGAGGCCCACCCCACCGATGCGAGCCTGCGAGCCACCCACGCGGAGGCGCTCAAGGAATTGGGGCAGATCACCGAGGCGGTCGCCGCACTCGCGTCCATCGAGGCGATCGATCCGGATTGGCCCAACCTTCACCTTCGCATGGGTAGCTGGCTGATCGAGGTAGGGCGTATCGAGGAGGCGGTCCCCGTACTGGAGACCGCGGTGGGGAAGGGGGCTTCGCCGGACCAGGCGGGGAACATGATCTTCACCCACGCCTACGCGACTTATGTGCAGCCTCAGACGAAGAACTATGCTCGCTTTATCGAGTTGATCCTGCTTGCCAAGCAGTTCGAAGTCAGCAACGAAGGTCGTCAGCAGTACGACTTCTGGCACGGGTACAGCATCTTTACCCTTGCCATCGATGTGCAGATGCCGGAGACCCTGGAAACGGCCAACCGATCCCAGCCGAGGTTCCAGCAGGCGCTCCGACTCTTCCAAGATGGCAAGGGATATGCCGACCGGACAGCGTCGATCGATTACCAAATCTACGTGGACAACACCAACGCGTACCTCGAAATCCAGGACGCGATCATCCGGCGAGCCAACCGCTAGCAGGCCGCGCCCTCAAGGGCGCCGAAGGAACCCGCGCTCTCACGAGCGCCGCAGGCGCCGCAGGAGTTTTTCTCCCGCGGCGTCTTTTTTTTGTGTGCTCGCGTCAGGACGTCAGCGCGGCGGCCTACTCTTGGGTACCAACGCGCTCTCCGTGGCCCGCCAACTTTGGAACACCAAACCCTGTGGGAAAGAGTGGGTAAATCCCGCGGGCGGTGATCTGGTTTCAGAAATTTTTCCGAATTCGCTTTGGCTCGTGGCGGGTTATTGACCCCATAACTCGTTGGCATGATTGGCTTTGTACCCCCAGGGCCTGCTTCCTACACCCAAACAAAAACCGAAAACTATTAGTCCCAAAAAGGCTTGACGGCTATTGAAGTTGGGTCGTATCTTGGTCCGGTATACCACTCTATACCACTCTCACCCACAGAGTGACACCGCGTGACAGGCTTTCTGGGCAGATTCGAGTTTCAGATGGACGAGAAGGGGCGGGTCAGCCTTCCGTCGGCGTTTCGCCGGGAGGCCTCAGGTGACCGCTTCGTCTTGCTCCAATGGAGAGCGCCTGCCCTCACGCTTTTTCCGGCTGCGTCCTGGGCCGCCACGCAGGAGCGCCTCCTGGCGTTCCGGAGAAATCAGCCTGAGGCGTGGGGGGACGTGCTGGCCATCACGTCCAGCGCGGTCGAAGTCTCGCCCGACAAACAAGGCCGGATTCTCATCCCCGCTTGGTTAAAGGAGGCGGCCGGCCTCGACGACAAGGTCTTACTCCTGGGGAATATCGATCGGGTCGAGTTATGGGAACCCGAAGAGTTCGAGAGAGTGTCACGCACCGGTTCCGCGGAGTTCGAAAAATTCTCCAACCAGATTTTCGGGTGACCCGTGTCTTCACCTCTACGAGCGGCTGAGGCTCTTGTGAGCGAGCGGACGGAGTCGACTGGCGGTTTTCACGACCCCGTTCTGGCGCGAGAGGTGATGGAGTTCCTATCTCCGTCCGGCGACGGCGTTTATCTGGACGGTACGGTCGGAGGTGGAGGCCATTCCGCCATCCTGTTGGAGGAGTGTGCGAGCTGCGAAGTCATTGCGGTGGACCGTGACCCGGATGCTTTGGAGGCGGCGAAGGGAAGCTTGGCCTCCTTCGGGGCTCGAGTGCGATTCATCCAGGCGCGATTCGATGAGGCGCTTCATTCCGCCGACCTGTCGGAGCCCCTCGCCGGAGTCCTTCTCGATCTGGGGGTGAGCTCTCACCAACTCGACTCGGACCGGCGGGGGTTCGCTTTCAGGGTCGGGGTGGACTTGGACATGCGCATGGACGGTACAGGAGCCGGTGAGCCGACCGCGGCGGAAGTCCTCAACTCCGAGTCGGAAGAGGTGTTGGCTCGAATCTTCCACGAATATGGCGAAGAACCGCGTTCCCGTCGGCTCGCACGGCGTGTCGTCGAGCGGCGGGCGGCGACGCCACTCCGGACGAGCGACGACCTGGTCGCTGTCCTCTACAAGACGTTGGGCAGGGCTCCGAAAGCCAAGGAAAAAGCACGGATCTTCCAAGCGCTGAGAATCGCGGTAAACCAAGAGCTCACAAGCCTGGAACGTGGCCTCACGGAATTTCGGGAGATGATGGCGCCGGATGCCCGGATCGTGGTGATCTCGTACCACTCGCTCGAGGATCGGCTGGTCAAGAACGCGTTTCGCGATTGGAGCCGCTCCTGTGTTTGCCCGCCGGGGATGCCGCTGTGCACCTGCCGAGGTGCGCCACTGGGGAAGGTGCTGACCAAGAAGGCCGTACGTCCGAGTGACGTCGAGGTACGCCGGAACCCGCGCTCCCGCAGCGCCCGCCTCCGGGCTTGGAGGAAGGGATGAGGCTGGGCGTGCTGGTGTTGGGGTTTGCCGGTCTCCTCTCTGCTTTGAGTCTCGTGACCTGGCGCCAGAGTCGTGCCATCGAGGCGCTGGCGGAGCTCGACCACCTCGAACGGTCTCTTTCGCTCGCCGAATGGGAACGGACCGAGCTCCTTCGACGGATTCAGGGCCTCGCCAGCGGCCCTCGGATCTCATCGTTCGCCCAGGAGCACCTCGGCATGCACCATCCGGAGGCCTCCGAGATGGTCCTGCTCCCGGGAGGTGCCCCATGAGGCGCCGAAAGCGCGCGATCGACACCAGGGTGAAGGTCCGTCGGAGGGTGCTTCTCGCGTGCTGGTTGTTGAGTGGAGGCCTGATCGTCGCCAGGGCCGCCCAGATACAGGTCGCCCAGGGCGCCTTCTGGAGAGCGAAGGCGGCGAGCCAGCACCACACCAGTGTGGAGATCGCCGCGGTTCGGGGGTCGGTGGTCGACCGCTCGGGTGTCGAGTTGGCCATCAGTCGCGAGAACTTCAAGGTGAGCGTCGCCCCGGGGGAGCTCCGAGACGTGGAGGCGGTGACACGTCTCCTGGTCGAGACTCTCGGGCTGGATGAGCAGGTCGTACGTGCCGCCACGACGTCGCCGAAACGCTGGCGGGTCCTCCAAGGGGCCTTTCCGCCCTCGGTGCGTGAAGCACTCGACAACGTTCCTGGCGTTTACCTCGAGCCCGAGCACCGCCGGTTCTATCCCCAAGGTGACTTGGCCAGGGGTCTTCTCGGGACCGTGCGGGGAGGCGAGGCGTTTGGGGGTATCGAGCAGGCGTACGACGACATTCTCCGGGGGGCCGTGGGCCAGGCCGTTCAGGCGATGGATCACACGGGCAAGATCCCTGGGGAGAGGGTCGTCGTGGAGGGACCGCGGGAGGGCGGCCAGGTCGTTCTGACCATCGATGTGGATGTGCAGGAGATTGGGCGGCAGGCCTTGGTGGAGGCCATTCGAGAGACCGGAGCCCGAGGCGGAGATCTCCTCATCACGGATCCGGGCACTGGAGATGTTCTCGCCATCGTGTCCATTCGCGATGAGCTCACGAACGCCCTCTCGGCGATCAACACCCCCTACGAGCCCGGCTCCATCCTCAAGCCGCTCACCGTGGCCGGCCTCTTGCACAACGATTTGGTGTCCCTCGACGACGTGTTCGACACGGAGGACGGCTCCTGGACTGTGGAGGGCCGACTGATCGAGGATGTGGGCAGGGAGCACGGTCTCATGACATTGGCGCGAGCGCTTCAGATTTCCTCGAGTGTGGGTGTGGCGAAGGCCGCGCAAGCCATGAGTCCCGCGGTTCAGTACCAGAATCTCCGTGACTTCGGGCTCGGCGCACCCACCGGAATCGGCCTTCCCGGAGAGGCGAGAGGCACCCTGCGTCTCCCAGAGGAGTGGAGCCCCCAGTCGCCGGCGTCTCTTGCCATCGGATACGAAGTTTCAACGACACCCCTCCAGATGGCCATGGCCTACGGGGTTCTGGCGAATGGGGGCCTGCTCATGAAGCCCCGGCTCGTCAGGGAGATCCGAGATTCCAGCGGGAAGGTGACCGACCGCTTCCCACCCGTCACCGTGAGGAGGGTCATTTCTCCGGAGGTGGCACGCAAGGTGTCCGACGTGCTCGTCAGCGTCGTGGAAGACGGAACTGGGACGCGTGCCCGACTCGGCACCTTCAAGGTGGCGGGCAAGAGCGGCACGTCGCGCGCTTACTCGGGCGGCGCATACCAAGCTGGGGAATACTTCGCGTCCTTCGTCGGATTCTTTCCCGCCGAAGACCCTCAGCTCGTGGTCATGGTCAAGTTGGACCGTCCTCAAGGGTCGTACTACGGAGGATCCGTCGCGGCTCCGGTTACACGGGCCACGATGGAAGCCATTCTGGCGGCCAAGGCGACACCCCTCGATCGCCGGGCTCTCGTGCAGGTCGCCCGGACGCAGGAGCTCGCCGTCGCCCCACGGAGGGTCAACGGCGGTGAGCTGCCCCTCGTGGCGCGATTCGCGGAACTCCGGCTGGGTGAGACTCCAGGGTCGACTCCCATTCAAGAGTCGAACGTGTCCGTATGGCCCGAGTCCGGGTCGCCTGGGTCCGGGTTCCCTGGGTCCGCGTTGCCCGGGGACGGGCTGCCCGAACCTAGGACCATGGCGAGGGTGCCGGATGTGCTGGGACTCCCCGTTCGGACGGCTGCGCGACTCATCCACGAGGCGGGGCTTCGGGTCGAGTGGGATGGATCAGGCGTGGTGGGCCGGATGGTACCCGAGGCCGGCTCGATCGTGAGTCCGGGAGACACGGTGCGCGTGGCGTCCGTGGCGGAGGGCGGAGATGGCTAATCCTTCGTCCGCTCTCCACGTGGTCACTACCGCCCTCGAGGCCGCCGGCCTCATCGAAGTGATCCACGGTTCGAGTGACGTAAGGATTTCCGGTGTGACGCAGGATTCGCGAACGGTCCAGCCCGGAAGCCTTTTCCTGGCCTGGCGCGGCTCCGCCTGGGACGCCCATGACTTCGTGGCTCGAGCCGCCGAGATGGGTGCGGCTGCAGCTGTTGTGGAGCGGTACGTGCCCGAGGCCGCGATTCCGCAGATCCAGGTGTCGGACGGCCGCTTGGCCGCCGCTCTGGCTGCGGACGTGGTGCTCGGCTCTCCGTGGGCCGACTTGTTCACCGTCGGGGTGACTGGCACGAACGGGAAGACGACCACAGCCCTTCTCGCGCAGCACCTCCTGGGTTCACGGGGCCCATCGGCGGCGGTGGGCACACTCGGGCTCATCGAGCCCGACGGTTCGGTGAGGGAAGGGACCGGAGGGCTCACGACCCCCGGCCCCGTCGCCATCTCCACCTGGTTTGCCGATCTGGTCGCGGAAGGTGTTGGGTCGGTAACCGTGGAGGCCTCGTCTCACGCACTCGAGCAGAAGCGACTCGATGGGGTGCGTTTCGATGCGGTGGTGTTCACCAATCTGTCCCAGGACCACCTCGATTATCACCCCGACATGGCCGCGTATTTCGAAGCCAAGTCCCACCTTCTGAATCTCATGAAGAAGGACGGCTGCGCGGTTATCAATGCCGACGACGCGCACTGGAAGAATTTGCCCGTGGAAGGGTGCCGCACCGTCACCTACGGCATCGACGAACCGGCGGACCTACGCGCGGACATGATTGAGCCGGGTTCGTCCGGAACCAGGTTCCGTATGGGAAACACGGCGGGTAAGGTCGACGTCGACCTGCCGCTCATCGGCCGCTTCAATATCGAAAATTGTTTGGCGGCGGCGGGTGTGGGTGCGGTCGCCGGCATGTCCCTCGAGGCCATGGCGGAGCGGCTCGCCAGCGTACCCCAGATTCCCGGACGACTCGAGGTGGTGGCGCGGAGGCCGTTTACGGTAGTGATCGACTTCGCGCACACACCCGACGCGCTTCGCGGAGTCCTGACCGCCATGCGCCCCCTTACGTCCGGGCGTCTGATCGTCGTATTCGGCGCGGGCGGTGACCGGGACCGCGGAAAGCGGCCCGAAATGGCTCGGGCCGTCGCACAAGTGGCGGATCTGGTCGTAATCACGTCCGACAACCCCAGGACGGAGGATCCGGAATCCATCATCGACGACATCGTACCGGGTATGAACGGCTCCCCGTTCGAGCGCATGGCGGACCGTCGTGATGCGATCCGCTACGCGCTCGCTCAGGGTCGGGCGGGGGACCTCGTGCTCCTCGCCGGCAAGGGGCACGAGCGGTATCAGGTCATCGGCACGGAGCGAGAGCCGTTCGACGAGAGGCTGATCGTCGAAGAGGAGCTTGGCCGGATGGGAGACGCGGTGTGAACCCTCCCTTCGAATGGACGGACGAGCAGGTGAGAACGGCTCTGCAGGTTGAGCCTCATGACGACTGCGGCCTCACCTTTACGGGTATCTCGACGGACAGTCGCACAACTCGCGAGGGGGACCTGTTCGTCGCTCTGTGCGGGGACAACTTCGACGGACACGACTATGTGTCCGACGCCCTCGGTCAGGGAGCACGGGGCGCCGTGGTAGCCCGCTCCGTCGAGGCAGACGGTGCCTGTGTCTACTCCGTGGAAGACACGCTGTTGGCGCTGGGACAGCTCGCCTTACATCGCCGGAGGCAGCTCGACGCCGTCGTGGTGGGCATCACCGGATCATCGGGAAAGACCGGGACCAAGGAGTTGACCCGGGCAGCCATCGAGGGTTCGCGCCGGGTCCACGCCACACCCGGCAACTTGAACAACCGTGTCGGTTTGCCATTGACGCTGCTCGACGCACCCGATGACGCCGAGGTCGTCGTGCTCGAAATGGGTACGAACGAGCCAGGGGAGATCGCTGAGCTGACCCGGATCGCTGAGCCCCAAATCGGTATCGTGACGACCGTCTCCGAGACCCACATCGAGAAGCTGGAGTCCCTCGAGGGTGTGCTTGCGGAAAAGCTCGACCTCCTGCGTGGACTTCCGGACGACGGAACGGCGATCGTGGGCGAGGAGCCGGCCATCCTCTCTGAATACGCCTCGAGCATCCCCCGTGACGTTCTGGTCGTGGGCCTCGGGACCGGCGCGGACGCCGAGTATCGCCCGGACGATGCGTCGGTGGACGAACAGGGGTGCTGGAGCTTCGTCTGGCGTGGAGAGCCCGTGCACCTCCGGGTTCCGGGACGCCACTCGGTCCAGAACGCGCTCCTCGCGCTGACGGTCGCCGAGTTGTTGGACGTCCCTGCCGCTGAGGCCGCCGCCGGCGTCGGCCGGGTCGAAGCAGGTGACATGCGCGGAGAGATCAGGCGCATCGGAGGACTCACGCTGATCGTCGATTGTTACAACGCGAACCCGCAGAGCGTGCGCGCCGCCCTGGACCTGCTGGTGGACTTCGAGCCCGGCCGGACCAAGGTGGCGGTGCTGGGAAGCATGCTCGAGCTGGGGGCGCGGAGCGAGGAGCTCCACACGGTGCTCCTGGACGAAGCGTCCACACTCGGGTTGGACCTGATTGTCGCCACGGGTGACTTCGCTCGGGCAGCAACCCAGTCCCAGCCCCAGACGCAGCCCCAGACGCAGGCCCAGCCCCAGACGCAGGCCCAGCCCCAGGCGCGGTCGGGAGAATCCGCCGGAGCCGGGCCCACGATCCTTTCCGCGGTGGATCCGCTCGAAGCCTACGAAGAGCTCCGCGGAAGGCTTGCCGGGGACGAGGTCCTGCTGATGAAAGCGTCGCGCGGTGTGGCGTTGGAGCGGCTGATCCCCTTGTTCGAATCAGACTTCGGCGGATCGAATCAGGCCTCCGGGGAGCTGGAAGCCTGATGTTCTACTATCTGGCCGACCTCGGTGACGTGTTCAACATCTTCCGGTACATCACGTTCCGCGCCGCCGGAGCGCTCGTTACGTCGCTGGGGCTCGCGTTCGTGCTGGGGCCGATGACCATTCGTCTCCTCAAGCGATCCCACGTCGGCCAAGTAGTGCGTGCGGATGGTCCGCAGACCCATCTCGTCAAGGCGGGGACCCCGACCATGGGTGGGGCCCTGATTGTCATGTCGGCGGGTGTTTCCACGCTGATGTGGGCCGAGTTGACCAATCCGTATACGGTACTGGCGCTGATGACCTTCCTGGCGATGGGCGCCATTGGCTTCATGGACGACTACCTCAAGGTCGTTCAAGGGCGGACGGCGGGCCTGGTCGGTCGTTACAAGATGCTGGGGCAGTGGACGTTTGGACTCGGCTTGGGGCTCTTCCTGCTCCTCCGTCCGATCTCGCCTTTGGCGCCGAACCACACCATGCTGCCGTTCTTCTCGGACCTCGCATTGGTCCTACATCCTTGGTTCTACGTCGTGTTCGTGGGGTTCGTGGTCTCAGGCACCGCAAACGCGGTGAACCTCACGGATGGACTCGACGGGCTGGCCACCGGCTTGATGGCGATCGCCGCGTCCACATTCGCGGTCTTCGCGTATCTGTTGGGCCGCGCGGATTACTCCGAGTACCTCGGGCTCTTCTATCTACCCGGCGCGGGGGAGTTGTCCGTGCTCGCGCTCGCCGTGGCCGGCGGTTGCCTCGGTTTCCTTTGGTACAACACCCATCCCGCAGAGGTCTTCATGGGCGACACGGGTTCGCTCGCTCTGGGAGGTGTGCTCGGGGCCATGGCCATCCTGCTCAAGGCGGAGTTTCTCCTGGTGATCGTGGGGGGCGTCTTCGTCATGGAGGTGCTCTCCGTGGTCCTCCAGGTCGGATTCTTCAAATACACGAGGTGGAGGCACGGCACCCCTCGAAGACTCTTCAGAATGGCCCCGATCCATCACCACTTCGAGCAGTTGGGATGGCCGGAGAGTAAGGTCGTCGTCCGTTTTTGGATCCTGGGAATCCTGTGCGCGATGGTCGCGTTCAGCGCGCTCAAGATCCGGTGAGGAACAGTCGTTGTGAACACGCTGGAAGGCGAAACAGTTGCCGTTGTCGGCTTGGCCGCGTCCGGACGGGCGGCGGCACGGTTGGCACTCGAAAAAGGAGGAGAAGTCCATGTCTCGGATTTGCGCACTGACACCGCAACTCATGCTAGTGGAGCCGAGCTCCGAGCTCTCGGAGCCGAGGTCGACTTGGGAGAACACCCGATCGATCGTATCGCCGGCGCCGATACGGTCGTGGTCAGTCCCGGCATCCGCCCAGACACTCCGGTGCTCAGTGAGCTCCGTGAACGGGGCGTACGTTGGATCTCTGAGCCTGAATTCGCCTTTCGGTTCTTCGATGGTCCACTGATCGCCGTGACTGGAACGAACGGCAAGACGACCACGGCGGTTCTGGTGGCGCACCTGCTGGAGGAGGACGGCCTCGACGTGGCGCTGGGCGGGAACATCGGCCACGCGTTCGGTCCCCCCGCGTCGGAGCTCGCACTCCGGGAGCAAAGCCCCGCGTGGTATGTCGTGGAGATGAGCTCGTTCCAGTTGGCGGCGATCGATCGCTTCAAGCCGGACATAGGCGTGATGACCAATCTGGCCCCGGATCACCTCGACTGGTATCCGACCGTGGAATCCTACTACGCCGACAAGGCCAACCTCTTCCGTAATGCAGATGACGACAGCCGGTGGGTGTTGAACGGAGATGATCAGGCCGTCGCTGCTCTCGCGGAGGGTATTGCCGGCCGTCACTTCTACTTCGGCAGGGCAAACAGTGGCCGTCCGGGAGCTTATCTCGACGGTGACGTGCTGACGTTGGACCTATCCGGGGTGGTGGAGCCTTTGGGCCACACCGACGACATCGCCCTTCCCGGAGCCCACAACCTCGAAAACGCTTTGGCCGCGGCCACCGCGGCGGGGCTGGCCGGCGCCTCTACGGGATCCATTCGACGGGGGCTGGCCGATGCCACGGCCCTGCCGCACCGTACCGAGAAGGTGGCCGAGGCGAACGGTGTCCGGTGGGTCAACGACTCCAAAGCGACCAACGTGGCCGCGGCTCGGTCCGCCATCAACAGCTTCGACGGGGCGCTGCTGGTCCTGCTCGGCGGAAAGGACAAGGGTGAGGACTTCTCGCCGCTGGTCGAGGCGCTCACCAAGGCCGACGCCCGCGTGCTGGCCTTCGGCCAGGCCGGGCCGCGCATATACGAAGCTCTGGACGGCCGCGTGCCAGTGGAGCTGCTGCCCGGAGGCTTCGACGAGGTCATGGAGGCCGCCGCTCAGCGTGCGGTCCCAGGGACCACCGTCCTGTTATCGCCGGCGTGCTCGAGCTACGACATGTTCACGAACTACGAGGAGCGGGGTGCCCGTTTCGCGGCCTTGGCCAAAGCCTCTTCATCGACCAAGACCTCTTCGCCGGCCAACACCACTTCATCGGCCAAGGCCCCTTCAAAGGACGCCGAGCGCTGATGGCTCGATCCGTGGACGTCTCTCCGTCCGGGCCTCTGGCTCTGCCCACTACGGGCATAGGAAGTGGATGGGAGCCCGCGGCGATCATGACGCTCACACTCCTGCTCCTCTCTCTCGGCCTGGTCACGCTGTATTCCGCGAGTGCTTTTCTCGCTCAGGGGCAGGCTTTGCCGGATTACTACTACGTTCTTCGACAGGCGACAGGAGCAGTGGCTGGCTTGGCGATCCTCGGCGTCTGCGCCTGGATCCCGCACGACCTTTGGCGACGGTTGGCTCTACCGATGGTCATCGTGGCGTGGCTCCTCCTCATGTTCGTGATCATGCCGGGCACCGAGGACATCGCGCCCTTGACCAAAGGGGCCCGCCGGTGGATCCGCGTGGGTGCCCTGAGCTTGCAGCCGTCGGAATTGGCCAAGGTCGCCGTTGTCGTCTGGACGGCGGCACGCGCGGTTCGAAAGCAAGACGAGTTCTCGAGCCTGAGCCGAGGCCTGCTTCCGTTCCTCCTCGTATGGGCCGCGCTGATGATACCGATCGCCCTCGAGCCGGACTTATCGACGGCGTTACTCCTGGGCATGATCGGGTGTCTGGTCGTCTACGTGGCGGGGGCTCGGCTGACCCACTTTCTCTTCTTGGGTCTGCTCGCGGCTCCGATCCTGTATAACCAGCTGGACGTCGCCTTCCGGGCCCGCCGCCTGATTGCGTACCTGGACCCTTCGGCTGATCCGGCGGGCGCCGGCTTCCAGGTGCAACAGTCACTTCTCGCGTTCGGCTCGGGCGGCGTCGCCGGAGTGGGGTTCGGACAGGGCCGGCAGAAGTTCGGATTTCTTCCGGAGGCCCACAACGATTTCATCTTCGCGATGATCGGGGAGGAATGGGGACTGATCGGCGTCACGGCGACGGTACTCCTCTTTATGCTCCTGATTCTGATCGGCTTTCGAGTCGCGTCTCGTGCCCCAGACCTCTTTGGAGAGTTACTGGCGGTTGGTCTCACCAGCATGATTGCCCTGCAGGCCCTCCTTCACATGGCCGTGGGACTGCGCTTGGTGCCGGCCACCGGTTTGGTGCTACCGCTGATCTCCTACGGGCGCTCGCACTTGGTGGTCACGCTGGCTTCGTTGGGGATTCTCATGAGCATCTCTCGGGCGAGCGAGAGACCTGTGGGAAGGAGGGCCCGTGCATGAGGGTCCGGTTGTGGTCTTCGCCGGGGGCGGCACTGGGGGCCACCTCTACCCGGCTCTGGCACTCGCGGACGAACTCGTACGGCAACGTCCGGACGTGCGGCCGTTTTTCCTCGGTGCACGTAGAGGGATCGAGGCTCGGGTGCTCCCCGAGCGGTCGCTGGACCATCACCTCCTTCCCATCCGAGGGATCAACCGCGGGCAATGGTGGTCGAATCTCGGAGTTCCCTTCGCTCTCGTGTCCTCGCTCGTGGCCACGGTCGGAATTCACCGTCGAATCCGCCCGGAGTTGGTCGTGGTGACGGGCGGCTACGCCGGGGCGCCCGCGGGATTGGTGGCGGCCGTCATGGGAACGCCGCTGGTGCTCCAAGAGCAGAACGCGTGGCCCGGGGTCACCACTCGTTTCTTGTCGCGATGGGCAACGCAGGTACATCTCGCGTTCGCCGAAGCGGTGGCGGAATTACCCGCCCGCGCACGGAAGGTGGCGCGGGTTTCAGGGTGTCCGATCCGAGCCCTTCCCGAGGACGTGCCCGACCGGAGCGACGCGCTTCTGAGTATGGGTCTCGATCCACATCGAAAGCTCCTGCTGCTGATCGGTGGAAGCCAAGGATCCCGGGCGCTGAATGAGTTGATGCTCGAAGCCATCAGGTCCGTAACCGCGGGAGAGTATGCGCAACTGCATGAATGGCAGTTGCTCTGGATGACGGGTCCGGCCCATCACGCGTCGATCATCGAGAAGCTCTCCTCGTTCGGGGATCCGCCATGGGTCCGAGCGGTTCCATACATCGAGGACATGCCTCGGGTGCAGGGCGCTACCGATCTTGCGCTGTCCCGGGCGGGCGCCATGACGACGGCGGAGCTCTTGGCATGGGGAGTGCCGGCTATCTTGGTGCCGCTCCCCAGCGCGGCCGCGAATCACCAGGCTCTGAATGCTCGCGCCCTGCAACAGACGGGAGCTGCCGTACACCTCGATCAAGAGGGACTGACGGCCGAGGTGTTATGGGGAACGATTACCGGCTTGGTGGAGGACGGTCACGCGCTTGCTACGATGAGTGAGCGCGCGCGGGAGCGCAGCCAGCCGGACGCCACGTCCGCCATTGTTCGCGAGATGGTGGACCTGCTCCCGGATCCCCGCCCGGGGAGTGTCCAATGATCGCACTTCATCCGGACTCGAGCGTCGTGAACGCGCCAATGGGTGAGCGTGATCTGCGCCGGCTCTCGGACGAGGGGCGGGTGCATTTCATGGGGGTAGGGGGTGCCGGGATGTGCGCGCTGGCCGAGCTCTTCGCGAAGCGGGGAGGAATCGTCTCGGGGTGCGACCTACGACCGGGACCGAGCACCGACCGGCTCCGGAGCCTGGACGTAGAGATATACGAGGGGCACGAGGCGAGTCACGTGGAGGGGGTGGCCGCCCTCGTGGTCAGCGCTGCCATCCCATGGGATCAGCCAGAGATACAGAAGGCGCTCGAACGGGGGATCCCTGTCTTCAAACGAGCGGAGGCCCTGGGCCAGTGGGTCAATCAGGGTCGTGTGCTGGCGGTCGCGGGCACACACGGCAAGACCTCCACTACGGCTATGGCGACGGAGATTCTCGCCGCGGCGGGGATGGACCCGACCGGCTTTGTCGGCGGCCATGTATCGGCCTGGGGCGGTAACCTCCGAAGCGGTGGTGACCTCTATGTGGTCGAGGCGGACGAGTACGACCGGTCGTTTCTGGAGCTGAAGCCCGCGGTGGCCGTGGTGACCAACGTCGAGGCGGACCACCTCGATACCTACGGTTCCCTTGAAGGTGTCTTCGAGGCCTTTGAGAAGTTCCTCGATGGGCTCCTTCCGGACGGGTCGGCCGTCATCTGTGCGGATGATCACGGGGCGAGCAGGCTCGTCACGAGCAGCGAATCTCGGGTGCGTACCTATGGTCTGGGCGCGGGCGCGCAGGTACGTGCGGTCGATGTCGAGGCCAGGGCGGGCGGCATGGGCTTCCGGGTGATCGACGAGGGTGTCGACCGCGGGACCTTCGAACTCCAGGTGCCCGGAGTTCACAATCTGCTGAACGCGCTGGGCGCCGCGTCCGCGGCTCGCTGCTTCGGGGTGGATTGGGGCAACGTCCGCGATGGGCTCACGGCCTATCAGGGTGTCGAGAGGAGATTCCAGACCGTCGGCTTGGGGCGGGGGATCCTGATCGTGGACGACTACGCACACCATCCCTCGGAGATCCGGGCTACGCTGGCGGCCGCACGGGGCGCCCACCCGGACCGGCGGATCGTGGCCGTTTTTCAACCGCACCTGTTCACACGCACACGGGATTTTGCCGATGA
Source organism: Gemmatimonadota bacterium (assembly GCA_022563405.1). Taxonomy (GTDB): domain Bacteria; phylum Gemmatimonadota; class Gemmatimonadetes; order Longimicrobiales; family Gaopeijiaceae; genus UBA822. The sequence continues at coordinate 20,014 of JADFNK010000009.1, read as the reverse complement.
GTTCGGGCGGGCGCTCACCGCAGCCGATTCGATCTGGGTCACCGACGTGTTCCCGGCCCGCGAGGATCCCATCGAAGGCGTGACGGGCGAGATGGTTGCGCTCGCGGCTGGGCGCGCAGGCGGCGACGTACATTATCACGCCGACGTGAGCACGATGGCGGACGCCGTCATGAAAGAACTCGCTTCGGGTGACCTCCTCCTGACGATGGGCGCTGGGTCCATCGACCGCGTGGCGCACGAAGTTGTGGCACGCCTGGAGGAAACTCCTCATGCGTAAGCTGCTCCGTGTCGCTCTGTGGGGAACGATGGCCGGAGGTGTGGCGCTGGCCGTCGCCTGGCTTCCGGACGCCCTCGCCGAGCTCGAGTGGTTCCGGGCCCGTGAGTACAGAGTCGTCGGGACTCGCCTTCTCGAAGAGAAGCAGGTCTTGGCCGCCGCGTCGATTTCACCGTTCATCAGCGTGTTCGATGACTTGACGCCGATAGAGCAGCGCCTCGAGCAGCACCCGCTGATCCGGCACGCCAAAGTCACCGCGGAGCTTCCCGCGACCCTCGTGGTCACGATCGAAGAGCGAGCCCCGGTCGCGTTCGTGGCCAGTCCGGTGCTCGTACCGGTGGATCGGGATGGAGAGGTCCTCCCGCTGGACCCGGTCGAACATCGGCTGGATCTCCCCGTCCTGATGAGGGCCGGGGGGGGAGCCGCGCTTTCACCTTCCCAGTTACGGATCCTGGCGAGGGAAGTGGACCGGCTCGCGGCGGACGATCCCACGTTCCTGGCCCTCGTCTCGGAATTGGCGATCGACGACAGGGGAGACGCGACCGCCGTGGTGGGCGGGGACCTTCTCCTTCGGTTCCGTCCGCCACTCGCACACCGGCGGCTCCGTGAGGGTCTCACTGTACTGGAACACGCCATGCTGCGGCGCCCCAATGAAAAGGTAGCTGTCCTCGATCTCCGGTTCGATGATCAGGTGGTTGTTGGGTATGCCGAGCAGCATTCCGACCAGTATGCCGGGCTGCATGCCAAGGCGTCGGCCCAGCGGGGGGACCGGTAAATGCGCTCGATTCTGATCGCTGGCGTCGATCTCGGCACGACCAAGACCTGCGCGGTGATCGCGGAAATCCACGAAGATCCGTTCCTGCGGAGGGACCTCAAGATTCTCGGGGTGGGTCAGGCCCCGAGTGTGGGGATGCGAGACGTGGTCACACATATCGAAGACGCTACCAAATCCGTGAAAGCGGCCATGGAAGAGGCCGAGCTCATGGCCGGCGCGAAGGTGGATCGGGTGTACGTGGGAATCAGTGGCGAGCATGTACGGGCAGCCACGTCCCCGGGTGTGGTCGCCGTGATGGACGACGAGATCTCCGCCCTCGATCTCGAGCGCGTTCACGAGGTGGCCCGCGCCGTTGCCCATCCGCCCGATCGTGAGCTCCTGCACGCCATCCCCCAGGACTACATCGTGGATAGCCGTCATGGGATCAAGGATCCGGTGGGTATGGTGGGCACCAGGCTCGAAGCAGACGTCTATCTCGTGACCTGCACCTCATCGGTCGCGGACAACATCAGGAAGTCGGTCCAGCGGGCGGGTTACCGAGTTCAGGAGCTGGTGCTCGAATCCCTCGCGGCCGCCCGGTCGGTCCTCACGGAGGATGAGAAGGAAGTGGGCGTCGCCATGGTCGAGATCGGTGCCTGTACGACCAACGTCGCAGTCTATTGTGACGGCGAGCTCCGACATCTTGCGGTTCTCCCGTTCGGAGGGGCCACGGTTACGAACGATCTCGTGAGGGGCTTGTCGATCCCTTTTGCCGAGGCCAAGCGGGCGAAGGAGCACTTCGGCGTGGCCTTCGCCCAGCTCGTGGACCCGCAGGAGACGGTGGAGCTGCCCGGCCCGAGCCCGGGTCAGGTCAGGCATGTCGCCCGGGAGCTGATTGCCCACGTCGTCGAGCAACGTCTCGACGAGATGTTCGGCCTGGTCCAAGCCGAACTGGAGGCCGAAGGCCTGTTCGACAAGCTGGGGGCGGGCATCGTGCTCACCGGAGGCGCGTCGACCTCGTATGGGACCGTGGAGTTGGCCCAGCAGGTGTTCGCGGTGCCTGTACGCAGCGGCGTGCCCGGCGAAGGCCTCTCGGTCCTGGCCGACTCTGTGGGAAGGCCGAAGTTCGCGACGGCCGCGGGACTCGTGCTGTATGGCGCCGACCGGTACGACGAAACGGGGGATGGCGCCTCGACACTCACTTCCGGCCTGGTGTCCAAGGTCTGGGCGTGGCTGAAGGAATTCTTGTAGTGCTCCGACGAACGAGTGACTCGGGGCATCGAGCGTGCATCAGACCGAACCATCCATTCATGGGAGCTAAATCATGATGATATTCGAATTCGAGGACACTCCACTTCAAACGGCCCGAATGAAGGTTGTCGGAGTCGGTGGAGCCGGCGGAAACGCCGTCAACCGAATGGTCGATGAGGACCTGGAGGGCGTCGAGTTCATCAGCGCGAATACCGATGCCCAGGCGCTGAAGGGCTCACGCGCTCAAGTCACGCTTCAGATCGGTAAGAAACTGACTCGCGGGCTGGGCGCGGGCGCGCGGCCCGAGGTGGGCCGCCAGGCCATCGCCGAAAGCCAGGACGAGGTCCGTAGGGTGTTGGAGGGGGCCGACCTGGTCTTCATCACCGCCGGGATGGGTGGCGGAACCGGTACCGGAGCCGCTCCCATCATCGGGGAAATCGCTCGTGAAATGGGTGCCCTCACGATCGGCATCGTCACGAAGCCTTTCTCCTTCGAGGGGAAGAAACGGCAGCGGCAGGCCGAGCAGGGCCTGGCGGAGCTTCGCAGGACCGTCGACACGATGATCGTGGTGCCGAACGACCGCCTCTTATCCGTGGTGCCGCGGGGAACTTCCTTCCGTGATGCCCTGAAGAAGGTCGACGAGGTGCTCCTACACGCGACTAAAGGGATCAGCGATCTGATCCGGGTTTCGGGCGAAGTGAACGTGGACTTCGCGGACGTCCGAACCATCATGGCTTGTCGTGGGCCTGCCTTGATGGGTTCCGGGTTCGGAGAGGGAGACAATCGGGCCCAGGAGGCCGCTCAAGAGGCTGTTTCTTCGCCGTTGCTGGACGACGTATCGATCAAGGGCGCGCAGGGTGTGCTGATCAACATCACAGGGGGCATGGATCTCGCCATTGACGAAGTACACCAGATAGCAACTATTATTCAAGAAGAGGCCGGAGATGAGGCGGAGATCATTTTTGGTGCGGTCCATGATCCGGAGTTGGAAGGACAGATTCGGGTTACGGTCATCGCCACCGGCTTCGACGACGTGATTCGGCCGGACTTTGGGAGGCAGACTTCGTCGCCGTTGCCTCATCGTCAAGTTCAGTCGCGTATGGAGCAGCTTACGCAGCAGGCACCGCAGCAGGTGGCGGCTGTCGGTGGTAGAGCGTTCGGCGGTGGAGCGCTCGGTGGTGGAGCGCTCGGTGGGGGATCGGCGAGTGTGGTTCCCCTTCCACGACCGCCGGAGCGGGTTGTAACGCGGGAGCAGATCAGCGAGCTCGATGTTCCCACGTTCATCCGGCGCCAGATGGACTGATGCGGCCGTGAGGCGGGCGCGGAAAGAACGGGAAGAATTGGACAAGTGGGAGAAGTGGCACGAGTGTAGGAGAGACGAGGGCCCGCACGGACAGGCCCCCCCGGCGGCAACGATTGATAAAGGAGGCAGGGTGGGCTCGGGCTCCAAAATATTGGGATTCATAGGAGTCCTCGGAGTAATGGCCTCGAGCCTGGCGTTCGTCCTGTTCTCGGGGAAAGAGGTGCCCATGGTGGGCCTCCTGGCCCCGGTCTTCGCGGCCGCGCCAGAGCGGGTCGAACTTCGAGTGCTGAAGCAGGACCAGACGCTCGGCGAGCTCCTGGAGGGCATGCTGGAGCCGAACGACGACCAATACGACCTGGTTCTCGCGTTTATGGAGCGCGCCGATCCTCGCCGTTTGCGGCCCGGTACGGAAGTTGCCTTCCGCCGGTTCACCGCTGCGCCCTCGGAGTTGCGGGCAGTCGACATCGCTGTCGACGCGGACCTGACCCTCCGGATGACGCCATCCCCCGCTGGTTGGAGGTCGAGTGTAATGACCACGCCGGTGGTGACGGATACAGTGTGGGTGTCTGGCGAGATTCAGACGACTCTTTGGGAGGCTGTCACCGGAAGCGACAACAGGGAAGGGTTGGATCCCAGAAACCTGAACCAGTTCTTCATGGATCTCAACGATATCTTCCAGTGGCAGGTGGACTTCTCCCGGGACATCCGGTCGGGGGACTTCTTCCGGTTCTCTTACGAACGGGCGGTTCGGCCGGACGGGACCATGCGCCGCGGGCACGTGCTTTCCGCGGAGTTGGTGAACCGTGGACGCTCCTATCAGGCTGTGTGGTTCGACCCGAACGGAGACGGGAACGGCACGTATTATGACGAGGACGGGAACTCCGTACGACTCCGGTTTCTGAGGAGCCCGATCGAATACAGGCGGATCTCCAGTGGGTTCAGCAACAGCCGGTTCCATCCGATCTTGCAGACGTGGCGAGCGCATCGGGGTACGGACTACGCGGCGAGCAGGGGGACGCCGGTTCGGGCGACCGGAAACGGCGTTGTGATCGAGCGGGAGAGGCACAGCACCTACGGGAACACGATCGTAGTGCGGCACTCCAACGGATGGACCACGCGTTATGCCCACATGAATGGTTTCGCTCCTGGGATCCGGGTGGGCAGTGCGGTCGACCAGAGTGACCTCATTGGGTACGTGGGGATGACGGGGCTGGCAACCGGTCCACACCTCCACTATGAGATGCGGCAGTACGGCACCTTCAAGGATCCGGAAACCATCCAATTGCCGCCGGGCGACCCGGTCCCGATTGAGCAGTGGGAGGTGTGGGAGACACAGAGCCGTGCTCGCCTGGCCCTCCTCGATCGGCTTCCTCTTCCCTGGGAGGTTCGGCTGGCCGTGAACGTCCTCGGGGAGGGTGACGCACCGGCCGCAGGAGCGCGGTGACCTCTTCCTGGCTGGCCTTTGCAGTTCTGGTGGCCGGCGCGGGCGGATTCGCCGCGTGGATCTACGCGCGCCGCGAGATCCCGATCCCCGGCCGGAGGTTCCTCGGCGCGATCCGCGCCTCGATTCTCGTGCTGGTACTTCTGTTGCTTTGGGATCCTCGGCTGCCCGGTGGCCCACGAAATGGCGGGGCCGACGGTAGCTGGGTGCTGCTGGACGCATCCACCAGTATGTCGGCCGGAGCGTCGGCCAGTGGGGTGGCCAGTGGGGCGGCGGGTGTGGGGGGCGATGCGGGGCCCGATGCGTCGGCCGATGCGACGATGGGCGGCGCCAACTGGGTGTCGGCCTTGGAGCGTGCGAGGGAGCTCGCCGAGGCGGGAGCCCAAATCCTGCTCTTTGGAGAAGCTCCTCGAGTCGTCTCCCTCGATGCTCTCGATACGCTACTTCCCGTGGCGTCTACCTCCAGACTCGCGCCCGCTCTCGCCCGGGTGGCGGAAGCGGGAGCCACCGAGGTAACGGTTCTCTCGGATCTGAGACTCGACGATCCAGTGGAGGCGGAGCTCAGTCTGGGTCGGTCCCCCTTTGGAGTCGAGCTTGAAAGAACCGGGGGGGTCGTGCGTAACGCGGGTGTCGCCCGCTTCGAGCTTCCGCCTCGCGCGGAATCAGGGACCCCGCTTTCGGTCGGGATCGCCTTGTTTTCCGAGGGGACCGATCCGGGAGATACGATCCGGGTCGAGGTGTGGGAGGAGGAACGTCTTGTGGCTTCGGCTGGGATTCCGGCTGTGGAGCCGGGCCTTCTCGCCACCGCTACGATCCGTCTGCCGGCTCCTCGTGACACAGGTTGGGTCCGTTATCGTCTCGTCGCGAGCTTGCCGGGTGACCAATTCGAGGCTGACGATGCCAAGTCCGCCTTCACGGAAGTCGACCCGACGGAAGGCGGTCTGGTTCTTCTTTCTCTCCAACCCGATTGGGAGCCCCGCTTTCTTCTCCCGGTGCTCTCACAGATAACGGGACTCGATTCCAACGGTTTTCTCAGCCTGAGCGGGGGCCGATACCTCCGCCTCGGCTCGGGCTCCGAGGTCGGACCCCCGGTGGACGAGGCCGAGGTCCGCGAACTTCTTGCTGGAGCGGACTTCGTGGTGCTGCACGGCCTCGGAGCAGAGGCGCCCGATTGGGTGAGGACGACTCTCGCCGAGGCCCCCAGGGCCATCGTCTTTCCGTCCGACCCGGCGGGGGCCCTGGTTTCGGGCGTGGAGGCCAGCGGTCACTTGGACGGAGAGTGGTATGCCACGCCGGACCTGCCCCCGTCCCCGTTGGCTGCCAGCTTGTCCGGTGCGGATCTGACTGGGCTGCCGCCGTTGACCGCCATCCTTCCCCGGCGGACACCGGGGACAGTGCCCACGCCGATCCCGCTCCAGCGACAGGGGAGTGGACCCGTGGAGGCCGGGCTCGTGCTGAACGAAAACCTGGGACGTCGTCGGGCCGTCGTTCTGGCATCGGGCTTTTGGCGTTGGGCGTTCCGTGAGGGCCCGGACCGGGAGGCGTATCGTAGGTTATGGGCCGGCGTCGCAGGATGGCTGCTCGCGTCCGCGCCGCAGGACGGGGCCACGCCGGTACGTCCCGAGAAGCGCGTGTGGAGTTCCCGTGAGCTCATGGCCTGGCGAGCCCCCGGTTTGATCGGAAGGAATGTCGGCTTCGCACTTTCCGTGAAGAACTCGGTGGGTGACTCGGCCGGTGACTCGCTGGTGCTCGATACCACGGTCGTAGTGGATGGCGCCGGGCTTGTGCGGACCAGGGCGCTTCCGGTGGCCGAGTATTCGTACCGGATCACCCTTGCCGGAGAGGATGGATCTATCGGAGATGGGCGCATCGAGAGCGAGGGCCACAGCCTCGAACTTCTCCGCCAACCGGTGGACATTTCTCCTGAGGCGTCGGATGCGGCGGAAGGGGCTCCGTCCAGGGCGAGGCTCGGCCCTCCGCTACGGACCCACCCGGGTCCGTATATTCTCATCCTGGTGCTTCTTTCCGCCGAGTGGATCGGCCGCCGGCGGGGCGGGCTACGATAGGCGGCACGGGTTGGGAATGACGATGGACCGGAGTTGACGATGGCCCGATTATTCAAGCGGCGAGGTGAGAAGAAGAAGGGGCTGTGGAGACGGGCCGTCGATCTCGCGCTGACCGATGTCCGGGTGGCCGTCGGGGGCTTGGACCATGAATCGTTGGAGTCACTGGAGGAGCGCCTTCTCACAGCCGACTTCGGCGTGGACGCAACCATGCGACTCGTCGACCATGTCGGCTCGCTCGCGCGCAGGGGTAAGGTCTCCGGAGGCTCCGAATTGAGGCGTGCCCTCAAGGACGAGATCGCCAGGATTCTGGAGCCGGCCGGGTCTTCCTTTCTTCAAGTGGCGGAAACGGGTACCACGGTCTATCTGATCGTCGGCGTGAACGGAGTGGGTAAGACGACCTCCGTGGCCAAGCTCGCGCACCGTATCCGAAGCGAGGGACGCAGCGTGTTGCTCGCAGCGGCCGACACGTTCAGGGCGGGGGCCGTACAGCAGCTTCGGGTCTGGGCGGAGCGGGTGGGCGCGGACTTCGTCGCGGGTCAAAAGGGGGGGGATCCGGCCGCTGTGGCGTTCGACGCCATCGTCGCGGCCGAAGCACGGGACGTGGATGTCGTTCTGGTGGACACGGCCGGGCGCCTTCACACACAGAGGAACCTCATGGAGGAGCTTCAGAAGGTCGATCGCGTGATCCGCCGGCGATGCGAGGGGGCTCCACACGAGTGTCTGATCGTGTTGGATGGGACCGTCGGCCAGAACGCGGTGGCTCAGGTACGCTCCTTCGGTGACGTGGTCGACCTGTCTGGTATCATCCTGACCAAGTTGGATGGTACGGCGCGTGGTGGTATCGTGGTGGGTCTCCAACAGGAGTTCGGGCTACCGGTCAAGCTCGTGGGGTCCGGAGAAGGAGTCGACGATCTGTCCGACTTCGATCCCGACGATTTCGTAGAGGGGGTCTTCGAGGAGTGAGCTTTTTCAGGCTGGACAAGCCGGTCCAGTTTCTGAAGGGGGTGGGGCCGGTTCGGGCCGAGGCGTTGGGTAGGATGGGAATCGTGACCGCCCGCGATCTCCTCTACCACGTGCCTCGACGTTACGACGACGCTTCCACGATCGAACCGTTGGGGAGCCTGGAGGTCGGCGCGGACGTTACGGCGGTGGGGCGGATACGTTCGATGGGAGTAATCCCCACGCGCAAAGGCCTCCGTATCTTTCAGGCCGTCCTGCAGGACGATTCGGGGATGATCACGTGCGCCTGGCCTGGGCAGCCCTGGCTGGAGCGAAAGCTCCACGAAGGGGATCTCCTGCTGGTCACCGGGCGTGTGAAGTTCTTCCACGGGAGGCAGCTTCAGCCACGGGAGTTCACCGTGTTGGCTCGCGCCTCGGACGACTCCCCGGCCGATATGGCGAAGGGGCACGTCTTTTCCACGTATCCGGCGAGCGATCAGGTCCCGCAGTGGGTCCTTCGGGGGCTGTTCGAGAAAAATCTCGATGTGCTCCTGACGGAGGTGGCGGAGGAGGAATATCTCACCGAAAAGGAGCGGAGCAGTCTTGTGTTGCCGGGCCTCGGGGACGCTCTTGGGGCCCTCCATCGGCCATCCTCGCTGAGCTCCGCGGAGGCCGCCCGGCGGCGCCTCGCCTTCGACGAGTTGTTCTTCCTCCAGCTCGTCCAGGCCCAGGCCCGTTACCAGGAGACCGTCCTGAAGCCGGGGCTCGTGTTCGAGCGAACCAACGAGCTCATCCGGCCTCTGCACGAGGCCTTACCCTTCAAGCTGACAGGAGCACAGGCCAGAGTCCTCCGCGAGATCTACGCGGACATGGGTTCCGACCGGAGGATGAACCGTCTCCTGCAGGGGGACGTCGGGTCGGGTAAGACCATCGTCGCCCTGTTCGCGATGCTTCTGGCCGCCGAGAGTGGACGCCAGGCGGTGCTCATGGCGCCCACGGAGCTGCTCGCGGAGCAGCACGTACGCAAGCTGAGAGAGCTGGTGGAGCCTCTCGGCCTGAGCGTCCACCTGCTCACGGGTCAACTGACGACCGCGAAGCGAAAGAAGACGTTGAAGGCGCTTTCTGACGGTACCGCGGCGCTCACGGTAGGCACGCACGCGCTGATCCAGGAGACGGTGGAATTTCGGGACCTCGGCTTGGTCGTGGTCGACGAACAACACCGCTTCGGCGTGAGACAACGGATGGCATTGGGAGAGCGCGAGATTCCACCCGACACGCTCATCATGTCGGCGACGCCGATCCCCAGGTCATTGGCGATGACCTTATACGGAGATCTCGACTTGTCCATGCTCGACGAGATGCCGGAGGGTCGCAAGCCCGTGACGACCTTGCTCCGGTACCCGAGCAAACGAGACGAAGTCCACCGCCTCGTGGACCAGGAACTCGAGGCCGGGCGTCAGGCCTACATCGTGTACCCGCTGGTGGAGGAGTCGGACAAGATGGACCTGCGGTCCGCCACCGAAGAGTACGAACGCCTCTCGGCCGAGGCCTTCCAGCACCGGCGGGTCGGTCTCGTTCATGGACAGCTGTCCAGCGCGGAAAAGGACCAGGTCATGCGGGCGTTTCTCGCCGGGGATATCGACGTGCTGGTCGCGACCACCGTGATCGAAGTCGGCATCGACGTGCCCAACGCGTCCGTGATGGTGGTGGAGCACGCCGAACGCTTCGGACTGTCGCAGCTTCACCAGCTGAGGGGCCGGGTGGGGCGTGGGGCCGCCAAGAGTTACTGCATCCTCATCGCCGAACCGGGTGAAGCCGCCGCGGAGCGCCTGAAGATTTTCAGGGACACATCAGACGGTTTTGCCGTGGCTCACGCTGACCTGCGGATACGCGGGCAGGGAGACCTCTTCGGCGCCCAACAGCACGGGCGGGATCCTGTGCTGCGGTTCGCCGACCTCACCAAGGACGAGAGCCTCCTGGTGGAGGCCCAGGGTCGGGCTCGGGCCATCGTCGAGAGGGACCCGGAGTTGGCCGGCGACGGGGTCACGCGGATCAGGGCGTTGATGGACCACCGGTACGCGGAGCGGCTGAAGCTTTTCTCGGTCGGATGACGCGATTACACTCTGGTCGGTCGGTCGGTCGGTCGGTCGCGAGGGCTCGTCGACCCACTCATCCCTCGCAGCCCGCGGGACTCGGGTGGTTGGCCGTGCCCTGTGCCCACACTTCAACAGCCTTCTAATAACGATATGAGCCAGGAAAAGATCACCGAGGTCGGAAGCCTCGCCGACCACGTAGGCACGTCGGTCACCATTCTCGGATGGGTCGAGAGCACGCGCAGCCATGGGAAGGTCGGCTTCGTGGTGGTGCGCGATGGTACGGGGCTCGTGCAGGGTGTTCTTCTCAAGAAGGAGCTTCCTGAGGACGCGTGGGCGCTGCTGGAGTCGCTCACGCAGGAATGTTCGGTCTCCCTGAGCGGTGAAGTACGGGAGGAGCCCCGCGCACCCGGAGGATATGAGGTCGGCGTGACCGGCTTGGAGTTGCTCGGAGCTTCGGAGGAATACCCGATCCAGCCCAAGGAGCACGGGATCGAATTCCTCTTGGATCACCGCCATCTCTGGCTTCGGTCCAGCCTCCAGCGCGCCGGCCTGCGCGTTCGCCACGAGGTCGAGCAGGCCATACACGACTACTTCTACGATCGGGATTTCGTCCGCGTCGACACGCCCATTCTCACCAGCTCCATCGGCGAATCCGCGGGCACGCTGTTCGAGACCGATTACTTCGGTGAACCCGCCTTCTTGGCTCAGACCGGTCAGCTGTATGTCGAGACGGCGTGCCCCGCCTTTCGGAAGGTGTACTGCTTCGGCCCCACGTTTCGGGCCGAAAAATCCAAGACACGCCGACATCTCACCGAATTTTGGATGCTCGAGCCGGAGGTCGCGTTCGCCGACTCGGACGACAACATGGACCTCCAGGAGGACCTCGTCTGCTACCTCGTCCAAAGGGCGCTCGAGCGGTGTAGTCATGAGTTCGAGGTGCTCGAGCGCGACACCTCGGAGTTGGAGGCGATTGCCCCGCCCTTCGCGCGCATCTCCTATACCGATGCCGTCGCGCTTCTGCGGGAGAACGGGAGTGAGATCGAGTGGGGTCGCGATCTGGGGGTGTCCGACGAAATGTTGCTGTCGGAGCAGTTCGATCAGCCCGTCTTCGTGCATGACTATCCGAAGGCTGTGAAGGCCTTCTACATGAAGGAGAATCCGGACGATCCGAGGACGGTCCGCTGCAACGACCTGCTCGTGCGCGGATACGGCGAGCTCATCGGGGGGAGTCAGCGAGAAGACGATCTAGACAAGCTGCTGGCGCGCATCCGGGAGGAGAAGCTTCCGGAGGACAAGTACTCGTGGTATCTCGACCTGAGGCGCTACGGCACGTTCACCCACTCAGGCTTCGGACTCGGGCTGGAACGTACGGTGGCGTGGATCACGGGACGCCCTCACGTCCGGGAGATGATTCCGTTCCCGCGGTTGATGAATCGGTTGACGCCCTGACACGCGTGGGTGGTCAGGTAGATCCGGCTTCCGTCACGGCTCCGATCCGCCCTCAGGGAGGGTGTCTACTAACGCCCGTGTCGCTGCGATCATGTCTGCCAGCAGCAGCTCGTCCTGCTCCAGGTAGCCCTCATACTCCGCGGTGTTTCGGGTCGCGTGGGCCTTTGCGAGCACTCGCCAGTGGCCGGTCTTCAGGCCGACCGTGTGCGGAAGCGCTTGAAACACGACGTATCGGTTCTTGGGCCGGTAGCCCAGTCGCCTGAGCGCGTACAGCGCCAGGGCGTGCGCGGCGTTGTATGCCAGATCGAAGCGACTCTCGAACGAGAGGTCGGTCCGTTCGGCGTCCGAAAGGCGAGACTCTCCTGAGCGCCTCAGCCCGGCCAGCTCGTCGGCGCTCGGTGGTTCCTTCGTCAGTTGGCCGATTCCGACCAGGTTCTCGAGATTATCGGAGGTCATCTTCAGAACCCAGAACGAAAACGTGTGGCTTCTCCTGGAGTCGAGCCACGAAACTGTCCGAGCGCGCACGCTTGCTCTGCCACTCCGAAGGCGTCATCACCCGACAATCTATCGAACGCGCGAGTTGCCCTTCGGCAACCTGCACGGCTTCGAATAGTGTTGGATAGTCGAGGTGGTCGGCGATCACCATCAGATCGATGTCGCTGTCTGCGCGGTCTCCGCCGCTGGCTATCGAACCATAGACGAAGGCCGCCCGGATTCGGTCGGCGAGTGGCACCAGCGCATCGTGTATCGGCCCGGCCAGACCTACCGTCTTACGGACAAGTGCGACCAACTCGTCGAACACGGGAGAGTCGGGGTTCGCCTGATAGTACTTCTGCCGGCCGTCCACGCTCTCGAGCACCAGACCGCTCCTGGCAAGACGCTTCAGAACGCGGTGCGTAGCGCCCGTTCCCGAATCCACTAGCCGGATCAACTCCGCACTTTGGAAGCGTCGCTTGGGCTGGCCGAACAACAGGCCGAGGACACGCTGCTGCACCGGTGTGAACAGCGCATTGGCCAGTGTCGTCGGCAGACCGGCTCCGTCCGGCGAGTTGATAATTCCCATATTGGGAAGCAATGTACCCAAATCGGGAACTCGGAACAAGATGCTTAACGCCCTGACGCATGGGTGGGATCGCCGTCTCACTCCATAGAGAGAGACCTCGGTATCAGGTGCACATCGCAGCTTGGCGGACGGAGAAGACCGTGAACCCGGCGTCGAGGAAGGGTGCGTAGCCGCTTTGGGCCCGCATCGGATCGCGCCAGCTCGAGCGCCATCCGCCGCTGACCATGTAGAGGAAGGCCATGCTTTTTTAAACGGGCAGGGCCGGACGGGGCCGGCTCAACGCTTCGATGTGCCCTCATCGGGCAAATCGGGGAGATGAAACTCGGTGCTTTTAGCCAGTGGTTGTTGATAAAGAATTCCGCCATGAGGCTGGTTGATCCCGCCATGTTCGTAGATGAAGCCAAAGACTTCCTCCGCCCGTGAAGCAGGCACGATAACGCTCAGGACATCCTTCTCCGATGATTCGCCGATACCACGCCACGCCAGCGGAGTCATGCGCCCGGTGCCGCGGGCGTGATGGATGATGATGGCGAGGATTCCGAGCTCTTCCTTGAGCGCCTCGAGCACGGGCAGGGCACGCCCATGCGGCATGATGCAGGTGATGAGTTTCCTGCCCGTGGCTGTTTTCATTCTTCCGGGTCGGTCTTGCCGGCCAGTCTTTCCACCAGTTCGGAGGGGACATAGGTGGCGATTTTCTCGAGCGCCGCGAGCGTCATGATGCCCATGCCGGGCGTATCGAGTTTGCTTGCCAGATACATGGATTCAAACACCCGGTCGGCCTGGTCGTTGGCGACGATGATGGTGATGACTTCCTTGTCGACTTCGACCGCCAGACCCAGGATCCCCAGCCGCTCCCGCACCCCGACACCCTGTGCATAGTTTATGGTCGCCCCCTGTGCGCCGGCATCCTGGGCGGCCTGCACGATCTTGTCGGCAGTGCCCCGTTGCACGATGCAGGTGATCACCGATGCATCGGTCAGTAACGTGATTTCCCGGTGTTTCATGCGGCTCTGCCCCGTCGTGCCGTTCGGTCAATGGCGGGCAGTCGTTCTTCGCTCATGACGTGTTTACGCTGAATTTTCCAGTTGATCCACAGGCCGGTACCCATTACGGACAGGATGGGGCCAATGGAGGCCATGGCCAGAATACCAAAACCGTCCACGGCACCCATGGCCTCGCCGAAACCCAGCCCCATCGCCAACACCAGCGGCACCGTGACCGGACCGGTGGTCACCCCGGCACTGTCCCAGGCGATATCGACGAATTCCTCGGTCGAGAGCCACGTGAGGACGATGGCGAGGGCGTAGCCGGAGAGGAGCAGCCACACCAGTGGCCAGTCGTAGATAATTCTCGATATGCCGACGGCGATACCACAGCCCACGCCAAAGGAAACGGCGTACACCAAGGTCGACTTGCGCAGGGCGCCGTTGGTCAGATTGTCGACCGTCAGGCCGAGCGCGTTGAGCGCAGGTTCGGCGAGGGTTGCGCCAAACCCCAGAACCCAGGCGAAACCGATGGCGATAAACAGTCCGGCGGACAGGGAATACAGGGGTGAGCCGACGATGCCATCCAGGGGTGAAAAGGCGGCGGGTACCAGGCTTCCGGCCTGCGAGCCCAGCACCGACAGCCCGTAGGTCAGACCCAGTTTGAAGATGATCATGCCGAGCACACACAAGAAGATGCCATAGGCGGTGATCGCCGGCCGCACCGGTTTGTGTTTGACGACCACCAACAGCACGAAGAGTAAAAAGAGGACGAGTGGCACAATGGCGCGGACTCCGCCGATAATTTCTGCGCCGGGAGATTGTGTCAGCCAATTGCCGGAAGCGCTCAGAGAGACCGTTTGCGCGGCCAGGACAATCGCCTCTGGGGATTGCTGGTGGAAAACGAACAGCGCCAGTCCCTGGACGGCGAGTACCGGAAAGAGCGAGGCGAGCGTGACGATGCCGAAGCCGGAAAGGGAAGAGTCGCCACGGCCCGCTGCGCCCGCAATGCCGACCCCGAGTGCCAGCACCAGCGGTACGGTCACCGGGCCGGTGGTCACTGCGCCGGTGTCCCAGGCCAGCCCCAGTGTGGGTGCCAGGTCGGCATTCTGTGACAGGTAGAGCGTCATAGCGAGTAGAGGTACCAGGGTGAGGTAAATCAAGGGCTTCAGGCTCCAGCTAAACAGGAACCTCAGCGTGCCGAGTATGGCGGCGAAACCGACGCCTATGCCGACGGCCAGAACCAATGCCTCGGACCATTGATTGAGCAGCGCGTACAAATAGGGAGTGGTGGTGACGTCGACGAATTGCCCGGCGGCCTTCAATGCGCCGATCGCAGGTTCGGCGAAGGTTGCGCCGATACCCAGTAGAAAGACGATGAGCAATACGACCGGCAAGGGCGAATGTACGGGCAGGGTATTGCCCAGCCTTTCGCCAAAGGGCATCAGGCCGAGCTTGAGGCCCTCCATGAAGAGCATGAGGCCCAGGATGACGGCGAGGAGCCCCGCAGTCAGCACTCCCGCATCGGCGATGTCCTGGCGGAGAATGAATACCTGGAATAGCACCAGGTACAGCGCCAACGGGATGACGGCCCGGGCCTGCTCGAACAGCCGGGTGGAGAGATAGGGGGTAAAGAGGCGGTAGGCATAAAGGGGGCGCAGCCTGACCCTGTCCCTGGGCGTGCCGGTGTTAACCCTGACCAGATCGTTGAAGCTGACGACCTTTTGCCGAAGGGTTGCCACGCGGACAAAGGCGCCAAAGCGAATTTCTTTACTCATGGTGGACGCCCGGAGGCTCGTCGAGGTGAGTGAGGAGGGGCGGTCGGCCTTCGGAGGAGCAACGTACGGCGTTCAAGCCGGATCTCAACCCGGAACCGGCGGAATCTCGTCCGGAGTGTGCTCGAAGAGGCTGACGCCGTGCGGTATTCTTGCCCATCCACGCATCCGATCGTCTCGTCCTTGGATAGCCGGACGGCGAGCGTTCACCTTAGCTCGGGGTCAGCCTTACAAGGGGAGGGTCTCGCCTCGCTCGACCCCGGTGGGTTGACTGAGCCGGAGCATAAGCGCCGCATGGCCACCCGAACGACCCTTGCCTGGCACACCGAGGGAGCGTATCGCTGATGGTCGGATCCAACCTCAGCCGGAATACACCATGAAGACCCTCGCCCTGATTGCCCCGCTACTCCTATTCGTCCCCTCGTATGGGACCGCTCAATCCCTCGATGATCTACTCGAGGAGGTTACGGGCGAAGTCGAAGCCAACAGGAAGCTCACGCAGGTCATGGTGGACAAGATCTTCAGCT
Organism: Gemmatimonadota bacterium; assembly: GCA_022563405.1. Classification (GTDB taxonomy): domain Bacteria; phylum Gemmatimonadota; class Gemmatimonadetes; order Longimicrobiales; family Gaopeijiaceae; genus UBA822. Next base: position 4,093 of record JADFNK010000009.1, on the reverse strand, counting down.
TCTCGGAGCTGGGCTTCCAGGAGTACGAGACGTCCGCGTACGTCACGTCGATTCTGCGTGAGAACGGTTTCGAGGTCGAAGAGGGGATCGCCGGGATCCCCACCGCATGGTGGGCCACATGGGGCTCGGGTTCTCCGGTCATCGCGTTCGGGAGCGACATCGACGGCATCCCCAAGGCCAGTCAGAAGCCCGGGGTGGCATGGCACGAGCCCATCATCGAAGGGGCCCCGGGGCACGGTGAAGGGCACAACTCGGGGCAGGCGGTGAACGTCACGGCTGCACTCGCTCTCAAGAAGATCATGGAACGGGAGGGTATCCAGGGTACGCTCGTGTTGTGGCCCGGCGTGGCCGAAGAGTTGCTGGCCACCAAGGCATATTTTGTGCGGGATGGTCATTTCGAGGACGTTGATCTGGTGATGTTCACGCACGTGTCCAGCAACTTGAGCGTCACCTGGGGGGCGTCCAACGGCACTGGCCTCGTGTCTGCCGAGTTCACGTTCGTGGGTGAGTCGGCGCATGGCGCCGGAGCGCCCTGGACGCCGTCGAGCTCATGAACGTGGGCTGGAATTTCCGACGTGAGCATCTGCGGCCCGATCAGCGTTCCCACTACGTGATCACGGACGGTGGTGACCAGCCCAACGTCGTGCCCCAGCGAGCGGCCGTCTGGTACTTCTTCCGAGAGATGGACTACCCGGACATCAAGAAGAACTTCGACATCGGGATACAGATGGCCGAAGGTGCCGCCCTGATGACCAACACCGAGATGTCTTACCGCATCCTGGGCTCGGCCTGGCCACGGCACTTCAACAAGGTGATCGCCGAGACCATGTACGAGCACATCAAGACGGTGGGACTGCCCGAGTGGAGCGAGGCAGACCAGACCCTCGCGCGCGCTGTACAGGAGGCGGTGGAAAGTGACCCGAACGGGCTCGCCACGGAGCTCACCGAGCTGAGGGCACCTTCGGGGCGCCGCCGGAGCGGTGGCTCGGACGACATCGGGGACGTTTCCTGGACCGTGCCGACGGTCACCATGCGCTTCCCCTCGAACGTGCCGGGCCTGCCTGGCCATAACTGGTCGAGCGGGATCGCGATGGCCACGCCCATCGCCCACAAGGGCGCCACCGCTGGGGCCAAGGCGCTCGCGATGACGGCACTCGAGTTCTTTATGAACCCCGACCTGGTCGCCGAAGCCTGGACCTACTTCCGCGACGAGCAGACGAAGGACATGGAGTACACGCCGTTCATCTCGGCCGACGACCAGCCGGCGATCGAGCTCAACGAGTCCACCATGAAGACGTTCAGGCCGCTACTCGAGCAGTACTACTTCGACGAGACGAGGTTCGACACATACTTGGAGCAGTTGGGCATCACGTACCCGACCGTGCCGCCGAGCCCACGGGGACGGTGAGCCCGTTCGGGACAGAAAGCGGAGGTGCGTGTGGGAGATGGTCTGCGACGGATGGCGGTAGGGCTCGGGCTCGTGACGTTCGCTGTCGGATGCGCCGGCCAGCCCGATGGGCCGCGGCTGGAGGAAGGGGTTTCCGAAGAGCTCGCCCGCCACAGGAAAGGTACGCTTGCGGATCTTAGTTATGCCTATGAGCTGAGCATACCGCGCGACGCCGGAGCGCTCACGGGAACCTTGATCGCACGGTTCACGCTACGCGACGACTCCAAGAGCCCCGTGGTCATCGACTTCAAGGATCCGGGCGAGCGTGTGCGAAGCGTTCATGTCAACGGAGAGACGGCCGAGTGGACGCCGGTCTTCGACCACATGGCCATCGACCACTCCGCGTTCACGACGGACTCGTACAATGAAGTCAGCATCGAGTTCGAGGCCGGCGACGAGGCCCTCAACCGAAATCCGGATTTCCTCTACACGCTGTTCGTTCCCGACCGGGCCCATTTTTCGCTTCCGATTTTCGATCAGCCGGATCTGAAGGCACCGTTCAGCCTGACGCTTGAGATTCCGTCCGAGTGGGTGGCGGTAGCCAATGGCGCGGAGGTATCCCAGGAGCTCCTGGACGGAGGACGGACCCGGTACGTCTTCCGGGAAACGCAGCCTATCCCGACCTATCTCCTCGCCTTTGCCGTGGGGGATTTTCAGATCGAGGAGGCGGAGCGGGGCGGGCGCACCTTCCGGATGTTCCATCGCGAGACCGATACCGCGAAGGTGGCCCGCAATCTGGACGCCGTATTCGATCTGCACGAGACGGCGCTGGACTGGCTGGAGGACTACACGCAGATCGACTACCCCTACGGGAAGTTCGACTTCGTGCTCATTCCGCCCTTTCAATACGGTGGGATGGAGCATCCGGGATCGATTTTCTACAGGCAGCGATCTCTTCTTCTGGACGAGTCGGCGACGCAGGACCAAATCATCGGACGCGCGAGTGTGATCGCACACGAAACCGCGCACCAATGGTTCGGCAATCTGGTGACCATGGCCTGGTTCGATGACGTCTGGACCAAAGAGGTCTTTGCGAACTTCATGGCGGCCAAGATCGTGCAGCCGTCCTTTCCCGACCTGAATCACGATCTGCGGTTCTTCCTGGCCCATCACAACACGGCCTACGGAGTGGACCGCACGCCCGGTGCCAACGCCGTGCGTCAGCCGTTGGAGAATCTGAGGGAAGCGGGCACGCTCTACGGTGCCATCATCTATCAGAAGGCTCCCATCGTGATGCGCCAGCTGGAGCTGCTGGTCGGCGAAGAGACCTTCCGCGATGGGATGCGTGAGTACCTGACCCGGTTCGCACACTCGAACGCCACCTGGCCGGACCTGATCGGCATTCTGGACGATCTCGGCGATGAGGACCTGTTGGACTGGAGTCGCGTGTGGGTGGAGGAGCCGGGCAGGCCCACGGTGTCCACGGAGCTCGCGCTGGAAGATGGACGCGTCAGCGAGCTGCGAATTTCACAGAGTGATCCGGCCGGTGAGGGTCGCGTCTGGCCCCAGACGATGGAAGTCACGATCTCGGCCGGTGGGACGCTCACTACTCTTCCGGTGCGCCTGGACGGCGAGCCGATCTCGCTCGGCGACTGGGTCGGACGCGAAGCTCCGGATTTCGTTCTCCCGAACGGAGGGGGGTTCGAGTACGGGCATTTCCATCTGGACGCGCGAAGCCGGCAGTACCTGATCGAGACGCTCCCCGAGATTCCGGATGCCAAGACCAGGGGTATCGCTTGGGTCACTCTTTGGGACGCCGTCCTGGAGAGAGAGGTCGCCGTTGCCGAGTGGTACGCGCTTCTCCTCCGGGGTGCGGTCGAAGAGGAAGACGAGCAGAGTCTCCAGCGAGTTCTCGGGTACCTCGGATCCACGTTCTGGGGGTATCTGAGTGAAGGCGAGAGAGCGGCCCAGGCCACGTCGACCGAAGAGATGCTCTGGGGTCAGGTCGAACGAACGACGGTCGCGACCCGGCAATCGTCCTACTTCAACGCCTGGCGCAATGTGGTCAGTACGCCCGCGGGACTGGCTCGGCTCCAACGAATCTGGGAGCAGGTCGATTCGGTTCGAGGCATGAAATTTTCGGTCGAGGACTACACGAGTATGGCCACCACGCTCGCCATCCTGGGGGAAGGGGACGCGGAGGAAATCCTCGACCGTCAGCTCGAGAGGATCGACAACCCGGATCGGAAGGCTCGATTCTTGTTCGTACGCCCTGCTTTGTCTGCGGACCCGGCGGTGCGAGAGGCGTTCTTCGAGAGCCTGAGTGATCCCGAGAATCGCGCACGCGAGCCGTGGGTGCTTAGCGCCCTGGGCTACTTGCACCACCCCACGCGCACCCGTCATTCCCGGCGTTTCGTGATCCCCAGTCTGGAGATGGTGGAAGAGATCCAGCGGACAGGTGACATCTTCTTCCCGCAAAGATGGCTCGGGTCGACTCTGGGATCCCATAACGACCCCGGATTGGCCGCTGAGGTCGAGGAGTGGCTGGATGCCCTGCCGGATGACTACCCGCACCGCCTCAGGGGGAAGATCCTACAGTCGACGGATGGACTCGATCGGGCCGCTGGGATCGTTCATGGGGTGGACGATCCCTGACACGTGTGGTGGGAGCGCCGTGTCACTCCATCTCGGGGCGGCTGTCCGCGG
>JADFNK010000148.1 GCA_022563405.1 Gemmatimonadota bacterium | reverse complement strand
CCTGCGTCAGGATCATCATCATGTGCCGGGGCGGCCTCCTCCTGGTGCTCCGGCTCGGCGTGCTCGTCATGCGGCTGTTCGTTGTCGCGGAAGCGCACCGCGTCAAAGCGTGTCGACAGGATCAGGCGCTCCGTGACGCTGAAGTCGGCCCCCACGAAGCCTCCGTAGTAGGAACGGCTCCCCAGGCTCTGGTCGGGCCCCGGATTGCTGTTGCGGCCGTACAGTCCGAGTCCGAAGACGTTCAGGCGCCCGATGTCCGCATCGATATCGAAGCCGACACGATAGAGCCGGTCGTGCACGCTGAGTGAGGTAGGTTCTTCTGCGCCATGCTCGTCGTGCGTTTCCTCGGCGTGTTCCTCTTCAGCTTGCTCTTCCTCCGCGTGCTCGTCTTGGTGCACTTGGAAGTCCTGCGAGCCCGTGTATCCGAAGAGGCCGAAGTTCACCCCGGACATCGTCTTGGTGAATCGGCTGAATACGTGGGTGAAGCGTTGTGAATCGAAGCTCTGCTCACCCGTGACGGCGGCCACGGCGTACGAGAAGTCGAGGTCGTTGCCCAGATCGTCGAGCCGGGCCCCCTGTACTAGGAACCCGTATTGGGGTGTGCTCAAGGTGAAGACGCTCTCCCCGACCGCTGCGTCGTAGATCGCGTACGGGATCTCGCTCAGCTTCGTCTTCGACGGCGCGAACCAGAGCGGCAGCTCGGACATTCCGCCGCGAAAACTCAGCCGATTCTGCTCCGCCCCAAAGGACAGATTGTACTGAGCCCATAGCTCATGGGGCGTGTTGGTGAACGGGTTGACGAACTCGTTCTCCTCGACGATGTGTGTGTGCGCCCACCAACTCAGGCGGTTGCCCCACGCCGTCCCCCCACTGAGCATCTGGAGGGCTCTCACGTCGACCTGGGCATTCAGATCGTTCGGGTCACCGTTGGCAAGGTCGAGCACCCCGCGGAACGACAGCGGGATGTACCGCGTCACCTTCTTGAGCGCCGGCTCATGCAGTTGGCTGAGATCGAGCTCGGGAAGCTGGTAGCCCATGTTCTTCACGAGCCTGCCGTAGGTGTTGAGCTTTGGGAAGGCGACGTGGCATGTGTTGCAACCGGTAACGAGTCGGCGAGCGAAGTAGCCGATGGGCTGCTCGTCCGCGATTGGGAATGGGGCCGCGTTCTTCATTGAGCTCAAGTACGAGCTCATCCGCATCTGCGGTGTTGCGGCCTCGAAGAACTCCTCCTGTTGGCCTCGGTCGGCCGCGCTGAAATTCAGTGACGCGCTCTGCGCTGCGACCGCGCTCGGGAGCAACAGTGAGAAGGCCAGGGCGAGGCTCCATGTGAGGTGTCTCATGATGTCCCTCCTTTCTGACTCCGGCTGAGTTTGACTCTTGATGTTCAGAAGACGATTTGCACGCCCGCCGCGACCCCACCCGAAACCTCGAAAGTGGTTTCTTTGGCCCCCAGCTCGGGGTGCCATGCCTCGAGCGTGTAGATGCCGTCTGGCAGGCTCGGCAGCATGAACGAGCCGTCCGCATGCGTCACCGCGTAGTAGCGGTGCTCGGCCACGACGATGACGGCGTGCATCCAGCGGTGTACGTCGCAACGGACTGTGATCACCTCGGGTTCGGCGAAATCGAGGGTGATCTTCGTGAGGAACTTCGGCATCGACTTGTTCACGCCCCGATTCGCCTTCGACTTCGTATGGACGTTGTGCATGATCCCGTCGCTGTTGAGTACGTCGAGCTGCTGGCCAGGCGCGACCAGGACCACTCTCGGCTCGAACAGACAGCCCCGCTGGTCCAAGACCGGCTCCGCGAAGTCCGCCGGAGGCTGGCCCTCCACCCCGACGATTCGGACCACCGCGTTCTTTAGCCCGCCGTTCTCCCCCTCAATCAGAGACACGAGGACCTGCGAGCCGCAGGCGTCACGATCGCTCCTGACCGACACGATCTCGGGCTCCGGAAGAGCGCTCGAAAGTGTGACCCTCCCGGTAATGCCCGACTCTTGCCCCAAGACCTGGGCGGACGGGATCAAAGACAACGAGCAGAGCGCGGCGACGGTGCAGGCGAGGCTCCACTTTAGGCTTCTATGGGCTTTCATCGGTGACCTCCTCGGGCTTCCGGTCAGAGTCGAGACAAGGCGTTTGCATCTTGTGAAGAAAGGTGCGAAGAGGGCCGGGCCGGGGCAGTCGGGCTCTCTCCCTTCACGCAGTCAGGCGGAGCTCTAGCAACCTGTGGGAGAAAACCCTACTTGGTGGCGTGGTTCGGGAATTTCCTTCACGTCCATAGCTGGTGGAATTCCACGTCCGAAATCACGAGGCCAGGTCCGCACCGACGCATAACGGGGAGCAGGTCGACATGTGAGACTTTTCCCGACATCGCCCTCGAAACGATCCCGACATCTTGTTCCTGAACGTTCCCAGAGACACCGGGGGAAGGGGGCTACAGAACCTCGCGCTGAAATGGAACCTCGACGGTCCCGCCGGGACCAGCATCGCGGCAGCCTTTCACGCCTTTCGGGCGGCGGAGGGCAGTGGGCTCGTGACAGCAAGGCTGGCCGAGGAGGTGGACGTCCCGCTGGCCTTCGACGCCAACTCCGCGATGCGGCTGACCGTCGGATTGTCGTACGTTTGGGGGCACCGTGGCCTGGCCGAGATCGGCCGTGACGCCGGGCACTACACCTTCAACTATCTGATGGCGAGCGTCGTCTTCTGAGTGCCGCGAGGGGAAATCTCCCCCACGCCACGTCCGACTCGACTACATCCCCCACCCCACTTCTCCCGACTTCGAAGACCCCCTCCCTGGGCAATTTTATACACATGCAGGAAACACTCACTCCTGCACTGAGGACCCGATGATTTCGAAAACCACCGAGTGAATGAAAGAGATGAAACCATGGGCACGAAAAGCCATACCAGCCATATACAAAAGGCGCTCGCTGCCATCGGCCTCGTCGCCGTAGCGGCTGGAGCGATCCTCATCCCTTCAACCGACCACATCACTTCAACTGACGACGCCACCATCCCGGTTCGCACGACGCCGGAGATCCGCGGAGTAGAAACGGCGGTTCTCGTGGCACCACCGAACCTTCCCCCGCCGATCACGCGAGACCACGCCACAGCGAGCCGGAAAGGGTGGTAGCGAGCCGGCCCCCCTTACCGATCACCCTTCGCGGGCTGTCCACGCCCGCTCCGTGGGCGGCCCGATCCCCTGCGTAGGCATACGCGTAATCTAGCGAGGCGCAGCGTGGGGAAATCCCCGACAGCCCAAAGCGGGGTTTCCCGACTCCCGACTCCCGCTGCCGCTGGTCACCCTTCAGAGTCACTTCGAGCCCCCAACGCGGACGTCGATTCGCGGAAGGAGTTGGGTCATGAATAGGAGAGTTATCGTCGGGGGACTGGTCCTGGCCCTCGTTCTCGGCGTGGTAGGATCACTCCAGGGGCAGTTCAACCCAGTCAACCGGCAACAGCCGCGGGGCCTCGGAGTCAGTCCGACGTTCGAGGGCTGGTACCAGAATCCAGATGGCACGTATACGTTGTCGTTCGGATTTTGGAACCGGAATACGGAGGAGATCCTCAGCATTCCGGTCGGCCCGCGCAACTTCGTCTCGCCAGGCACCGTCGACCAAGGCCAGCCCACTTATTTTGCCCCCCGCCGGAGTTACGGCGTTTTCACCGTCACCGTACCCGCCAGTTTCGGCCCGGACAGGCGTGTCATATGGACGCTAGAAGCCCGCGGTGAAAAGTATGCGATCCCTGGCGGACTTCTCGGGGCTTACGAGACGGACAATCTCTACGCTCTGGCCACGGATCGGCGTCCTCCAGTGCTCGTTCTCGAGCCGGGTGGCGTGGAGTCGAGGGGGCCGAACGGAGCGCGGATCGCGCGGACGGCTAGGGTCGGGCGGCCGCTGGCGCTCAGCGTCACCTCATGGGATGAGCATGATGAGGAAGGGCTGGAAGTCACCCTGCGGTGGTTCAAGCAACGGGGCCCGGGCGAG
>JADFNK010000073.1 GCA_022563405.1 Gemmatimonadota bacterium | reverse complement strand
CTCAGCGCGCCGCTTCCTCAGCCAGGAACTCCCTCACCGAGGCGTAGCCTCGGGCCTCTCCCGCCGTGCGGCCCTGCAGGTCGGTTGCGTCGACGTCGACACCCAGCTCCACCGCCAGTCGCACGGCTTCCAGGGTGAGAAACTCCAGCTCGGCTGGATCCGGACTGACGAAGGCACGCATCCTCCTCGTTCCGCCCATCCCGACCGCCGCCATGAGAGCGGTAGTCGATTCGTCCGTGCCGGCGGCGCCATACGACCCGGCTGCGGTCACGTAGTGGACCTCATGCACGAAGAGCGGATCGGCCCCGTTCTCCACGAGCAGACGCATGAACCCGGGTTGCGTAAATCGAGCGGCCAGCCAGAACGGCGTCGCTCCGACCAGCGCGGGGTGGACGTACAAGTCGGCCGACGCCCGGCGTGTGGGGGTCCAGTTCGTGATCCTGGCGTTCGGATCGGCCCCTTTGGCGAGAAGCAAGCGACCCAGGCCTTCGTCTCTGCGCAGAATGGCCAGGTGGAGTGCCGAGAACCCGCCCTCGGCCGCACTCGGGTCGGCGCCCTCGTTGAGCAAAAACTCAGCTAGATCGCCAAATCCGGAGTGGACGGCCAGAACCGTGGCACTGACACCCCGCGCGTCGGCGTCGTTTACGTCGGCACCCGCATTCACGAGCATCCTCGCGGACGAGAGATCGCCCACCCGGGCGGCGAACGTCAGCGCCGTGTTGCCTCCGTGGGGGACGTTCTGCTGATTCGCGGGGTTGCTGTGGGGCGGGATGGCCATGACCTGACTCCACGTCTCTGACCGGGCGTCTACGTCCGCTCCGTGTTCGAGCAACACGCCGACCACATCGGAATGCATTTGCGAGGCCGCCCACATGAGCGCGGTCTGGCCTCGAGTGGCCCGGGCGTTCGGGTCGGCTCCAGCGGCAAGTAGCTGATCCACCACTCGGGGGCTTCCCGTGCGAGCCGCCGTCATGACGGGGGACTCCCCGGAGAGGAGGGCGGCGTTGGGATCCGCTCCGGCGTCCAGCAAGGTCCGCGTCATCGACGCACTTCCGTTCAAGCTCGCGATCCAGAGCGGTGTTGCGCCGAGATCGTTCGCGGCGCTCACGTCGGCGCCCGCGCGGATCAGGAGTGCGGCGGTCTCGACGTCGTCCCAATAGCTGGCCCAGTGAAGGGCGGTCGCTCCGTCGGGTGCGGTGGCCGTGACGTCCGCGCCTTGCTCGAGCAGAACCCCCACCGCCTCCCAGTCCCCACCCTTGGCCGCCTCGATCAGCGGTGGTGGGTCCGCTACTCCGGCTCCCACGAGAACGAGGGCCAGGCCCAACGGGATCAGCGTTGCTGCCCCTCGATGCTCTCGGCATCCACCGGACGCCTCTTGGCGTCTGCCGAAGGTCGGATACAGTCCACGCATACGGATCAGACCCCCGGGAGCGGATCGAGCTGCAGCGCTCCGGTGCTCGCTCCGTGTGCATCCACTGGTAGGCCCAGCTTGTCCAAGAGCGTGACGAGCAAATTCGCCATACCCGGCTCGTCGGAGTACGTGAGGTGTCGACCGCCCTGAAGGGTTCCCGCGCCGCCTCCCATCACGAGCAGTGGCAGGTTTTGGCCGGAGTGCCGCGTGCTGTTGGAGATCCCCGAGCCATACAGGATCGTCATGTTGTCCAGCAGGTTTCCGTCCACGTCGGGAGTGTCGCGCAGTTTGGTCAAATACTGCGAGAAGAGCTGGGTGTGGTAGCGGTTGATTCTCGACATGCGCTCGACCAGCTCCGGCTGGTTGTTGTGATGCGAAAGCGGATGGTGGGCGTCCGGCACGTCGATCTGCGGGTAGGGCCGCGGGCTCTGCTCCTTACCGATCATGAATGTGATCACGCGGGTCAAATCGGCCTGGAGCGCCAGAAGCTTCAGGTCCATCATCAATTCCAGGTGATCTTCGAACACCGGCGGCGCGCCCTCGGGCTGCTCGAAGTTGGGCAGCTCGATGTCGATCTGCTCCTCGGCCTTCTGGATGCGCCGCTCCACGTCTCGGAGGGCCTCGGTGTATTGCTCCACCTTGATCTGATCCTGCGCTCCGATCTTCCGGCTCAAGGCGCCTATCTTGTCGGTCACGGAGTCGAGTATGCTCGACTGCTGTCTCAACCTGGCCTCCCGAGCCGCTCGGTCGGTCGAGCCGGTGTCGCCGAAGAGCCGCTCGAACACCACCCGCGGATTGTACTCGGTCGGCAGGGGCTGCGTGGGGCCACGCCACGAGAGAGTATGGGTGTAGACGCAGCTGAGGTTGCTGCTGCAGGCGCCCGCGTTCGCCGAGGCGTCCATGGAGAGCTCCAGCGAGGCCAACTGGGTCTCCTGGCCGAATTTTCTCGCCAGGAGCTGGTCCATCGATACGTCCGCGATGATTTCAGTCTCGGTCCGCCCGCCTTGAGGAATGCCGGTCAGGAACGATCCGGAAGCACCGGCGTGGATCTGGACCCAATTCGCTCTGAGTCCCGAGAGAACCAGCATTTGATCCTTGAACGGTGCCAGGGGCTCGAGGATCGGTGTGAGCGCGAAGTCTGGCCCCTCTCCCGTGGGCGACCAGTACTCCATCGCCATGCCGTTCGGTACGTAAAACGTCTGGAAACGATGTACGGGTTTGGGCACGGACTGTCCGCGGAGCCCGAAAGCGGGGAACATCGCGTCGAGAAACGGTAGCGCCAAGCTCGCGCCGACGCCCTTCAAGAGGGTTCGCCGGGGTAGCGTTTTCCCGGTCAGGATTCTCAGCATGTGGCGCCTCCAAGTGTGTTCTGATCCCGCCTCATTGTGCCCCCACGGATCGTGGGTCCGCAGACCTGCGCATGAGGAAGGCCGGGCTCTTCGCGATTCCAAGGATGATCGATGACCAGCGGTAACCCCCGGCTTCCGCGTCACGTACGATCTGACGTACGGTCGGCTGATCGTAATATTCGAGCGGGCGTCCGAGAGCGTAAGACATGAGCTTCTCGGTCACCGTACGAACGAACTGATCATCGTAGTCGAGCAGGAGTGCCCTCAGCGAGGCCACCCCATTCAGCTCTACACCGCTGGGCCAGGTCCCGAGGTTGTCCACCGGACCACCCGTCTCATCGGTGTCCCGCCAAGCTCCCACGGCGTCGAACTCCTCGAGAGCGAACCCCAGCGGATCCATGAGCGTATGGCAACTGGCGCACAGAGGATCTTCTCGATGTCGCTCCAAGCGCTCGCGGATACCGAGCGCCTCCGCCTCCCGACCCTGGTCGAGGCTGGTATCCACGTTGGCCGGCGGCGGCGGCGGATTCGCGCCCAGGATGTTGTCCAGGAGCCACTTGCCCCGTAACACCGGTGAGGTGCGGTCCGGGTACGAGGTGATGGCCAACAGCCCACCGTGTGCGAGCAGACCTCCCCGCTGATCCGGGTTCGGAAGTGTGACTCGGCGCGGGCGGCTGCCGTAGACCCCCGGGATCCCATAGAACCTCGCCAACCGCTCGTTGGCAAAAGTGTAGTCTGCGCTCAGTAGCTCCGTGATGGGCCGATCCTCGCGCAGATTGCTGGCGACGAACATCTCCGTCTCCTGTTGGAACGCATCCAGGAGACTGTCGTCGAAATCGGGATACTTGAGCGGGTCGGCGAGCTTATCGGGCAGAAGGCGAAGGTTCAGCCACTGAGCGGCAAAACCGTCGACGAGCGCCTCGATGGCGCGTGGATCCGCCAGCATCCTCCGGACCTGTTCCTCGAGCACCGAGGGTTCGGTCAAACGCCCGGTCTCGGCTAGCTCGAGCAACGGCTCGTCTGGGATGCTGCTCCACAGGAAGAACGACAGCCGAGAGGCGACCGCTATCGCGTCCAGGTCATAGACGTCCCCAGGCTCGACCCCACTGGGCGCGAGATAGATGCGGAAGAGAAACTCGGGGTCGACCACGAGACGCTCCAAAGCGAGTTGGACGCCCGCGTCGAAGCTGCCCCCCTCCGAGCGACCCTGACGGAAGAACTCCATCAGGATCTCCACGTCCTGCTCCGTGGCCGGCCGGCGATAGCCGCGTCGAGCCATCCGCGAGAGGATCTGCGTGGCGCACGCCTCTTCCGCGGCACCGGGTTGGGGACGGCATACGAAAATCTCTTCGCGGCTCGGGGTGGCCGTGGCTGTGCCGGTGATCTCGTACGGGCCTCCGATCTGAACCGAGTGTACGCTCGCGTGGTCCATGTAGACCTGATCGTTCGTCAGGACTCTCCCGCGTTGCAACGGCTGCGGCAGTAATTCCGGCTCCCACTGGTCTCTGACGAACGACACGCCGACCACACGAGGCCCGGCCTCGACCATGAGACGGACCTCCAGATGAGCGTCGCCGCTCATCTGCATGTATTCTTCCCACTCGGAGGCCCCGGCAGAACCCGGCTCCCCGGCTCCGGCGTAGCTGGCGGCCGCGGCTCTGAACTGGGTGGCTCCCCCGCCCACCGTGAACCGCTCGAGGAGCTCTCCGTCGAGTCTGAGGTCCAACTGCTGCTGCCAACCCATACCCATCAGGTAGTCCTGGTACTGCCTGCGGAGCTGGATCTTGATCAGGTATTCCCCGTCCACCGGAAAGTCGTATCGAACGGAGATGCCGCCCCGTGACCCGAAGGGGAGATCCTCACTCTGGCGCTGGTCCTGCACCACGTGCAACCCCACCTCGAACGTTGCCACGCCCGGAGCCATGGGAGGGAGCCCCGTCGCAAGCCGGGTCACCTGACGCGCCAGCGACATGTACCGCTCCATGTGAGTGGTCGTGATGGAGAGGGCGTCGGCGAAATTGTCGAAGCTGCCGTCCGCCGTCTCGTCACCGGGCAGAAGCGACCGGAGGTCCACGTCGAGCCCCAACAAGTCGTTGATGGCGTTGTTGTACTCGAGGCGGTTGAGACGGTGGATCGGATTGGTCCGGCCCGGGTTGGGCCCCGCCGCCGAGGCGGCTCCGTCGATTTCGGTCTCTAGCCAGCTCGCCACCAGGTCGTATTCGGCCGGATCGGGCCGGCGCACTCCACCCGGTGGCATCGTGCCTGTCCGCAGCTTCCGGATTACCGTCTCCCAGCGATCGGCAGCCGCGATGGGGTTTTCGACGTCCAACACGTCGAGCGCCAGTCCACCGTTGAGGCGCGTCTCGTTGTGACACCGCACGCAGTAGGTGTCGAGGATCTCCCGGACCTCCTCCGGGTCCGTCCGAACGGAGTGGGGGGTGGCCGGACCGGTAGCCGGGCCGCGAGCCGGACCCGTGAACGCGAGGCCGATCGAAGAGGTGGGAGCGCCGATCACCACCATCGCGACCCCGCCCACCAGAAGGAGCACGGCCAGCGAGGCGTGCCCGGCCCTGGAGCTCCGCACCATCGCGTCGCGAATCCGCGCCAAGTGCGCGCCAAGCACGCGCCAGGCCGCGTTACTCGTCATGATCGCGAGCATGGGATTCGACCCGCTTCACTTCTTCGCGGGCGTGATCTGTACGCAGGGCCCGATTCCTCGCTCGAATATCGCGGGTCGCACGACTCCGAATTTGCTCAGTACTCACGGAGGATAACGACATCAGCTTCTCAATGTCCTGGCTCCCGCACGAGGGGCATTCGGGGGCGGGAGAGGAATTCAGCACCAGACTCTCGAACTCGTCCCCGCACTCGGAACAACGATATTCGAAGATTGGCATCACACCTTCCGGTGGTTCCTTTCCGACCCGCGGCGATGAGCCGGCCTACCGCTGGGGCGTAACCCGATACGCCTCGTCGGACACGGGCTCCAGCCATTCGACGGTGCCCTCGTAGATTGTCATCTGGAGCGCGTCCTCATCAACGGCCGCCCCGTGCCAATGCTCCACGCCTGCCGCCGTGAACCACGGCTCACCTGGGCGCGCCTCGAGCACCGGGCCACCTCGAACTTGCGTGAGTCCCCTGCCTTCCTCGACCATCAGCAACTGACCCCACGAATGTGTATGCCAGTTCGACCGGACGCCGGCGGGGAATACGAGCCGCAACGTCCGCACATCTTCGCTGTTCGCCATACGCGGACTTCCGCCCATGAAGGTGCTCTGCTGTGCCGCATCGAGGTTGGACTGCTGGCCAACCAGAATCCACGCTAGGGTACCGGCCGCGGCCAGCGAAAGCGCCAATCTGACCCGCGACCCCGTCTTACTTGCTTGACTCATCGTTCGTCCTCCACTCGTTACTCGCGATAGATCCTGGCCTTCACGTTTTTGTTGCCCGCATAGATCGAAGCGGCGCCGCCCAAGTGAGCGTCACGGGGTCACGGTGACGGCGAGGTTCTCGTAGGTGAACATGGAGCCGTCACTAGCGACCACACGGAGGAGGTATTCCCCCGGCTCATCGAAAGTCACTTGAGCGCGCCAAATGCCGTCCTCGGGCGGCTCCGGAATGATGTATGGAGGCGACCACGGAGAGTTTCCGTACACCCGGCTATCCGTCCACGTCTTCATCTGGGTCGGTGAAAACGTCACGTCCCGGGCGGGCCCTCGGTAAACGATCCACGACAGCCGCAAACCGGGTCCGCTAGAGACGACGACCGACGAAGGAGGCCGATACAGCTGGTTCACAGTGGTCGGGGGCCGGCTTCGCGCGCTTCTCCTGGGGAGATTGTCGGGATCGTTGGCTGCCACGACGAGAGTCAACGGCTCGCCTACGCCTATTCTGCGAGGTCCGGCCCCATCGATCTCGATCTCCGGAGGGATGTTGTAGCGTAGGGCGTCGCTCAAGCTGCCAAAGGCCCCTCCTACTTCCGTCGAGATCACCTGCGGGTCGATCCGGTAATCCTTCGCCAAGGAGGCGTACGCGCGATGTACTTTGCCGCGGGTCGTGAGCGTCCAGACCAGTTCCGTGTCGCCAAAATCCCGAGAAACGCGGACCGTGAACAGGAAGGGGTTACGGCGGGGATAGAAGTGCGTCGGCTGTCCCCGATCGGCCGCCGAGCCGTCGTAAGCCTCTCGCTCGAGATCGTCCAGCCGCCCCGGCTCCGTGGGCATGAAGTAATTGTCAGGACCGACCGGGACGTTGAATTCCTGCTCCCAGTTGGAGTTCATGTACCCGAAGAACAGCGTGAACGACCCGTCGTCGTTCGGCCACCACCCCTCGAACGCGGGGGAAACGGTCTGGCCCCGCAAGTACATGAATCGGGTCTGTGCGTCCGCGGTCT
Organism: Gemmatimonadota bacterium; assembly: GCA_022563405.1. Classification (GTDB taxonomy): domain Bacteria; phylum Gemmatimonadota; class Gemmatimonadetes; order Longimicrobiales; family Gaopeijiaceae; genus UBA822. The sequence goes on along the minus strand of JADFNK010000073.1, from coordinate 8,385 downwards.
GGCTCAATAAGAGAATCGCCGAAAGGGCGAGCAGCAGTCGCGCCACTGGCACTCCAAGCACCGGGGCTCCAAGCACCGGGGCTCTGAATCGAAGGACTCCGCCAAACATCATTGGCTTCCCCCGTCGGCCGCCGGGACGCTTTCTATCGCCGGCGCCCAACACAGAGGGCACCCGATGTCGTAGTCGTTCCTGTCCTTCATCATCTCGCGTCGGTGGGCCATCTCAGCCTGGAACTGCTCCTCGGTGAGCGTGACCGAATAACCGAGGTCGATGAACATGTTGGAGACCGACCTCCGGCCACCTCCGGCCCAGTTTCTGGCGTCCGCGATGTTCTCGTTGTCTTCCGTAGTGTCCAGGAAGCCGACGATATGCAGAATGGTACCCTTGGGCAGCAGGGGCGCGTAGTCATCTTGGTACACGTACTGCTTGACCCAGTTGTGATCGTACCCCACGCAATTGAGCGTGAACTGGTTGTGGCCCCAGATCGCTTCCAGGCACATGCGTACGCCCGGCGCGTGGAGGTGTGGCTCGAAGGCGATGATCTTGGTGTGCTGCGACAGCACGCTATACGAATGGAATTCCTGACCGGCCAGGTTCGGCTTCACGTCGATGTCGACCCCGTTGCCGAGAAGCGCGCCTCCGCGCCGGTATTCCGGCTCGTATCCGATCGGAAAGAACTTGAATCCGAACTCGAGATATCCGATGGTTTCCCGGCCGTTCGAGTGAACATGGGACGCGCCGAGACTCAGGGCCGAATTCGCCCGCAACAGCCTACCGGCTTTGTCGGGGAAGACATCCGCGTTGCGCCCGACTTCGTGAATGGGCCAGCGCGTGGATGGGCCATCGATCGACATCCCATCCTCGCTCAAGACCCCACTGGAATACGTCATGTGGTGGAATATGTAGCGTCCACCCACCGTACTGCTCGCAGCATCCATGGGAATATCGTTGATCTCCCGGACCTCGACGGCCTGTACGTAGCGGTCCACGGTGAGGCCCGTCGGCACGAGGCCGATGTCGCCCCACCGGTCGGGCCCGACGGCCGGAACGGTCATGTCGACGGACCGAAGCACCAGGTCCGGTTCCCCGATTGTCCATCCGATGTCATCGCTGTACGCGATCGCCTCGGGCAGGTCGGCCGGGTTACCTTCGGGGGCTCCGTTGTCCACCCAGGCCTGGATCAGCGCGAGCTCTTCGTCGTTCAGGGATTGGTCGTCCTTGAACTGGCTGATTCCTATGTCCTTTTCGACGAAGAACGGAGGCATGGCACCCATCCGGTCCCGGATGGCCGTCCGGAGCTTGATTCTCTGCGACCAGCGCCTCACCTCCTGGTAGGTGGTGAGAGCCATGGGCGCGCCGCCGCCGACCCGGTGGCAGTTCTCACAGCTCCGCTGGAGGATCGGCGCAATGTCCCTGGAGAACGTGACGTTTTCCGGATCTATGCCGAACTCGGCCGCAGCGTAAAGATGCAGCTCATGATCGGCGATACTGGCACTATGACCCTGAGCGCTCAGGGCGACCGGTATCATCAAAAAGGCGACGGCCGGAACTACGAGAAGATGTCTGGCGTTCATCACAAACTCCCTTGAGAAACGTCCTCCAAAAAAATCCATAGAAAAATGAGCTAGCTACGTCCCCGTCGCAAGCTGATGCACCACCTTACAACTTACCGGCGGTCGTCCGGCAGAGCGAATGCGACCAGTGTAGTCCCCGACGGGATGAGCACGTATTGCCGGCCGTCGAGCATGTGAGTCATGGGGGCGGCGCCCCATATCCGGGAACCCGTCTGGTAGTGCCAAAGGTTCTCGCCCGTATCGGCGTCGAACGCCATGAAGTTGCCGTCGTGATCACCGGCGAAGACGAGGCCGGTCACCGTTGTCATGACCCCGGCCATGGTGGGCTGGGGGTACCGGAACTCCCACTTGCGCTCACCCGTCACCACGTCGATGGCGCGCAGAGCACCGTATCCCTGTTCCCGGTCGATCCAGATGATGCCGCCCGAGGAGTTCCGGCCCGGTTCGATCACCGGTTCCTGGGGCACGTAGGTCGCGCAGCTCTCACGCGCCGTGACGAACATCACTCCGAGCGCCGGATTGAACGAGGGCGGCATGAAGTTGGTCCCACCCCACGGCTCCGGCAGACAGCCCAAGCTGCCGTCGTTGAGTATGATGGGCCGGCCGTCGGGGCCGATCTCTCTCGCCCACGTCGTGTCCGTGAACGGCTTTCCAAGGAGAAACTCCCCCGTTATGCGGTCGAGCACGTAAAAGAAGCCATTACGGTTGGCGACCATCACCACGCTGCGCATCTCGCCCTCGAACATCAGATCGGCCAGCACGGGCACGTGGTTGGAGTCCCAATCGTGCGTGTCGTGGGGGGTGAACTGGTAGTGCCACCGGAGCGTGCCCGTGGAAGCCTCGATCGCCACGATCGAGTTCGTGTAGAGGTTGGCCCCCTCCCGAGTTTCATCGTAGTAGTCGGGGTTGGGATTGCCGGTGCCCCAGTACAGAAGATCGAGGTCCGGATCGTAGCTTCCCGTCATCCACGTGCCCCCGCCTCCCCGCGCGAGGTTTTCAGCGTCCGGAGGCCAGGTTTCACTTCCCGGCTCGCCAGGTCCCGGAATGGTGTTGAACCTCCAGATTCGGTCTCCGGTCTCCGGATCGTAGGCGTCGAGGAATCCCCGCGTCGGATATTCACCACCCGAGATCCCGACGATCACCTTCCCGTCGATGACAAGAGGGGCCAGCGTCGCTGCGTACCCGACGTGGTAGTCCGCGAGCTCGATCTCCCAGAGGACACCGCCGGTCCTTCGGTCGAGCGCCAGGAGGTGCGCGTCGAGCGTCACCATGAAGAGACGGTCGCCGAGCATCCCGAACCCTCGATTGACCGGCGCGCTCGCACCGTACGTGAGGTCGTTCGGCAGGTTACGCCGGTACTGCCAGAACCGGCGCCCCGTCCGTGCATCGAGCGCCCACGCGTAGTTGTTGGACCCGGTCACATAAAGGATGCCATCCAGCACGAGTGGGGTCGTCTCGAAACCCCGCCCCCGGGTCAGGGTACCGGTCTGAAAGGTCCATTGGGGCACCAGGCGATGAACGTTCTCCGGCGTGATCTGAGTCAGCGGGCTATGGCGCTGCCCGCTGTAGTCCCCGGAGAAGGTCAGCCAGCGTGACGGATCGGTCAGACCTTGTAGGAGATCCTCATAGGTTACGCCTAGGGCGTCTCCGGCGCCGGGGTCGCCAACCTGCGCGACCAGCGACGGCGGGCCCACTGTGCCAAAAGCGAGCAGCACCGCAATCCCCGCTAATCTCGTAGACAGCATCAGGTATCCACTCTTCTAAGCAGCATCAGGTAAACACCGCTCACCGGTAAACATCGCTCACCGGCGAGCGGGAGCAGCCCCGCGTAATGTACCGAGATATCGCAGCAGATCATCGAGCTCTTCGTCGCCGAGACGGTCGGGCCCGAACTCGGGCATCAGCGAACGCTCCCCACGCGTGAGCTCCTGCAGGTCCGCCTTGAGGTATCCCTGGAGACGTTCGTCGGTATCCACGATCAGAATCGAGAAGGCATCCTCGCTCTTCATCGCGCCCCGGATACGCTGGCCGCCCTCTGTCACGAGGGTGACCGCACGATACCCCGCCGCAACCGAAGCGCTGGGATCACGAATGGAGCGCATCAGCATTTCGCGTGTGCGGATCGCGGCTATACGAGTCAGGTCGGGCCCCAGATGCCCACCCTGGCCGTTCACGCGATGACAGTTTGCGCACGTCGAGGCGAAGATCTCCTGGCCCCGCACCGCATCCCCCGTGTCGTTCTCGAACTCCGGCACGGTGCTGATGCTCTTCACGTAGGCCACGATGGCCCAGATCTCTTGGTCCGGAGCGGAACTGGACGGCATGATGCTGCCCGATACGCCGAGCTGGATCGTGCGGAACACGCGGTCATCGCTGGTCCCCACGGCCCAGAGCACGGTCAGGTCCGGCCCGCTGATGCCTTTCGCGTCACCACCGTGACACTGGGCGCACCGGGTCTCGAACAAGGCGCGTCCTACCCGGATCGCGGTGCGATCTGTCTCGTAGGGGTTCACACCCTGGGGGCTCGCCAGCGGCGCCCCTAAAACCGGCGCTGCCGAGAGCGGCGCCGTTAAGATCCGCGCCGCCGAAAGCGGCGCGATGATGAACAGGATGAGAAATACGCGATTGAGCGCTATGCAAGCCATAACACGCCACCATATCGGATGCTGGACGGGCGAACAAGCCCGCGAAATAACCAGCTTCGGCCGTTCACCGCGCCGGTCAGAACGAGGCCGGCTTCAACATCAGCCGATGGGCCACGTTCCCCTCGACCGCCTCACGGCTGAAGAGCAGGGGAAAGTACTCCCCGTTGCCCAGGTGATCGCTCAAGTTGCCGTAGAACGGGCTTCCGGGCTGAGCGCTCTGCCCGGGGGCATTCGTCGCTACGGAGCGGTCCAGGTCGGAAAGATCGATGATCCGGCGGAAGTTGGCGCCGGTCGCGTTGATCGTCCCGAACCCGCCCGGACGCTCGACCGCCGGGAGGTCGAAGTCCGGAATGAACATGTGCCTGAGTCCGCTCTGGTTACCTCTGCCGTAACGCCACTCTGCCCAGTCCGCTCCCCAGTCCTCCGTCAGGGAGGTGATGGTCTGCTCCAGGCCCTCCTCGGTCAGCGCTCTGCTCTCCTCACTCGACCCCGCGGAATTTCGTGCTCTGGCACCGGCCGAGCGGGTCCACTGCACGTAGATCGCTGCCGCAGTGCTCTCCCTCGTGAGCACTCCGTCCCACTCGGCGATCAAGGCGCGCGCCCGCTCTACTTCCGGGTCGTCGGAGGTCCAGCTCTGGAAGGCGGGGATGTCGCCTTCGGAGCGCAGTGAGTAGGCGTCCAGCTGGATCGCCTGGTGGTCCTCGACCGAGAACAGCCGGTCCGTCCCGAGGATCTGATGGAGACGTGTGATCCGTGAGGTCCTCGCGCCACCCGACCGGTGATAAAATACCGGTCGCCCTTCGTAACCCGGGGGATGGACGTTGTTGTTGGCCGTGGCGATGTAGCCCCGATCTGGATTGAACTCGCGCGGGAGATCACTCCGGAAGCCTTGCCACTCGTACTTCCCGTTGCCCGGAACCGGCAACCGCCCGTTCCAGCCGTCCCGGTCGGGCGTGAGCCCCGTCACCTGGAGGGCGATATTTCCCTCGACGTCCGCACAGATCAGGCTGTGGGTGGGCACCATCCAGTACATCGCTCGCTCGAAGAAGTCTTCACAACTCTCGGCCTGTGCCATCTTGAAGCTGCCCTTGTAGGCGGCCGTGCCGGGGTCCTGCACGACGGAGCGCACCGCGTAGGCAACGTGGTTCTCCGTATCCTCGTAGATGACCGGACCGTGGCGGCTGAACTTCAACTCGACCGTACGCGGCGCCTCGCCCTTGATCCCGATTTCCTCTTCGATGACACGCAGCGGCTCCCAGCCGTCTTGCCATCGAACCATATCGGGATTATCCGGGTCGACCTCCTCCACGTAGAGGTCGACCATGTCCGTCCCGGCGAAGGTGAAGCCCCACGCCATGCGCTCGTTGTTCCCCGCGTCCACTCCGACGAAGGGTGGCTCGCCGCCTCCGATCACGTTCCAGCCCGGAGCGTTCAGGTGTACGAAATATCGAAGGGCCGGCATCTCGATCCGGCGGTGTGGATCGTTGGCCAGGATCGGCACACCAGTGGGCGAGCGATCGCCGCTCATGACCCAGTTGTTGCTCCCTTCGGTCGCGACTTGCGGGTTCGAGACCTGAGCGGTCCTTACGGCCGGCGTGAGGTGCCGATACCGTTCCACCACTTCCAGGTCCGGAAGTCTGCTCCCGGAGAACGGATCTCCGTCCCCGGCTCGCATCGCGCTGAGCACTTCCTGGGTGATGATGCTCACGTCGAGGCCCTCGGGGACCTCGAGATCATCCCAAGGGTCCGGTGCCGCGCGGCGATTCGCTTCCTCGGCGCCGAACCGGCCGACGTTCATGGCGAGCTGGAGCTCACTGATCGCATGGCCCCGGACACTCGACAGGCCGACCTGCGCCCAACGCAGCACGACGGTCTTGGCGGTCCACGGATCCGGCTCGACTCCGGTGAGCTGGAATTCGACCGGAAGATTGTCCCGGTTCTGCTCGATGAAAGCGTTGACCCCGTTGGCGTAGGCCGTGAAGATGCGCTCCCCGTCCGGGTGGTAGCTCGTCCATTCCGACTCGTCCCACGGGCCGCGGAACATCATCTGCCGGGTGCGGAGGTCGTAGTCGAACGCCGCCGGTCCGAAGATTTCGGAGAGGCGTCCCTCGTGCCAGCGCCGCCACATCTCCATCTGCCAGAGCCGGTCCTGGGCCATCACGTACCCTTGCGCCAGGAAGAGGTCGTCGACGTTCTGAGCGTAGATGTGCGGGATTCCCCACTCGTCTCGGATGACCTCGACCGGTTCCCTCAGGCCTGGTACGTCCAGCTCTCCGCCGATCTGAGCCAGCGACCGGCGGGCAAGCTCGTCCAGTGAGTCGGGCTCCGACTGCGGGGAGCAACCGATGGCGAGGAGCAACAAGCTCACCACTACAGCGACGGATCGGCTCGAATCGAGGTCGCGGCGGGCACGGGTCTTCGCCATGGTGATCTCCCTAATTGGTTGATGATCCTTCGGACCGTTCGGCTGGCATGGTACCACCGAAGCCCCCAATGAAGCCAGGCAAGGACCCCTTCGGGCTCGTCTTCGACATCGTGGGGCGGGTCTCACAAACGGAGCGGGGCGGGTCTCACAAACGGAGAAGGTGAGTAACGCTACCGGCTAGGGAGACGCCAATTCGCGCCGAATCGTGATCTGTTCGATCGTCACAATCACCAAGAGCCCCAAACAGCAGATACCCAGGATCTGTTGCGCGGACGAGGACGTACTGACGGCCAGCCCTCCGAGTGTGAGTACCAGGACGATCAGTCGGCTCCAAAGAACGCACCCGGCCGCCCGGTGCAGCGCGCCGGCGGTCGAGACCAGGAAGAGGGTGAGACCCAACCCCACCGCCACGGCGGTCTGCGTCAGCGTGTAGTCGGCGGGGTGTAGTGCCGTCTCGAAACCGACGGCCAGAGCGACAATGCCGCTGACCAAGGGGAAATGCCAGAACGTATAAGCATCTCTTCCAAGCCGAGCGCGAGCCTGGCCGGCTTGGCCGATCAGGTGCTCTTCCAGTACCTCGGCCACCCACCCGAAGTAGGTCCACCAAAGTAGGCACGTCATGAACAAGGCTATGGCGCCGGCCGCCATCGTCGCAGGGGAGGCTTCGGACGTGAGGGCACTACCTGCCACGATCAACGACTCGCCCAGCGCAATGATGATGATGAGGCCGTGCCTTTCCGCGAAATGGCCGGCGTGGAGAGCCCAACAACCGCTATTTCCGACGATCCATGCTGCTCCGAGGTCGAACGCAATCGCACCCAACCAGATCCACTCTCGCAGATCCGGGAGGAAGAAGCTGCCGGCGAGGACGGCGGCAAGACCTAGAAGTGATAGCAAAGAAAAGGTGACGACCGAGGCCCTGTGGTCGGCGTCCGATGCGACTCGGTAGTAGATGCCCAGCCCCAGCACCCGAACCACGACGTAGGAGGAAGCAAACCAAATGGCTCCCTCGGTTCGGGGCGCAAACGCGTTTTCGACCGAAACAGCCATCACGAAAGCGACTCCAGTGGCGATCAGTGTGCCGAGTCGCACATGGTGATGCTCGGTATTCGCTGCGTTGAGTGCCCAGGTGAACTGGGTCCATCCCCACCAGATCAACCAGAAAACGATCAACGAACGGACGAGGCCGTGCGCGTCCATATGATGGGCCGCGTAGTGGGTTACACGGGTGATCGCAAAGACGAAGACCAGGTCGAAAAACAACTCGACGAACGTTGCCCCCTGGTCGGCAGGGGATTCCATGGAAGGACCCATGGCGGCGGAAGGTATGGGCCCTCAGCCGGCTAGCAAGGCTTCGGTCCGGCTCCGCCTGCTCGTCTTTCTTGATACTGGTGGTCGGTGCGTTGTGGCGGTTTTGATGGTCTGAAAGGCAGTGACCGCAACTTCATCTCGGCGGATGATTGCGCGGGCGGCTCAGCCGCGGTTACCCTCATCCCGATCCTGATCCCGGCCCAGGTCCGCCCAGGCGTGATCCCGTCCATTCGTGCATGAGGGGATGGTCCAATGAAGAAGACATACACCCGTCGCGACAGTCTCAAACTCATGGGATCCGCAGTCGTCGGATCGCAGGTGGTCGGGGGTGCTCAGCCCTTGGATGCTCGGCCGCTGGCGGCTCAGCCTGATGGAGTTCGAGCTGAGGGGAACGACCGTGCGCGCAGCGCGGACGAAGACATGCGCGGC
>JADFNK010000147.1 GCA_022563405.1 Gemmatimonadota bacterium | reverse complement strand
TAACTCCTTGTTATGTCTCGCCTTGCGGAGCAAAGCCAACCGATGCAAAGAGCGACTACCCGACTTAAAATCCCTCGGGAGAAATCCCATGTGGGTTCGATTCCCACCCCCGGCACTGGGGCCCCTACCGCGCTACCCGATTCAGAACTGAAACGAGAATTCAACCAGGTAAGCTTCGTCTCGTTTGCCCAAGGAAACCGCCACTCGGTCCGGATCGAAGGGTGTTGTAAACAGGTACGCACTTCCGACCCCTACGATCGCCCCTCCCAAGAAATCCCAATAATCGTGCTTGTCGACGTATACCCTTGTCCAGCCTACGTATCCGGCGAGTAGATAAGCGGGGACGCCGACCCTCCAGCCGTGCCGTATCTGCAGAAACGCCGCCCCGCTGAATGCACTGGACGTATGTCCGGACGGGAAAGCGTAATCGCCACCATTGGGCCGTGGTTTGTTGATCACTCTCTTGAGTACATGCGTAACGCCAAAAGATGTGACTATGGTCTTGGCGAACTGCAGTGTTGCCCGCTGACCGTCTTTCCAGATCAGTGTCGAGGCGAGTGCTGCAGCCGGAAGCGCAGTCGCAAGAATATCACCCGAAGTTTTGATATTCTCGGTGCTGCTGCCTTGCGCAGACAGCTGGCTCGAGCAAGCCAGGGTGCCGAGGATGACACACCTGGAGAGCATTTCCATCAGGGGTCAGCCAGAGGTAGGATCCGCTCCAACCCGAACGCCATCATGAGGGGTGGCAGCCTGTCCCGGCTCCGGGACCCGGTCGGCCTCGGCCCCCCTTATGCGTGCCAGCTCTTCCACCATCAGGTCTCGCATTCGCTCGATGAAGTCCCCGGGATCGGCCTCCGGATCGTTCCACTCGAAGGGGCCCAGGACGCTCAGGTGCCCCTCGATCTCGTGCATGCCACCCACGAAGTGAGAAAGCTTGGCGTGACGCCAGTATCCGTCGCTGACCAAGACGTAGACCATCCAATCCCTCGCCTCGAGAATTCGCTCGAGGGCGCTGGTCTGGAACCGTAAGATCTTTCCGTTCCTGGTACGCGTCCCCTCTGGGAACAGGACCAAAGGCGCGTCACCCGTGCGGGCCACCTCACCCAGCCGCTCCAGATACCGCCGGGTCGTCCCCGCCTTCGCCCCGGGGTTTACCACCGGATACTCTAGCGTGCGGATCGTGTGAGAGATGATGGGGATCCACTTGGCATACCTCTGTCGTGTCACGATCCTGAGAAACGTGCCGTCGACCGAGGCGATGACCATGGGGATGTCCACAAGAGACTGGTGGTTCATGAGGATCAGGACGCCGGGCCCGCCGGGCACGCGACCGGGCCGAGGAATGTCCGCGCCACCGATCACCTTGAGAATCACGAACAGCGTACGACACAGGTACCGCTGCCACGTCCCCAGGATGGCTGCCCGGCGCGTGGGCAGAATCCACGTCACCGGGTAAACCACGATGCGCTGGAGCAGATCACTGACCAAAAAGAGTACGGCCGCCAAGGACAGGGCCGCGTAGCCTCTGATTCTCAAGCTGGATGGGTCTCTTGGAGTTTAGGGGTCATCCGACGGCGGGGGAGTTTGTCGCCTGATCACTGATCACCGGGGATCCGGCGCTGAATAGGGGCAATCCGAAAGTGCCCCGCAAGGTGATGAACCTTTCGTCCGGATCGAAAGGACCGATATTGTGTAGGATGCGGCGAATTCTACTGCCGGGGCGCGAAGACCCCGGGAAGCCAAACACGGCCCAGCGACGCCTACGATATGCTTGAATACACCCCCGAGGTCGCGCGCGCGACGGCGGATCTTCAGGAACGGGTCAAGGATGTCATACCCTCGGTGGAGTGGCCGGTGATGGCGCCGCTGATCCACGCGATCAACGAGCTCAAGAAGGCCAAGAACGCGGTTATTCTCGCCCATAACTATCAGACCCCCGACATCTATCACTGTGTGGCCGACTTCGCTGGCGATTCACTTCAGTTGGCGATAGAGGCGGGGAAGACCGACGCCGACATCATCGTACAGGCCGGTGTCCACTTCATGGCCGAGACTTCGAAGCTGCTCTCGCCGGACAAGACGGTTCTCATTCCGAGTCTCGAGGCCGGGTGCTCTTTGGCTGCCTCGATCACCGGAGAGGACGTGCGCCGGATGAAGCAGAAATATCCGGGCGTACCGGTTGTGACTTATGTGAACACGTCCGCGGACGTGAAGGCGGAGTCCGACATTTGTTGCACGTCGGCGAACGCCGTCAACGTGGTCGAGGCGATGGGGGTCGATCGCGTCATTCTTCTGCCGGACGAGTACCTCGCCAAGAATGTGGCGGCGCTCACCGATGTCGAAGTGATCGCCTGGCGTGGACTGTGCGAGGTCCACGAGCGGTTTTCTGGTGAGGAGATCCGCCAGTATCGCGAGAGTACACCGGACCTCGTGGTGCTGGCCCATCCCGAGTGCCACCCGGACGTTCTCGCCGAGGCCGACTACGCCGGGTCGACTTCATCCATGATTCGGTACGTCAAGGAGAAGCGACCGGCCCGGGTCCTGATGGTCACCGAATGTTCGATGAGTGACAACGTCGCCGCCGAAACACCGGACGTCGAGTTCATCCGGCCCTGTAATCTGTGCCCCCACATGAAGAGCATCACGCTCCAGAACATCCTCGAGAGCCTCCAGGAGATGCGCTACGAAGTCACGATTCCCGCTGACGTGGCTGAGCGCGCTCGCCGGGCCGTTCAGCGTATGGTGGACCTGGGCGCCGAGGGTCGCGATTTCGCCGACGGCGTAAAGGCTGCGGTGACGGTCGAGAGCCGGGCTTCCCTCGGACCGGTCGTTGGGGTATCCGGCTAGGAAATTTTGCACACGGATATGAGCGACCTTTTCGATCTCCCTGAAGTGCTCGTGGAGCCCGTCGTGCGCCATTCCTTGGACGAGGATCTCGGGTCCGGCGGAGACGTCACGTCTCGCGCTGTAATCCCGCCGGATGCAAGGGCTCGAGCCCATGTCGTCGCCAGGGAGGGAGGCGTTCTCGCGGGTGCGCAGCCGGCCGCACTGACGTTCCGGCTGGTCGATTCCACTCTCGAGCTCCGATTCGAGGTGGCCGAGGGGGCCACGGTCGAAGCCGGTGAAGTGGTGGCTACCGTAGAGGGGGCGACTCGATCGATCCTCGCCGCTGAGCGAACGGCCCTCAACTTTCTCAGCCACCTCTCCGGTGTGGCCACGGCGACGGGAACCCTCGTCGCGGCCGTGGCAGGCACGGACGCGAAGATCTGTTGCACCCGGAAGACCACGCCCGGGCTTCGCTCGCTCGAGAAGCAGGCGGTCCGCGCGGGAGGCGGCGTGAACCACCGATACGGACTCGGCGACGCGATCCTCATCAAGGACAACCACGTCGCCGCGGCCGGGGGGGTGACAGCCGCGATCGCGGCGGCCAAGAGGCAGAGTGGGCCGGCCACCGCCATCGAACTCGAAGTGGATACGTTGGATCAGCTCAAGGAGGCCCTCGAGGCCGGCGCTACGGCCCTCCTGCTGGACAACATGGCGCCGCCCGACCTGCGGCGGGCGGTCGAGATGACCGGAGGGCGGGCAGCGCTCGAGGCATCCGGCCAGGTAACGGTCGAGACGGTCCGCGCCGTAGCGGAGACCGGCGTCGACTACATCTCCAGCGGCTGGATCACCCATTCGGCACCGGCGCTCGACTTCGGGTTGGACTTCGTACCCCAAGCATGAGGCCGGCCCTCTGTTTCTTCCTAGGGGCGACGGTCGTGATCTTGGGCGTGTGGCCCCGGGCAACGAGGGCCCAGGTGCGGGATTCGCTGCGCGCGGATACTCTCTCGAATTTTACGTCCGTCTTCCGACTGGACGAGCTCGAGGTCGTGGCGCCTCGCACCCTCACCGCCACGGGAGGAGTGGGAGCGATAGAAATACGTCTCGACTCTCTGGCTTCGGTTCCGGTACCCACGCTGGAACAGGCGTTGCGCGAGATGCCACTGGTGCGCGTGCGGGC
>JADFNK010000146.1 GCA_022563405.1 Gemmatimonadota bacterium | reverse complement strand
TCACGCTCCCACTCGGTGAGTTCACCCGCCGCTTCCTGCTGCACGTCCTGCCCAAGGGCTTCGTCCGTATCCGCCACTACGGGTTCCTCGCCAACGGCTGCCGCGCACGACTGCTCTCGTGCTGCCGTAGGGCGCTCGGCCAGCCCGAGGACACGCAGCTCGATCGAGCGCCCGAGCGAAGCGAGGACAACGAGCCCTTCCTCGAGCTTCTGCCCCAGAGCCTACGCCGCTGTCCCCACTGTGGACGCGGTCCCATGCGGTGCATCGAGGTGCTCGGACGTCCACCTCCCAGTCATCACCGGTTCCGTCGTGTCGCAGCCTGATCCGATGGCCTCGCCCGAGCGGGGTCCCGCACCCGCTCGTGTCTGCGTCGCCCAGGGACATCCTCCATCCTTCTCGCAGCGCCCTGACACGGCCTTCACCTTCCGCTCGCTTCCCTCGGGGCCCGCGATCTCTGCCTCTCGTTCCCACCGCTTCAACCCCCGGACTCTCCAATCCCCATAGCCCCATCCACCCCGTAGCGGCTCAGCCCAACTGATCGTTTCCACACTCCCTGAACCCTCGACCCCGCACGTCACGGCGCTTAGAGTATGGAAACAATCCTTAATCGTTAGACGGCGTGTCAGTATTTGAGATCGCGCAGAACGTTGCTGCGCGCCTCGCGCCGTTGCACCTCTTCTTCAATTCGCTCTCGTTCGTGCTCCTCCGCCTCCCGGCGCCTTTGATCGACCAGAAGCCGATATCGCGAATGTACCTGAGGCATCCACGCCTTGAAGTGATCGACGGCCTGCTGAACGGAGCGGGCTTCGACTCGCACGCGCGCGTGGGTCTTCACGAACCTAAAATCCTCTGGGCCGGCTCCCCAAACGGCGCTATGTGAGCCCATGTTTTGGAAAGCTTGAATCCAGAGAGGTGTCACAGGTTGGTCTAAGGTTAGTGCGAGTTCCTCATCCTCCCAGTCGGCGTCTCGAATTGTGACTGGATCGTCGTAGAGCGGATCTGAGATATCCGACTTCTTCACGACCTTCTTCAGGGAATGGTCGAGTTCCTGTAATGCGACGAAGGCCTTCTTCCTTCCGATTAGCTCCTTTTTTACGGACCTTACCGACTCCATACGATCATCGAGGTCTTGCACTAGCATCTCTGTTACAAGCTCATCGAGAAACTCGAAGTTTGGGGCGACGTCCCCAATGGTTTGGTATTTGGTTCCGTGGGGGATCCTGCCTGTGAAGAGTTCGTTTAACATGAGTCCGAGCGCATATATGTCGGTGCGGGGGTCCGTCATGCCACCTGGTTCTCTCTGCTCGGGAGCGGCGTATCGGAAATTCGCGAGTCGGGCCTTTGGGCCGGTCTTTACGAAGGTGTGCAGTTGGTCGGCTCCGAAATGCGCTATGCCGAAGTCAGCGACAACGAGCGATCCATCACGATTCATCAGGATATTCTCGGGCTTGAGGTCCCGGTGGACGACGCCCAGGAGATGAGCGGCTTCCACCCCGTCGAGCATCTTCGCGAAGACTCTCAATGCGTCATCACCGGATGGTCTCCCATTGATGAAGGGCCTTAGAGAAGCTTCGTAAAGCGGCATTACGAAGAACGAGTTTCCGTCCTCATCAAGCCCATGATCGACGACTCGAACGATTTTCTCATTTGGCTCACTGAGGGAGAAGCGGTACTCGTTCTCAAACCGCTTGCGCCTCTCTTTCGTGGCCTTCCTTGGGTCAAGGCGCTTAAGGGCGAACGATCGCCCGGCGTCGTCGACAACCTCAAAGACGGTACCGCACCCACCCTCACCGATGACTCGAACTTCACGGTAGAAGGCGAAGGCAGTTTCGTAGGTTCTTGGAGACTTTTTCGCCATGCTCTCGAGGTTTGGCCCACGCCGTCTGACTACCATCTATCCTTTATGGGCGACCATCATAATACCCACAACGGCCAAGTGGCCAGCACTCGGACGCCACCGTTCTTGGATCGGGTGCCACCTTGGGTTGATCTTCAAAGCGTAGCTTAATAGCCAGAGCAACTTCGGCTCCGATTTTCAGCACGGGAAGTCGACCTCTTCACCTGTCAAAATCCATCGCTAGCAACTCCGCCTCGACGAGTTCGTCCGCCCCGAGAATGGATTGTGTTGGAAGCGATCTAGTAGCGAGGATCGGAGGCTCATGGGGCGGTCGCCGGGGGAGATCGCGCCGCCGAATGCGCGGATTACCTTTCGCTCCGGCGTTGGGGAGTTCCCCCCGCCGCACCATCCTCTCCAAGCTTGAATAGGCATAGCCTGACGTCTCGGCCGCTTCCGCCAGGGTCAACATCTCCTCCAACGACGCTTCCGCTGCGGCCTCCAGTTCGTCCGCAAGTGACTCAACCAAGGACGCGGCCTCACGAAGACCCCGTTGTTTAATTGAGCGTGAAGAGTCGCTCCAGGGTCAGGTTATGTGAGAAGATGGCGTCGATGCCTCGCCTCAGCCTCTCCGACACCATCCTCGCGTAGTCTATGGCACGCGCCCGGTTCGTGTGCCCAAGAGAACGCGCGATACCCTTGAAGCAGACCTATAAGTTGTCTCCGACATCCTTCTCCTGGACCCTGACCGTATAGCCGCGGGCGCCGGTCGAGCGACTCCACCGCTTTCTCCTATTCGACATCCGGTTCACTCCTCGACGCCATCATGTTTGCGTCGGCTGTCCCGGCCGGGCTCTCGGGAAGGCGTTCTGGTCACCCGTCCATCCAGATCGGAAAAGTCGAGACATCTCCCTAGAGGGAGGCCAACAAAACTTTTAGAAAAGCGGCCTTCAAGTGGCTCGAATATAAGACGGCGCATCCAGCCACCGGCTACCAGTACACACAGTTCTGCGAGCGCTACCGTCGATGGCGGAACCGTCTGGACCCGGTGCTTCGCCAGGAGCACCGGGCCGGAGAGAAGGTGTTCGTGGACTACGCAGGCCAGACGGTGCCGGTCGTGGATCCCGAAACAGGAGAGATCCGCGAGTCCCAGATCTTCGTCGGCGTGCTCGGCGCCTCGAATTTCACTCCCTGCCCCAAGGAACGCATCAGAAGCGTGCAGGAAGGACCTCATCACGCGAGGTTGTACCCCTCCTTTGTTTCCATCAATCTTCGGACGTCGCCAGGGATGGCAAAAGAATGAACATTGGCATGATGTGTCTTTGGAACGCGGCGAACGGGCCCTCCATCCACGCTGAGCTCGTCGGAAGAGCGTGGGTGAAGATGGGGCATCAGTTACGGGTCTTCTCGGCCACACGGCATCCCGACGCGAGACCGACCCACCAGAACGACGAAGACTACGTAATCCGGCATTTTCGGGTTGACCAAATCGCACCCTATACCCGTGCCGCCGCTTTTGATCGGTCGCCTCTGCTGGAGCAAGAATACGACGTGTTCGTGGCTCAGAACGTGGAACGGTTACCCGTGGAGGAGTTGGCCCAGGCCTTTCCCGAAATCAAGAAGAAGGCGGTCACCGTTATGGTCGTCCATGAGGGTAAGGCGCCGGAGGATCCTTTCTACTACAACTTTGAGTGGGACGCTCTGGTAGCCTTTGACGAAAGATACAGAGAGTATTTGGCCAAGTCGTTCCCCGTCGAGCGGATTCACCTGATCCCCTATCCCTGCCATTCTCTCAGACTTGGGAACAAGCGGCACGCGAGGGAAAAGCTTGGATTCGAGCAGCATGAAAACCTCGTCTTTTCTTTCGGCTTCAGGCCGTCAGAAGTCGGGGCGGTCCTCCCGGCATTGGAAGAGGTCGCGAAGGAGTGTCCGCTGAAGTATGTGGTGATCACCAATCCGCGCAGCGAACTCGGGGACTTGCCCAGGGCCGCAGAGAAGTACGGG
The DNA here is from genome assembly GCA_022563405.1 of Gemmatimonadota bacterium. Lineage (GTDB taxonomy): Bacteria > Gemmatimonadota > Gemmatimonadetes > Longimicrobiales > Gaopeijiaceae > UBA822. The sequence continues at coordinate 181 of JADFNK010000146.1, read as the reverse complement.
TTCCTCGACCTCCAAGTGCGGCCACTTCCTCTGGAGGAACTCTACGTGTACCTGCACGCTTCGGATGCCTTGCTCATCCACAGGGAGTCCTCGGCGAAGTACAAGGCGGTCTTGTCCAGTACCGTATGCCAGGTCTTGGGTTCCGGTTGCCCCATTCTGTTTCACGAGTCGAACTACGTGG
>JADFNK010000072.1 GCA_022563405.1 Gemmatimonadota bacterium | reverse complement strand
CAGTGGGCCCAGCAGGACTTGAACCTGCGACCGTCGGATTATGAGTCCGCTGCTCTAACCAGCTGAGCTATGGGCCCTTATTGGACTTGAAGGTAATCTGCCCTCCAGCTTCCTTCCACCTGTCCCGTCAGCCGTCCGCGACGCACTTCCCCAAAGCCGACACGTCGTGTGAGCTCAGCCCCTCCCATTCGCCCGGAGGGAGGTCCCCGAGCTTCACGGGCCCGAACCGCACCCGCTTTAATGTCACCACTGGAAAGCCCACGGCGTACATGAGCCGCCGCACCTCTCGCTTACGGCCTTCGGTCATCACCAGCTTGAGATTGCCGCGCTCCTTCGCCGGGGCGGCGATTTCCACTCGAACGGGACGGGCCAGGCCATCGTCGAGCAAGACCCCCGCACGAAGGCGCACGATGTCCTTCTTCGATGGCACCCCTTCGACGCAGACTTCGTATTCGCGCTCCACCTGATGACGCGGGTGCTGAAGTCGGTTCGCGACGTCTCCGTCGTTGGTCAGAAGGAGCAGTCCCTCCGTTTCGAGGTCGAGCCTACCGACGTAGCGAAGACCGGAGTACTCATCGGGAAGTACGTCGTAGATGGTGCGCCTTCCGTGGGTGTCGTCCGCGGTGCAAAGAACGCCGGCGGGTTTGTGAAAGCGGATCCAGCGGGCTTCAGAAAGTTCGACCGGTGTGCCATCCACCTCGATCCGGTCCAGGGTGGGATCGACCGTCGTACCGAGCTCGGTGAGCACGGTCCCGTTGACGCGGACCCGGCCGTCGAGCACCAGCACTTCAGCCTTCCGCCGAGAGGCCACACCGGCCCTGGAAAGGAACTTCTGGATCCGCATGGGACCAGGATCTTCAGCCGTGGGCCAGGTCCTCCCCTACGTCGACTCGATCCTCCCCTGGGTCGGCCGGCTCCTCCGGTCTGTCGGCTAGCTCCGTGTCTCTGTCGGCTAGCCCCTCGTCTTCGCCGGCGACCTGCTCGTCCTCATCAGTGGGAGCCTCGGCTCCGTCGGAAAGCACATCGTCTACACCAGGCTCCGGCTCCTTCGCCTGGGCCTCCTCCGACTCGGTCGCCTCCGCCGGCTTCGACCCCTCCAGATCCTCGAGCGGCGTGCGCTCTCTCAGGATGACGGGCAATTCCTCCGGGCGGGGTAGGTCGTCCAGGGACTTGAACCCGAAGTGCTCGAGAAAGCGCTGATTGGTCCCGTACAGAAGAGGCCGCCCCAGGCCCTCACCCCGAGCCACGACCTCGATGAGCCCACGGTCCTGGAGGGTTCGAATCACACCCGACGAGCTGACACCCCGGATGTACTCCATCTCGATGCGGCCGATCGGCTGCCGGTAGGCGATGATGGCGAGGGTCTCCAGGGCCGGCCCGGAGAGCCGGGAAGGCCTGGGGATAGTGTCGAATCGTTCCAGGTAGGGTGCGAAGTCCGCACGGGTGAGAAGCTGATAACCTTCGCCGAGTTCTCGGATCTCGAACGCCCGCTCGGATTCGGAGTACACGGCGTTGAGCTCCTGGATCGCCTCCTCGATCAGATCTTCGTCGAGCGCGTCGTCGGCGCGGGCGATCTCTTCCGCCTTCAGCGGCGCCTCGCTCGCGAAGAGCACAGCCTCCACGATCTGGGTTGGATTCATGATCCGGCCGCGGCTTTGCTTTCCTGCGCCCCCGGGTCATGATCTTCCGCCAAGTCCTCGTCCCCCTCGACACCCGGATACATCCACAGCTCCGAGAACATCTCCACCTGTCGCAGTTTTATACGTCGCCTCCGCGTGAGCTCGAGGCTGGCAAGCAGGGTCATGACACCGTGCGCACGGCTCTTGAAAGGTCGCACCAGCCGGCTGAACTCGATCCGCTTCACCCGATCGAGCGCACTGAGAATCAAGTTCATCTTGTCTTCCATGGCCACCGGCCGGGTCATCACGGTGTGCATCCGAATTCTCGGATCCGGTGGCGTAACGAGGAGGGCCGCGGCAAATACTTCCTCCCAGGTCGTCTCCAGGGGTGTCTCTTCCATGGGTGGGCGCGGGCGTGGCTCCAGGAACCCCTTCCCGAATCTGCGGGCTCGCTCGGCCTCCGCACTGGCCAGCCGCTGGCTGACATCTCGGATCTGCTCATATTCCAAGAGACGCCGGACGAGTTCCGCACGCGGATCCTCCTCCTCCGTCTCCCCATGACTCGGCAGGAGCATCTGCGCCTTGATGTGGATGAGCCCGGCCGCCATCTCGATGAATTCGCCGGCGTTGTCCAGATCCTCGGCCTCGATGCCTTCGATGGCGACTAGGAATTGGCGCGTGATCCGGGCGATCGGAATTTCGAAGACGTCGATATCCTGCTTCCGGATGAGATGCAGAAGCAAGTCGAGCGGCCCCTGGAAGCGCTCGATGTCGATGACGAGAAAGTCCTCCTGCTCGAGGGGACTCTCGGTGACCGTCACATCCACAGTTCGACGAACCTGTCGGACAGGCCCATGAGGATATTAACGGGCCAAAGGATAGTCCTGAAGAAGGGCGGATAGAGGAACACGAGCCCCATCAAGACCAAGAGTCCGAACTGCCCCGCCCGCTGGTACGCCGCGCGCCACGCCCGGGGCAGAAAGTGGTACAACACGTGGGAACCGTCGAGCGGTGGAATCGGGATGAGATTGAAGAAGGCGAGGATCAGGTTGATGAAAACCCCGAACCGGGCGGTCCTGATCAAGAACGCGAACGTCGATTCCGCTGTGGGAAAAACGCCCTGAAGCTTGACGAAAACCACGACCAGGAGCGTGAAAACGACCACCAACATCAGATTCGAGACGATCCCGGCCATGGACACCCGGATGTCTCCACCCCGGAAATCCCTGAACTTGCGGGGGTCGATCGGGACCGGTTTCGCCCACCCGAAAATCAATCCATTGGAAAAAAAGTACATGGCCAAGGGAACGAGAAACGACCCGAACGGATCCAGATGTGAGACCGGGTTGAGCGTGATACGGCCGAGCCGGTAGGCGGTGTCATCACCCTCCTTGAGGGCGACCCACGCGTGCGCGACCTCGTGCACAACGATGGAGAAAATGAGTACAATGAGTACTGGGAGGACCGACAAGAGCTGCATGGCGAGAAGGTACCCGTGGTGGTGAGCGGCGGCTAGCCCGGGGCACGCGGCCCATACATCCGAGTGCTGGACTTATGCATCGCACGGTTCTTGATGGGGTCTTGGGTTTCGTCTATACTTTCCGCTGAACGTTGAACATAGCCGTGTTATAAGAATCCAGAGAGGTCGAGGGAGCCGAAGTGCCGAATCTCAAAAGTGCGAAGAAGCGCGTCCGCTTGAGCCGCGACGCCAATGAGCGTAACCGAGCAGCTCGCTCACGGTTGCGTACCGCCGTGAAGCGTGTGGAAAACGCCGAGAATGCGAAGACGGCTGAGGCCGAGTACCGAACAGTACAGGTACTTCTCGACCGGGCGGCCACGGGCCGACTCCTCCATCCGAATACCGTGGCCCGGACGAAGAGTAGGCTGGCCCGCAGGGTTGGGGCGTTGAGCTAGAGGTTACTTCTGCTCTGCACGGCACCGAAACCCGGTCGGCCTCGGCTGACCGGGATTTTTTTGCCTAAGCGCCCGCCTGCCAGACGACCACACCCCCGACGATCGTGAAGAGGGCCCGCCCCTTGAGCTCCCAACCGTGAAAGGGCGTGTTGTGGCTCTTGGACAGGAATACCTCCCGGTCTACCGTCCACGCTTCCTCTGGATCGATGATCGTGACGTCACCGGGCGAGCCGGGGGCCAGCGTGCCTCCAGGCAGTCCGAACGCGTCAGCAGGGCCGACACTCATCCGGTGAATGAGCGTCGGAAGGTCGATGAGTCCCTCTCCGACCAGGTGGGTCAGCCCGAGCCCCAACGCAGTCTCCAGGCCGACGATCCCGTTGGGTGCGTCGGCAAAAGCCTGTTCCTTTTCATCGTAGTGGTGCGGAGCATGATCCGTCGCGAAAACGTCCAGAGTCCCATCGGCCAGCCCCTCACGAACCGCTTCGCGATCCTCCGATGAACGGAGCGGCGGGTTCATCTTGGCGTGGGTGTCGAAGCCTTCGACGCGCTCGTCGGTGAGGATGAGGTGGTGAGGAGTGGCTTCGGCCGTGACGCGCACACCGCGGGCCTTGGCCAGCCGGATGGCCTCTACTCCGTAGGCGGTGGAGACGTGCTGGAGGTGGATGCGTCCGCCGGTGAGGTCCGCAAGCATCAAGTCGCGAACGATGTGCACGTCCTCCGAGGCGTTCGGCTTCCCGTGGAGACCGAGCCTCGTGGCCACCAGCCCTTCGTTCATGACGCCGACACCGGAAAGCCCCAGATCCTCTGGATGATCCGCGACCGGGATGTCGAACGCCTGAGCGTACTCCATCGCCCTGCGCATGAGTCCGGAGTCCATGACGGGGTTCCCGTCGTCGGTAATGCCCACCGCTCCGGCGCCGACCATCTCGCCGATAGCTGCGAGACGCTTACCCTCCTGCCCCACCGAGATCGCACCCACCGGGTAGACCCGCGCTGCCCCCGCGGCCACACCCTGAGCAAGAACGAAACCCACACCCGCCGGGTCGTCCACGACGGGGTCCGTGTTCGGCATGGCACATACGGCCGTGAATCCGCCAGCCGCCGCCGCCCTCGCCCCCGTGGCGATCGTCTCCTTGTGCTCGCCTCCGGGTTCACGAAGATGGACGTGCACGTCGATCAGGCCCGGCGTCACTACGAGTCCCTTCGCCTCGATCTCGCGAGCGCCCTCCGGTGGATCGATGCCCTGGGCGACCTCGGCCAAGACTCCATCCACGACGAGGACGTCTCGGATTTCGTCGATCGATTGACTGGGATCGACGACCCGTCCACCCCGGATCAGCAAGGCTCCGCTCAAACCCGTACTCCTTTCAAACCTCTACTCCTTCCTTGGCCGCCTCGGCCGTGTCGGGCGCACCGCCAGCCAGCAGATAGAGAACCGCCATGCGGACCGCTACACCGTTCGTCACTTGCTGGAGAATCATGGCGTGGGGTCCGTCGGCCACGTCGCTATCGATTTCGACGCCGCGGTTCATGGGCCCAGGGTGGAGGATCAACAAGTCCTTGGGGGCCTCCTCGAGCCTGGCCCTCGAAACACCCCAGACTTGATTGTACTCTCGCAAACTGGGGAGGAATCCCCCCTCCATCCGCTCCAATTGGAGACGGAGGACGTTGAGGACGTCGGCCCACTGTATCGCCTCCTCGACCCGCGAAAAGACGGTGACCCCCAGCTCGCCGATCCCCAGCGGGAGGAGGGTTTTCGGCCCGCATACCGCGACCTGGGCGCCGAGCGAAAGCAGTCCGTAGATGTTCGAGCGAGCCACTCGCGAGTGGAGGATGTCACCGACCAGGCAGATCTTTAGCCCTTCGATTTTACCGTAGTGATCCCGGATGGTGAGCATGTCGAGGAGCGCCTGGGTCGGGTGTTCGTGACTGCCGTCCCCCGCGTTGATCACACTCGAATCAATTCGCTCCGCCAGAAATTTCGCGGCCCCGGAGGAACCATGCCGCATGACCACCATGTCGATCCGCATCGCCTCGAGGTTTCGGGCCGTATCGACCAACGTCTCCCCCTTCACCATCGAAGATCCGCTCGACGAAATGTTCACCGTGTCGGCGCTCAGCCGCTTCTCGGCGAATTCGAACGACACCAGGGTCCGCGTGGAGGGCTCGAAGAAGAGGTTGACGATCGTTTTTCCGCGGAGGACCGGCACCTTCTTGATCCGCCGCTCCGAAATTTCCTTGAAAGGCTCCGCCGTGTTCAGAATGGTGAGAATCTGCTCGGAGGTGAGCCCTTCGAGGCCCACCAGATCCTTGCCGAGAGACGAACGCGGCTGGTTCAAGGGTCTGCGCTCGACCATTTCTGTCGGGATCCGACCACCTCCGATGAAAGTGGTACGATCTCGACGCCCCACCCGTCATCGAGATCCGGGACGGACACCTCCACCGACTGACCCGGCGGAACCGTGATGGTCTTCCCCACCACGTTCGGCTGGATCGGAAACTCTCGCTCCCCCCGGTCCACCAGTACGCACAGCGAAACGCGCGCGGGTCGACCAAAGTCCATGAGTTCGTTGAGCGCAGCCCGAACCGTACGGCCTGTGAAGAGTACGTCGTCCACGATCACGACGACCGTCTCATCGACACCTCCCTCGGGAAGGACCGTCTCACCGACTACGGGGAGCGGCCCGATGGCCATGAGATCGTCGCGATACAGGGTAATGTCGAGGGAGCCGGTCGGGACCAGGACACCTTCGGCGCGTTCGATTTCGGCTCGGATGAGGTCCGCGATCTGGACGCCACGGCGTTGGATACCCATGAGGGCCAAATTGCCGGGTCCTTCGTTTTGCTCCACTAACTCACGAGCCATCCGCGCGACGGCGCGACGCACCGCCTTTTCGTCCATGATCGAGACGTGCAGAGAGGAGCTCCTGGCGAAGGCCCGATTCCGTCGTGCGCCGCCCCACAAGGGCTCCCAAACGGAACCGGGGGCGGTGCAACCCACTCAACAAAGGCGCCGGAAGGTAGACAAGGCACGAACGCTTTACAAGGACATCCCACGCCGACATCATGAACGCCGAAGAGCCGGATATGCCGATGCTCGCACGGCGCTCGTACACTGGAAAGATCCTTGAAGCGTCCAAGCCCCAAAAACGCTGGTCATCATGTGGCTGTGATCCCTTGGAGGTGCATACGGATCGCCGTATTGGGGATGCTGATCGCGATCTGGAGCCTCCGTCCCCTCGACGTGTGGGCTCAGGAGGGCTCGGAGGCTGCACAGGTCACCAGCGCCCCCAAGGTGATCCTGGGAGGCGTGCCTTTCACGCTCGAGCTGCAGGGTGATGCCGGCGCCGCCCTCGACTACGAGGTACGGGACGCGCAAGGAACGGTTCTGGGATCGGGCTCCGTCGGAGCCGGCGGAACCGCCAGGGTGACCGGACTCGTGGTATCGGCCCGGAGCGGGCTCCCGCTCACGGTTCGGCTCGGTCAGGTGAGTGAAGAGCTGTCCCGTCCCTACGCGCCGGGGTGGTTCTCCCTCGCCCCTCCTGTCCTGGCCATCCTGCTCGCGTTGATCTTCAAGGAGGTGATCACCGCCCTTCTGGCCGGCGTCTGGCTGGGCGCATTAGCGGTGGCCGGATACAATCCGCTCTCGGCGCTGTGGCGCACGATCGATCTATACGCCGTACCCGCGTTGGGGGACGTGGAGGGCGGACACACGCAGATCATGGTGTTCTCACTGCTGCTGGGCGGCCTAGTGGGGATCGTTTCGCGAAACGGTGGCACGCAGGGCATCGTCGATGCCGTAAGCCCCTTCGCGAGCACGAGCCGGCGCGGCAAGGTCGCTACGTGGATCGCCGGCCTGGCCATCTTCTTCGACGACTACGCGAATACCCTGATCGTCGGGAACACGATGCGGCCGATCACGGACCGCCTCAAGATCTCACGCGAAAAACTCGCGTACATCGTAGACTCCACCGCCGCTCCGGTGGCCGCTTTGGTCCCGATCTCCACGTGGGTGGGATACGAAATTTCGCTGATCGCAGACGGCCTGAGCATCGCGGCCGCGCAGCCCGGCGTCGATCCGGCGCTGGCCGCGACGCTGACGTCGATCAGCCCCTTCGCCGTATTCATCAGCTCGATTCCGTACATGTTCTATCCGCTGCTGGCCCTCTCGTTCGTGTTCCTCACATCCGTCATGAACCGGGACTTCGGACCGATGGCCGCCGCGGAACGGCGTGCGGCTTCCGGTGAGGGCCTCAGTCGGCCCGGCGCCCAGCTCGCCGTGGACACGGCAGATCCCCAGATGACACCCCCAGAGGGGGTGACCCCGCGATGGTACAACGCCGCGGTACCGATCCTCACCGTCATCCTGGTCGTCCTCGGAGGGCTCTACACATCCGGACGAGCGTCTGTGGGTGCGGACGCCTCCCTGATGGACATCTTCGGCGCGGCCGACCCCTTTGCGACGCTTCTTTGGGGATCCGCGGCGGGATGCATCGTGGGAATCGCACTGTCGGTCGCGCAGCGGATCTTGACCGTCCAGGAATCGCTCAACGCATGGGTAGCGGGCATGAAGGCGATGTTCCTGGCGATGATCATCCTGACGCTGGCATGGTCTCTCGGCCAGGTAACGGAGGATCTCGGTACGGCTCAGTACGTCGCACAAATCCTAAGCGGCGCGCTGCCACTCGAGGTCATCCCCGTGCTCGTGTTCCTGACTTCAGCCGCCATGGCCTTCGCGACCGGTACGTCCTGGGCGACCATGGCCATCATGCTTCCCCTGGTGATCCCGCTGACCGTGACCCTGGGCGGTGCAGAGGGTTTCGGAGTGGGCGGAGAATACTCGATCCTGTTGGGAGCCATCAGCTCAGTGCTCGCAGGGGCCATTTTCGGAGACCACTGCTCGCCGATCTCTGACACGACCGTACTCAGCTCGACAGCGGCGGCCTGTGATCACGTCGACCACGTGAAGACACAACTGCCCTATGCCCTGGTGGTAGCGCTCGTCGCGATGGTGGTGGGCGACATCGGCACCGCCTTGGGTTTATCGGTCTGGGTCGCTCTCATCCTGGCGACCGCGATCCTTGCCGCAGGCCTGTGGTTTTTCGGTACTCCGGTATCCGAGACGGGAGAGGCGTAACTCTCTTTGGCACTTCCGGTCCGTCAGCGATTCAGAGTCTGAGATCCACGGCCCACACGCTCGAGGAAGGGCTCGCCGCCACTGGCCGCTCCGTACGCCACCGACCAGTCGTACGAGAAGAGTAGGAAACCCCGCACCCCGAGGCGTCGGGCGATCTCGATCTTGCTGAGGGTCCCCTCGAAGGTCGTCAGATGGACGCCCACGCCGGCCCAAACCCGTTCGGGCCCGACGACCCCCGCCGCGCTGGAGATGGCTACCTCGAACAGACCGTCGTCCGGGTTGTAGGCCATCGGCGCCACGACATCGATGATCCCCCTGCGCAGCCATCCCTCCCAATCCTGGTACAGGTTGATGAAGGACTCCCGGGCGTCGGGAAAAACAGCGGCTGAAACGAGCACTTCCGGGCGCCTACGTTTTACGCCCACGTAAATGCGCTCGACCAAATCCGTGATCTGATTTCTACGAAAATCGGCCCACGGCTCAGGGAACGCCTCTACCAACGCCAGCGGACTCTGCTCGAGAGCCACCGCGAGTTCGGCTCGCTGATCATCCGTGATGCGCTGGTCGATCCAAGTCCGAAATCGGTCGAGCGCAGCGCGTGAGTAGTCGAAGGCTCCGCTCGGATAGCGGATGTAGTCCAAGTGGATGCCGTCGATGTCGTATCGTTCCACGAGGTCGGTAGCGACCGAGTATACCCGCTCCTTCACCTCCGGGGCGGAGGGGCTCGAGTACAGCCCCTCGACGCGCCCCCGGTTGGCCAGGGCGTACTCCACCAGGCGCTCCCGGTACCGAGGGTGGGCTGGATCCACGTCATACAGCTCACGTGCGAGTCCTCGGGGGACCGCAAGGAGCTCCGGATGCTCATTCACGAGATGTGTGGGTGCCCGGGAGATCACTACTGCGCTCGAAACGAGGTGGACGTTGATCCAGGCATGGACCTCGATACCCCGCGCGTGTGCCTCCCGGACGGTCAAGGCAAGCGGATCGAAAGTCGGGTCGTCCTGGATCCCATCGGCTCTGGGCTCAATCCCGTCCGAATAATAGGCGTCCCCCCTGCCCCTGACCTGAACCAGCAGGGTATTGAAGCCTGCATCAGCCGCCCTGGCCACCATGGCCCGCACGGAGTCGGGATGGACCAGCGTGGACCGGACGACCCAGAGCCCGCGCGTGTCCCAGACCCGAGCGGGGATCGAACCAGGTGCTACCCCGACCGCGTCGGGACTGTCGAGGACGTCGAGAGCCTCGGCGACCTCGGGAGCCTCAACAGCGTCACGAGCCTCCACGACCGGAACCGCAACCGTGGTCACAATGATGGGTGGAGCGGGCAGCTCCACGGTCCGGCAACCCGTAAGGAGAAGACAACCCGCCACCACGATGCCGAAGTGGCTCGATACTCGAGTCGGTTTACGGTCCACGGCGCGCGCGGAAAAAGTCCCTGAGAAGATCACCCGCCTCATCAGCGAGCGTCCCACTTGCCACTTCCATCATGTGATTCAGCCGTTCGTCCTGAACCAGGTTGCCCAGACTTCCCACCATGCCCGCCTTGGGATCCGAAGCCCCAAAGACGAGCCGCTTCAGTCGAGACAATACCAACGCACCCGCGCACATCGCGCAAGGCTCCAGTGTCACGTAGAGCGTACATTCGGTGAGCCGCCAATCACCCAGCGTCTGCGCGGCTTCTCGGATCACCACCACCTCCGCGTGAGCGGTCGGGTCATTGGCGGTGACCGTGAGGTTATGGCCTTCCGCCACGATTTCGTCGTCCTTGGTGAGTACCGCGCCGACGGGGACCTCCCCTCTGGAACCGGCCAGTTCGGCCATCTCCAAGGCGCGGGTCATCCACTGGAGGTCCCTCGGTGAATCGCTCCCCATCAGCGAGCTCCTCCAGCGGAAAGCGGTACGACGGATCCGAGGGCGGAGGGCTTGCGGGACACCATACGGATCAAGGGCCCGAACTCGGCCGGACAGGTTGGAGCGGGAGGGCGACTCAGTGGGCCGTCGTGCTGACCAGAATCGAAGCACCGTCCAAGCGTCGGTACAGCGCGACCACTCGTCCGATCAGATGAAGTCTTTCAGGATCCTCGACGGCCGTAGCGGGCTCGTCCCCTCCGGCCGGCTTCAAAAAGATAGCTTTCCCGTTCCTCGAAAATTCGTAGAAGGACGGGCCACCCTCGACGCGAGCCACCACGATGGTCCCCTCGACCAAATCGTCGACCGACGACGGTTCGACCAAGAGATAATCGCCCTCATTGATGTCGAGCGCCGCCAACTCCTGCCCGGTGGCACGGACGAAGAACGAACCCTTCGATCCAGCAAGCCGCCGGTCCATCGTCAGGTGCATCTCGGCCTGTTCGGTTCTCAGACCGCCGCGACCCTGGGGAAGCTCGTGGTAACAGGGCACCGACACGGTCTGTGCACGCAGGTCGACGCCGAGAATCCTCACCCCTCTCGAGCGGGAGGGATCACGCTCGAGGAAACCCTTATCGGCGAGCGCCTGGAGGTGCTCAGAAACCGTCTTGGTGCTTTTTATACCGAATCGCTCACCGATTTCACGAATGGAGGGCTGATACGTGTTGCTCCGAAGGTAGTGCACCATGAAGTCGAGAATTTTCCTCTCAATTTCTGTGATGCTCTGCTCCATCCGGGACTCCAACGGTTAGCTCTGCTCAAGGGTTTACAGGTACTTTCCTACATACACGATAAACACCTGTTCCCCGAATTAACAGAGCGTTGATTTTGTCGGGGGGGCTATCCTAATGCCGGGCGAACTACCCCGTCAAGCACAGGCGATGGCGTCGGCTCTCGAAAAATCTCCAAACGCGGCCCGCTGCACCTTCAACGGCCATCCAACCGGACGATGGCCTCGTCGAGTCGAACCAGCACGGTGTCCCTCCCGAGCAAAGCCAACACCTCGAAAATCCCCGGACTCACAGCCCGCCCAGTCACCGCTACTCGCAAAGGGTGAATCACCTTACCGGCTCCGACGGAAAGTTCCTCGGCGTACCCGCGAATCACCTCTTCTAGCGCTTCCGGCTCCCATTTGGGGGTTTCGAATCTCGCTCTGAGCGCTGTGAGCTGCTCGAGGACCGGGGCGGGCTCCTTCAACCAATACCTCGTGACCGCCTCGGGATCGAACTCCAGCTCGTCCACCAGGAAAGGGCGGGCCAAGTCGACGAGGTCCGGTATCGTGCGGGCCCGGGTCTTCAACAGATCGATGAGGCTCAGATACCAATCACGTCGCTCTTCGAGCTCTTGCCGCGTCGCGAGGCCGGCGCCCTCGAGTCCCTCCGTCAGAGCCGGCTCCAACGCTTGAGCCGTGCTGGCGTTGAAATGCTGGCCACACAACCAATCCAACTTCTTCAGGTCGAAAATCGAGCTCTTCTTCAGAACACGCTCCATGCTGAAGCGCTCAATGAGCTCCTCGCCGATCATCACCTCGAGATCACCCCCTGGGCTCCATCCGAGCAAGGCGAGGAAGTTGACCATCGCCCCGGGAAGCAGGCCCTGGCTCTCGTATTCTCCCACGGCTGTGGCCCCGTGCCGCTTCGAGAGCCGTTTCCCGTCCGACCCGAGGATCATCGGCACGTGGCCGAACGTCGGAACCGGGTACCCGAGGGCCTCAGACAGAAGGATCTGCTTGGGCGTGTTTGAGAGGTGGTCGTCTCCGCGGATCACGTGGGTGATGTGCTGCTCCGCGTCATCGGACGTAACCGCAAGGTTGTAGGTGGGGCTGCCGTCGCTCCGCAGGATAACGAGATCGTCGATCGCGGCATTCTGAAATCGCATCTCCTCGTGGACCATGTCTTCCCACACGGTCTCCCCCTCCGGAACCAGAAACCGAATGGCGTGCGCCTCTCCGGCCTCGGCACGCTCCTCCGCCTCCCCGGCAGGCAGGGCCTCGGCTCGACGCCTCGGAAGACGTAGATCGGTTCCTTCCCCCTTCGCCGCCTCCCTCGCCTGCGCCAGCTCTTCCGCCGTGGTGAAGTCCCGGTATGCGCGCCCAGCCTCCAGCAAACGCAGTGCGGCGGCCCGATGCCGGTCGGCACCATCGCTCTGAAAAAAAGGGCCTTCATCCCAGTCGAGACCAAGCCAGCGAAGAGCACTCAGGATGACCTCGGTATGCTCGGGGCTGGATCGGTCTCGATCCGTATCCTCGATACGGAGGACGAACACACCTCCGTGGTGCCGCGCGTACAACCAGTTGAAGAGAGCGGTGCGGGCCCCGCCAACGTGAAGATATCCCGTGGGAGAGGGAGCGAATCGAACGCGTATCGTCATGTTTTATAGAGGCTTAGACACACTGTTATGAAGTTATTTCTATGGAACGGGTGAAGCGTGCGGCGATCATCCGTAGCGCGTCTGGACGTACTTTTCGAGAATCTCCTTGAACTCATCCACCATGCCCTCCCCCTGAAGGGTCGAGTGGTGCTCCCCATCCATGTATACCGGGGCCCTGGGGTCTTCGGCGGTGCCGGGCAATGAGATGCCTAGATCCGCCTGCTTCGACTCACCCGGGCCGTTTACGATACATCCCATCACTGCCACCGTCAGATCCTCGACGCCAGGGTAATCCCGACGCCATACCGGCATCTTTTCGCGGATATAAGTCTCGATATCCTGAGCCATCTCCTGAAAGAGGCTGCTGGTCGTGCGACCACAGCCCGGGCAGGCCGTGACCTGGGGCTCGAAACTACGGATTTTCAAAGACTGGAGGATCTGACGCGCTACCCGAACCTCCTCCGTGCGGTCCCCGCCCGGCTCCGGTGTGAGGGAGACACGAATCGTGTCCCCGATCCCGTCGATGAGGAGAGGGGTGATTCCCGCCGTGGTCGCGACGATTCCCTTGGTACCCATACCCGCTTCGGTCAGACCCAGGTGAAGCGGGTAATCCCCTTGGTCGGCGAGCACCCGATAGACCTCGACGAGATCCGGCACCTCGGAGATCTTGGCGCTGAGCACGATCATGTCGTGCCCCAGCCCGGTTTCCTCGGCCAGGAGCGCCGATCGGGTCGCACTTTGCACCATCGCGTCCAACAGCACCACCCGCGCGTCGTTCGGATCCGGTAACAGGGCGTTCTCATCCATCAATTCAGTGAGGAGACGTTGGTCGAGGGAACCCCAGTTCACCCCGATCCTCACGGGGGTCGCGTACTCGATCGCCACCTGAATGATCTTCTGGAAGTTGGAGTCCCGGTGTTTGGTCCCGACGTTGCCCGGGTTAATACGGTACTTCGCCAATGCCTCGGCGCACTCCGTGAACTTCGTGAGAAGAAGATGGCCGTTGTAGTGAAAGTCGCCGATGATCGGCACGTCGGTGCCCTCATCCGAAAGCCGCGCCACGATCTCGGGCACAGCTCGAGCGGCGGCCTCGTTGTTGACCGTCACGCGCACCAGCTCGCTGCCGGCCTCTGCCAAGGCGCTCACCTGAGCGACCGTGCCCATCACGTCGGAGGTGTCGGTGTTCGTCATCGACTGAACCACGATCGGATTCTCTCCGCCGATCTCGACCCCACCGACGTTCACGACAACCGTAGGCCTTCGCGTCCAGTGACTCACGTGCCACCTTGTTTGTTCGAGTGTTGGGAACCGTCACCGCAATTTACGGAAGGCGGGGCACGGCTCCAAGATCACCGATGACGGTCAGGAGGCCCGCCCGCCTGGTGACCGCGGAACCGGCCCGGCGAGTGGGGTACTCGACGGGCAACAACCTTTGTAAAGAGATGCGGCCATCCATGTCGACCACAGACGATCGATCGACCGGAGAATTGAGGCACGACGCCCGCGTCTTGCTCGGGCCCGGTCCCAGCAACCTGCATCCGCGCGTTACGCGCGCCATGACCGGTCCAGTCTTGGGTTACCTCGACCCGGAGTTCCTGGCGGTCATGGACCACACGATGGTTCTCTTACGCCATCTCTTTCAAACCGAAAACGAGTTGTCCATCACCCTTCCGGGCACTGGAATGGCGGGGATGGAGGCAGCCATCTGCAACGTCGTCGAGCCCGGTGACGAGGTGGTGGTGGGTATCCACGGCTTTTTCGGGCAGCGGCTGGCTGAGATCGTCGAACGGCATGGTGGCACAGCCCTACGGGTCGAGGTCGACTTTGGCCAAGTGTTGGATACCGATCAGATCGCAAGCGCCCTCGATGCCCATCCCGATGCCAAGATGGTGGCCGTCATACACGGCGAGACCTCGTCGGGGATCGGGCAACCGCTGGAGGACATCGGCAAACTCGTGCGCGAGCGGGACAAAATCTTCCTCGTCGACACGGTCTGTTCGCTCGGCGGCGCCCACATCCCCGTAGACGAATACCTGATCGACATCTGCTACAGCGCGGGGCAGAAGTGCATCGGGGGCCCAGCGGGAATCGCGTGTATTACGCTCAACGATCGCGCGATGGGTGTGATCGACGCTCGCAGCCGCCCGGTCGACACGTGGTATCTCGACCTCACGCTGATCCGGAAGTACTGGCTCTCCGATCGGGCTTACCATCACACGGCGCCCGGATCGCTTATTTACGCTCTCCACGAAGCCCTTCGCCTGGTCCAGGAGGAGGGTCTCCAGGAGCGGTTCGCCCGCCATCAGAAGTGCGGAGACCTCTTGAAGGCCGGGCTCACGGACCTCGGGCTCGAGCTGTTCGGTGATCCGGAGAACCGCCTGCCCATGCTCACCTGTGTGATGATCCCGGACGGCGTGGACGATGCCGCGGTCCGAGGTCGCCTGCTTCAGGACTATGGTATCGAGATCGTGGGTGGGTTCGGCCCGCTCAAGGGTAAAGCGTGGCGGATCGGGCTGATGGGCTACAGCTGCAGCGAGCGTAATGTCCACTACTTGATAGCGGCGCTGCGGGAGATCTTGTCGAGCTAGAGAATCGCGACCCCTGCCCTCTCTCGCGCACGGTCGACCGTTGCGCGGCGATCCGTGCCGGTGGTGTCGTTGGGCTTAGAGGAGGTACAGAAGCGCGGTTGCCAGGAGGACCATGCCTCCCACTAAGTCTTTGATCGATAACGTTCTATACATTCTTCATTTCCCTTCTTCAAATCCCTTGTCTTCCAATTCCTCTTGTCGACCGTTCGATCGACACACATCACTACGGACTCCGGTGCCAGACGGTTTCAGGCAGAGCCAGTTCAATCGACTCCGGGAGCGAGCTCCGTGTCCGGCTCGGATGGTGGGCCGTCCCCAGCGAGCCATACTTCCATTTGAATGTTGCACCGATCGTAGCACGAAACGCTACCTTTTATCGACCTGAAACCGAGTTTCCGGTACAGGTTGATCGCCGGCTCCAGGATTGTGTTGGACTCGAGATACACACGTGTGGCACCTATCTCGCG
>JADFNK010000071.1 GCA_022563405.1 Gemmatimonadota bacterium | reverse complement strand
TCGGCTCGAGACTTTCCCCGGACGAGATCGCAGCCGAACTCGGGGTCGATTCTCTCGGATACCTGTCACTGGAAGGGATGCTCTCCGTCGTCTCGGACCACGGCTCCTTCTGCGACGCGTGTTTCTCCGGTAACTACGCCGCGCCCCTCGTCGATCTCGACATGGGCTACCTGCCCGGGAACCACCCTATCAAGTGCTAGTCACCACTTCCAACGGCCGGTTTCGAGCGCTTGTAACGACTTTCTAGACGTCTTCGGCCAGCGATTTTCTAGACGTCCTCGGCCAGAAAATCCTCCGCCATCGCAACGATTTCAGAAGACCCGATGTAGAGTGGCGTCCGTTGGTGAATGGCCTCCGGAATGAGGTCCAGTATTCGGGTTCCTCCGTCCGATGCTCGCCCCCCTGCTTGCTCGCAGATCATAGCCATGGGTGCGGCCTCATAGAGGAGTCGCAGCTTCCCATGCGGACTCTTGGAGTCCGCTGGATACATGAAGATTCCGCCTTTGAGAAGAGTGCGATGAAAATCCGCCACCAAGGAGCCGATGTAGCGTGAGCTGTAGGAGACCGTCCCTTCACCATCGAGCCCCTTCAAATGCTGCATGAGCCTCTGCTGCCCCCTGGACCAGCGAGGATAATAGGCCTCGTTGATCGAGTACATCCGACTCGGGGGGTCGGGAATGACAAGGTCACGGTGGCTCAGCAGAAATTCACCGATCGAGGGGTCGAGCGTAAATCCGTGCACGCCTTGCCCACTCGTATACACGAGCATGGTCGATGATCCATAGAGCACATATCCCGCCGCGACCTGCTTACATCCCGCTTGAAGGCAATCTTCGACCGTGCCGTCCTCACCGTCGGTAATCTTCCTGTGAACCGAAAAGATGGTGCCGATCGAGACATTGACGTCGATGTTCGAAGAGCCGTCCAACGGATCGAAGATCAAAACGTACTTCCCCTTCGGAAACTGCTCCGGAATGGGGAGGATGTCCTCCGACTCCTCAGAGACCATGCAACAAAGCGCGCCCGTATGATCCATCGCCCGGTAGATCACGTCCTGTGCATAGAGATCGAGTTTCTGGACTCGCTCTCCCTGTACGTTGGTGTCTCCGGTGCCTCCCAGCAGATCCACGATGCCGGCCTTGTTCACCTCCCTGGAAATGATTTTCGCAGCGAGCGTGATCGATAAGAGAATATTCGAGAAGGCGCCGGTCGCCTCCGGGCGATTCCGTTCCTCTTCGACGATATGTCTCTCTAGTGTGACAACACTGCTGTTCGTCATAGCCTCATGGGACTTGGACTGTTGGGAGCCTGCCCAGCGCCAAAACATAGCCCGGGCCATCCGGAGGTCAAAGACGCCCCTCAGGTCTCACCACTGGACTCTGACGTCGTAGAGTCCGCTGCGGCGGGCCCGTATCACGATGTCACCGCTCAGGTCCGTTCGCAGGACACGGGCGCCCGATTCCATGATGCGGTTCAGGACGTCGGCGTGAGGATGGCCGTAGCGGTTCCCCGCGCCGACCGAGATCACGGCCACCTCCGGAGAAGTCCGTGCGAGAAGCATAGAAGAGGTCGAGGTGTTCGACCCGTGATGGCCGACCTTCAGAACCTCGAGGTTGGAAGGCAGATCGTCGAGGATGGCCTCCTCCACTTCCACCGGTGCGTCGCCGGTCAGCAGCGCCTCGAACTCCCCGTACCGGACCAGAAGGACAACGGACTGTGCGTTGGCGTCCGTCCCCCCGTATGACTCAAGCGTGGGGCCGTCAGGGTGCAGAACCGAAATTTCGACCCCGTCGAAGCTGATCGAGATGTCCCTCCGTGCTTCGAGCCAGGGAACCGCTTCACGGCTGGCCGCCTCCAGAACCCCTACATAGGCGTCCTTTCCCGTCGCCTGAGCAGGGTCCAGCACGTACCCCACGTCCAGCGCTCTTACGACCGCTTCGGCTCCACCGATGTGATCCAGGTCGGGATGGGTCAACACGAGGACCTCGATTCGCGCCACTCCTCTGCGGCGTAAATAGGGGACAACCACGCGCTCGCCCGCATCGTACGTTGGTCCCCGTGGACCCGTGTCCACCAGGATCCACCTGCCTGCTGGGGATCGGATGGCCAAGGCGTCCCCCTGACCCACGTCCAGGAAAACGATCTCCAGCGTGCCCAATCCGGCCCAACGCTCGGCGAGTGGCGCCACTCCGGCGCCTACCGCGGCCCAGACCATGATCGTCATCCAACGTGCGCGTCCTCGCATCCCTTCACCAAAGAAGCGTATTCCGATCAGGCCAGCGAGGCCGCCCACCAGACTACCGATCAGAACGGCGTCCCCCACCCAAACGGAGGCCCAGGCCGGGGACGCACACAGGCGCGCGACCCACTCCAACGACCGGAGCAGAAGGTCCGTCCCTCCGGCAAGAAAATGGGCGATAGACGGTGAAATCCAGGACATCCCTACCGCGGACAACAGACCCGGAATCGCGGCACTTATGAGTGGTGTGGCTACGAGCGTCGCCGCCACACCCACCACTGAGATCCTCCCGAAATGAAACGCCACGAACGGCATCGTTGCCAGCGTGGCTCCGACACCCGCCGCCACCGCGTCCTTCATCACCGCCGGCATCACGCTGAAGGCCCTTGCGTCCAGCCAGCTCCGAATGGTGGGCCTCAGCATCACGAGTCCCAGTGCCCCGGCGAAGGAAAGCTGAAATCCCGGGCGTCCGAGCGCGGACGGGTCGAGGAGAAACAGAATGATCCCCGCGGACGCAACAGCGCCGAGTGCCCCCGCCGGGCGAGCCCTCAGCCGCGCGGCGGCCACAAAAGTGAGGATGAGCGCGGCCCGGGTCGCGGCCGCGGGGAAGCCGATCAGCCCGATGTAGAGCCAGGTGATGGAGGCAGCGTAAGCCGGCGCCCGGCGCGGGCCAGCCCTTGCACCCCGAATGAGAACACCCACAAGGAGCGCCACCACTCCGACATGGAAGCCCGAGATGGCGAGAAGATGAGCGATCCCAGCTACAGCGAACGCTTCCCGAATTGCGGGGTCCAACGCCTCCTTCCGAGCCAGAATCAGGGCGCTGGCCAAGGGCCACGTTTCGGGCAAGAGGTCCCGCATGCGCGATTCAATCTGTCCCCGGACGCGCGCCCTGGCTCCCGCGAACCGCAGAGCGGTTCCGCTCTCGTCGACTTGTACTTCGGCGAGCAGAAGCGTACCGGCCCAGCGGGGGGCCGCCACGTCGGGGTGGGCCGCCCGCCGCCACGTCCCCACCGCACGAACTGGAGTCCCGGGGGCCAACCCCGCATCACCTCCCCTTTGGAACGCCCGGACGGACCCCTCGCAGCCCAAGCCATGGACCAACCGAAATGGCCGGGATCCTGTTCCGGTCCCGCCCTCGAACCAACCCGTGATCGGTCCCTGGGCGCCATCCGTCATGTGGAGCCTGCAGTCACCGCCCGCGGCTCTCCGCTGCGTGTAAGTCGTAAGGCTCCCGGCGAGCACCGCGAGGGCAAGTGCCGCGGCGACTGCTCCAGCGTGCGCGGTGACGGAAAAACCGGGGAGTATCTGGATCGACTCCCGTGGATCGGCCGCGGTCCCAAGGGACCGCAGAAAACCTGGGCGAAGCAATGGCAGAATGGGAAGGCAAACAAACAGGAGGGAGAGAGCGGGCGGGAGGAGCACATCCAAGACCGCATACCAGCCGCTCCCTACGATGAGCGAGAGAGCAACCAAAGCCACTGGTGGCGGTCGAGGCCTCACGGTGGAGTCCGGAGCCGCCCAAGGGCATCGAAGTTCAGGTTACGGCACCGAATCTTCACCCCCTTCATCCTCGAGGGGACTCGGCGGAAAGAGATCTTGCTGGTTCCGATCGATAAGGGCCCGCTCCTCGCGATCTTCGTCCTCCAGTCGCTGGCGAAGCACGGCTCGGACCTTCAGATCGCTACGGATACCCGCGACGAGCATCACCATCATCCCCATGAACAGACCTGTGAATCCCACCAAGATCAGCGGCACACCGTAGAGGACCGTCACCCCTAGATCGAGCGTGACCCGCTGCGGGTTCAGCGCCGCGAACAGAATCGAGATCACCAGGACCAGGAGAACTCCCAGCGGCCCGATGAACCGGGTCATGTGGGCCCCGTCAGAGCCGGAGCGCATTCCACCAGCTCCCCGACAAACGTCGCTCCCGTCGTGCCTGTGAGGCGTACCTCCTGGTAGGTGCCAACCAACTCTGGAGACGCCACGAACGCGACCACTTTGTTCCGCCTGCTCCGTCCCAGAATCTGACCTGGACCACGTGCCTCTTTTTCCACGAGCACTTCCTCTACGCGCCCAACTTCCGCCTCGTTGATTTCGGCCTGGATCGCTCGATGGACTTCGATGAGGCGCTCGAGTCGGTCCTTGGCCTCCGCGTCGGGAACGAAATCCGCAACCGGGAAACGCGTGGCGGGTGTGCCCTCGCGCGGAGAATACCGGTAGGTATAGGCATCATCGAAGCGGACGGACCGCATCACCTCGAGCGTTTCTTCGTACTCGTCGTGGGTCTCCCCGGGAAAAGCCACAATGACGTCGGTCGAAAGTCCGATGTCCGGTATCACCGTGCGCGCCAACTCCACCTTCTCGAGAAAACCCTCGACCGTGTAACGCCGGAGCATCCGTCGAAGCGTTCGATCGCTTCCCGCCTGAAGTG
This sequence comes from Gemmatimonadota bacterium, assembly GCA_022563405.1. Taxonomy (GTDB): domain Bacteria; phylum Gemmatimonadota; class Gemmatimonadetes; order Longimicrobiales; family Gaopeijiaceae; genus UBA822. The sequence goes on along the minus strand of JADFNK010000071.1, from coordinate 11,456 downwards.
GCAGATGGAGCTGCTCACACACGGCCGTTTCCTCAGCCATCACATCCAGCAGATCGGTGGTCACGTCGTTGGGATGCGGCGACGTGAATCGAACACGGCGGATGCCCGGAACCCGGGCCACGGACCGAAGCAGGTCGGGGAAGGACTGCCCGTCGGCCTCATACGAGTTCACGGTTTGACCCAGCAGCGTGACCTCCGTGATGCCGGAGTCGGCAATCTCTTCTATCTCGCGTAACACCTCGCCCGGCATCCGGTTCTTCTCAGGACCCCTCACGTACGGGACGATACAAAACGTGCAGCGGTGGTCACAGCCTCGCTGCACCGGAACCCACGCGGAAATCCGGGAGGAGCGTCGCTGATCCAGGCCCTCGTAATTCTCACCGAGCTGGAGGTCGAGAACCGCGAGCTGGGGGCCACGTTTCTTGGCCGATCGCGACGGAAGAATCTTCCGACCCTCCTCGATCTCCGCGAGCCGCTCCGGCAGAGAACGATAGCCGTCGGGCCCCATGACCAAATCCACATGGGGAGCTTTCTCCAGAAGTGTCTCGCCCATACGCTGCGCCATACACCCGGTGACGCCGATGACCAAGTCCGGACGTTCACGCTTGAGGCCCGACAGCTGACTCACCCTGCCGAGCACCCGTCTCTCCGCATGCTCCCGGATTGCACAGGTGTTCACCAGGATGACGTCGGCATCCTCGGGGCCGGCGGAAATTTCGTATCCCTGGGCCTCCAGGATACCCTCCATCAGCTCCCCATCGCTGATGTTCATCTGGCAGCCATACGTCTCGACGTATACCCGCTTCCTGGATCGCTGAATCATTCTGAACTCACGTGCGAATACGAGGGCGACTCCATACTGGAAGCGGCCCAAGAAGGCGTGCTAGCCAAAGCGAGTTCAATATAGAGGTCATCGGCATCACCCCGAAGGACACCAGAATGGAGACGTCTTAGAGCTTCCACCCCCACACCCGCCACATCTACATCCACGTTCACACCCGCGCTCGTATCAGCATTCAAACCCACTTTCACGTTCACCCGAAGGTAATCTCCGGTGAGAGCTCGGCGACCTTGGGCTTCCAGCGTTACCACGGACACCTCCCCGGCGCGCGACTGCCTATAGCGGCGATTCTTCTCCTGTGCCAGCGACCGTAATTCGCGGCTGCGCTCGCCCGCGACCCGCTGCGGTACTGGATTCGGGAGGGCACTCGCCAGGGTACCGTCCTTAGGCGAAAACGGAAAGACGTGGAGGTAAGTGAAGGGAAGCTCCTCGACGAGAGCCACCGTCTCTTCGTGGTCCGCGTCGGTCTCGCCGGGAAAGCCCGTAATGATGTCCGCGCCCAAGCCGATTCGGGGCACGGCCTCGGCAACCTGGAACGCCCGAGTTCGGTACGCCTCTCGCGTATGCCATCGCTTCATACGGCGCAGGACCGGATCGGCACCACTCTGCAGCGGCATGTGCAAATGCGGGGCGACGCGGCCACCCGACGTACGTATGAGATCGAGGAGTAACTCGTCGATCTCCGTAGCCTCGACGCTCCCGACACGGAACCGGACGTCCGGGACGGCGTCCAGGAGGCGGGCCAAAAGCACTGAAAGCGTAATAGGATCCTCTAAATCCCGGCCGTAATGGCCAATGTGGATCCCCGTCAACACGAGTTCGGGATGGTGGCGAGACAACGCGCGGGCTTCGGCGATGATGTCCCCGGGGGGGCGGGAGCGGCTCGCACCTCGCGCAAGCCGCGTGGCGCAGAACGAGCACTTCCTGTCGCAACCATCTTGCACCTTGAGCCAACCCCTGGTGGCTCCCTCCCGCCTGTCCAGGATCCCCGCGGCGATCGGCTCCAAGTGTGATCCGTCCAGCCCTCGATTCATGCCGAGCTGAACGAGGGCTCCACGGGGCGCGCCGGCCACGGCAGTGGCGACTTGAAGAGGGTCGTGTCCCGGTACGACGCAGGCCACGCCTTCCATCTCGGCGTACTCCCGTTCCCGAAGCACAGCGGAACACCCGGCGACGACGATTCGGGCCTGGGGGTTTTGTCTCTTGACGCGCCGAACGAAACGTTTCGCCTCGGCGTCGGCCGCATTCGTCACCGTACAGGTATTCACCACACATACGTCGGCCGAGCCCAAATCATTCGTGGTGACGACACCTCGAGCCTCCGACTCCTGGCGCATGCGCTCGGTATCGTACTGGTTGGCCTTACACCCGAAGGTACGGAAGAAAACCCGCACGCGATGCGGCCGCGTCAGCGACCTCCCACCCGCATGGTCATGGTCAGCCGCCGAAGGCTCTCCTCATAGCCCCCCGACTTCCGGCTCCCCGCCTCGAACGCCACATCCATGGCCGCCAAGGGAAGACCCAAGGCCTGTGCCATAACGATGGTAAATCCAAAGGAGACCGTATTCTCCTTCACCTTTTTCTCCAAGAAGCGGAAGGGCAGTTCCGACCGACGGAAGCCAAAACGAAGAGGGAGGCCGCCCGCCCAAAAGTTCATAACCTCCCACTCCAACCCCACACCATACGACGTGACTCTGCCGGCACCCACGGCGTCGACGCTCGGATTGCCCAAATCGCTCCAGTTCGAATAGGTAGCTCCCGCGTTCAGAGCCAACGTCGAGTTGAGCGCCGCGGTTGTGGATACCTTGAACTCCAACGGTATCGAAACCTCCCGTCCGTCGCTATCGACGCCCCTTGCTGGATTGACCTTGAGCGTCCCCCCCCACGCCACGGTCGCACCCACCTGTAAAAAGGGACTCGGATCCCAGAACAAGCTCAACGAGGCCAGGGGACCAGCATGGTTCCATCGCCCAAGAATTCCGAAGGCATTGATCGGGTTCTCCAGCGCAACGGAGTCAGTCGTCTCTCCGTCGAATCGGCGGAAGAAGGTCCGCTCGAGCCCTCCCCTATACACACCGACGCTCACTCCGACCGCAAAGCTCGTAGACCAACGGCGGGCCCAGCCCAACTGGAGCGCCGTGACGGCCCCATCCGAAAGAAACGTGTCGGTGTGTCCTACGCTGTCTCCTTTGACCTCGACGGTACCCCTCTCCACGACCGACCAGTTCTGGTCGAATTGGCTCCCCGCCGTAAACGTGATCACGCCATCGACGCCCAACGGATAAGCGAACCCGAGGACCGGAAACCGGGTCGCGAAGAAGTCGCCCTCCTCCGACTCGACTTCGAACGTACCCCACTGCGGCTGGCCGGTGAAAGTTATCGTAGGTGCCAGAAGGTCTAAGGACGCCGCCGGATTTCCAGGAAGCACCGTAGGCATACGCGTCGTGACTCCCACCCCACCGAGTGCCCGCTGTATGGCATCGAGAGGTTCCGCCCTCATCCCCAACCCACTCGCCCCAAGCACGGATTGGCCGGCCAGTACGCTCGGCAAAATCAGCGGGAGCGCCAAGAATAATCTGAAATATCTCACGGCAAACCCACGGGATTGGCGACGGTGTACAACAACCGTAACACGGGAGCCCCGGGACCCCCGGGACCCTCGAAGGACGCGAATCCGATCAGACCCGGTTCGGGCTCGGTGAACAGAGCGATCGACGTCACAGGCACCGTACCCGTCTCGGCGGCAGTGTCAAAAATCTGCGCCACCAAAGAGGTCAACGAGAGAAGCACCTCCGTCCCGGCCTGTACGGAAAAGAGCTCCGGCGGGACACCTTTGGGTACCGCCGCCACCCGCTCTCCGAGAGGGGATTTGGGCAGCAACTCCGGGTTGAGCACGGGGCGGATGTCCACCCTCGTCGTATCCTGGGGCTGCCACGCCAACTGGGTTTGGCGAGCCGTCAGCACCAACTCGGCGAGGTTCACCTCGACCTCCGTAAGATCGACCTGGCAACCCACGGAACCACAGATCTCGGGCGTACCGGTCACTAGTCGCGGTATCGACATCGTGAATACGGTACGCCACGACGGTGTGCCCCCCACGCGGAGCCACCCCAGCGGCGCCGCGGGGGCCGGGTCGAACATGAAGCCCAAATTGAATACGGAGATCGGTTCCTCGAAGACCGTATCAGGGTCCTGAACGGTGCTCGAGGTGAGCATGAGCACCACGTCCACCACTTGGAGGAACACCCCCGGCTCCGCCCCAGTCACGAGAAGCCCGGACGTTCTTCCGTCTATCAGCTCTCCCAAGGCGACCACGGTCGCCGAGTCGATCGGAATACTAACCGAATCGCCCTGAGCGGGTCTGAAGGTCGCCCCTCCAAGCAGGGTGGTAAGACCACCCCCCGGTTGGCTCCACGCCCTCTGCTCTCCAGCAGTGTCAACCGCGAAGTCCCAGGTCATCGAGGCCGGGTGCCATTCCTCCACCACTTGGAACACTTCGATGTCCACCGGAGAATCAACGATGCCGCGCAACGTGTCGAAAAAAATCACGATGCGTCCATCGGAAAAGGTGAGCAGTCCCGGTACCTGATCCGAACGAGTGGGATAGAAGTCGAGTAGTACGAGGGTCCGCGCGTTCAGCCCGCCATAGTCGACCGCAACCAATGCATGATCGATTTCCGCAGTGGATCCGTAGCCACCGAACACCAGCACTTCGTCTACGAAGTCGTCAAAAGGTATGACGACCTCCGCGGTACGCGGATTGACCCGCAGGAAACCGAGATCAGGAGCCGTCGAGATCTTCTCCGTACAACCCGCCGCCGCACAAGCCATCAACGTCAGAAAAATATATCGCTTCAAATCAACTTCCTCAGATTATTCAGTCATCCAGATCCTCGGCATGCGTGCCGTGAAACCCGTAAGGATCTCGTAGCTGATCGTTCCAGCCAAGTCTGCAATTTCGTCCAATGGGATGACGCCGTCCCCGTCCCTGCCGATCAACGTCGCAACGTCCCCAACCTGCACCCCGCCAGCGCCGGTAATGTCTACCACCGTCATGTCCATCGAGATCCGTCCGATTATCGGAAGCCTCTGCCCGGCCAGCAGCGCACTTCCCCGATTCCCCAGGACCCTTGGAAATCCATCTCCATAACCGATGCCTAATGTGGCCCAGCGTTCGTTCCCCGAGGAGCGATACGTGGCTCCGTATCCAAGTGTGGTCGACTGGGGCACATCGCGGATGAGCGTGACACGGGCTCGAACCCGGACGACCTCCTCGGGTGGCGCCACACCCTCGCCTATGCTGCCCCCGTATAGAAAGATCCCGGGCCGGACCGCGTCCGCGGCAAACGTCGGGTATCGCATCGCGGCGGCAGCGTTGCAAGCGTGAATCAAACTTCCCTTTTCGGGCTCCAGCCGCTCGAGTGCGGCATTGAAGTTTTCCCACTGGGTCCGAGTCGGCGCATCGTCCACCAGATCCGCCGAGTGGAAGTGCGTATAACATCCCTCCCAGATCGACGTGGAGGAGGTCCGATCAACCAAGCCGGGTCCCCACTCCGCGACCCGCCGCCAGTCGAAACCCGACCGGCCCATTCCGGTATCGATCTCCACTTGAAAACGACCCACCTGCCCCGTCCGAGTGGCCGCCGCCGCCACCCGCTCGACGGAGTCCAGATCCGACACCGTGAGCGTGAGGTCGTGCGCCACCGCCGAGTCGTATGAGCCGGGCGGCACGGGGTTGAAAATGATCACGGGAATCGTGACGCCTGCGCCGCGCAACCTCAGGCCTTCTTCCACCGTGGCGACTCCGAATCCCCACGGGTCCTCGGACTCCAACGTGCGTACCACGTCTTCCATCCCCAACCCGTACCCATCCGCTTTGACCATTGGGATGACCGCGGCCGCATCTCCGACGGATTCACGGATTCGACGGAGATTCCGTCGAAGTGCTCCGGGCCGCACCTCCACCCAGGCCCGCGCTTGAGGGTCCGTTGACATATCCGTTGAAAAAAGCGAAAAGATATGCCTTGATCAAGGTTCCGATCCTTTCACGTCAAACGATCGAGGAAAACCCGAATGGGCTCCGATGACAACAAACCTGATGGTCCCGGCAAACCCGACGGGCCCGACAAGCCCGACGGGCCGGGCAAACCCGGCGGGCCGGACAACCCCGGCGGGCTAGACCTGGGCGCGGGTCATATGGACCGCTCCGTCGAACTCGTACGTTTCCTCAGAGCCGAGTGCCCTTGGGACCGCAAGCAGACCCCCGAAACCTTGGTCCCACATCTTCTCGAGGAGGCCCACGAGGTCGTGGACGCCATTCGGGAGGGCCACGACGACGACCTCGAGGGTGAACTGGGCGATTTGCTGCTCAATCTCTCGTTCCAGATCGTGCTCGGCGAGGAGCGAGAGGCGTTTACCGCTGCCTCGGTCATGGAACGGCTGGAGAATAAGATGCGGGACCGGCACCCCCATCTCTTCGGCCTCGGAGAGAAAGAGGACTGGGAGGTCCTAAAGGCGAGAGAAAGGCAGAAAAAATCTGGAGAGGAAGGTGCCTCCGTCCTCGCCGGCATACCCACCGGCCTGGATCCGTTACACAAAGCCCACCGCATCCAGGACAGAGCGAGCGGAGTGGGGTTCGACTGGGCCGACGCGACCGGAGCGCTGGAAAAGGTCCAGGAAGAAATCGGGGAAGTTCGCGAGGCCCTCACTCACGACGACTTGCCCCATCTGGAGGAAGAGCTCGGGGACCTGCTGTTCGCAGTCGTGAACCTTGTGAGACTGGCAGGAGGCCACCCCGCGACTTCACTGGAGCACGCCAATCGCAAGTTCACGCGCCGATTCGAACGCCTCGAAACGCTGGCGGCCGAACGCGACATCTCGATCCCCGGCGCCACACTCGACGTTCTCAACGCCATCTGGGATGAGCTCAAGATCGAGGAGGGGTAAGAGGAAGTTCCGCCGCCACGACGGCAACCCCACCTCCGTGTCTAAAGATCGAAGAGGCTCAGATCGATAGCGTCCGCCATCGCCTCGTAGCCCATATCGTTCGGGTGCAGGTTGTCCTGCGAAAAGCCCGGCTTGAAGCGACTCGGCTGGTTCGGGTCGCGCGTGGCGGCGTCGAAGTCGATGACCGCGTCGTAAGCTCCGCTCGTTCGGATCCACTCGTTGACCGCTTGGCGTTTCACTTCGGCTTCCGGACTGTAATAGAAAGCACCTTCGAAGGGCGTCAACGTGGCCCCGTAGATCTTCAGGCCCCGGGCATGGACACGAGCGATGAGCTGAAGGTGACCGGCGATGATCTCGTCGGCGCTCGCAATCTCCGGCGCCAACCCCCCGCCCATCCCGATGTCGTTGATCCCCTCCATAACCACGACGTGCGTGACACCCGGCAGGCTCAGAACGTCCAGCTCCAGTCGTGCCAGGGCGCTGATACCGAAGCCGCCGAGGTCGTGCAGAACTCGGTTGCCGGCGATACCGGCGTTCACGACGCCGAGGGTGCCCGCGTCACGAGCCGCGAGTCGCCTCGCAAGATGATCGGGCCAACGGCCGTTGGTGTCGGCTGTCGACTGAGTGCCGTCGGTGATGGAGTTGCCGAGCGTCACGATGACACCGGTTCTTTCGGACGGCTTCACTTCCACAGCGGTGAGGAAGAACCAGGACTGCGAGGTCTCCGCGTCAGATATCAGCTCCGTCGCAACGAAGTTTCCAGGAGGCGAGATGTAGTTCGTCTGGAGCCCCGTACTGTGCGAAGTGGGCGTCCCGGTGTCGGACGGGAAGTAGATGCTGATCGCCAGATCAGCCAGCGGCAGCACCTCCAGACCCACCGGATCACTGAGCACGAAGGCGCCCACGGGAATCGTGATGGAGGTCTCGGTGCCAAAGGTCAACGCCCGATCAGACGCCGCCTCGATCCGCGCTCCCTCTCCCCTCGATGCGATGTGTACGGCTCCGATTTCCAGGGGGACACTTCCATGCCGGTTGGAGAGCCTTATACGGACGCTGTCACCGCCCACCGAGGTATGCACGATTTGGCGCAGAGTACGATTCTCGAAGGCGCTACCGGCCGTCCCGGCCTGCCCGAAGCTTCCAGGAGTGCTCGGGCTCGTGCCCCAGGTCGCCACCCAGGCTGGGCCCTGCGAACCGTCCTGGCCCACGATGAGCGCCGGCCAAATGAGGGCGACGGCGATCGCGAAGACGGCCAACCGTAAGCCACCTTGTCTGAAGCCGAACCCCCTCCCGCTGCGCAAGAAGAACATCCGTGTGAAGGATCCGGAGGAGAGTGCGGCGGGTCCGGTCGGCATCTTGTTGATCTCCGCTAACGTGTGGACTGCGCCGGCAGCCCGCTGGGCTGCGCCGGCCAGGAATGGACTCAAGAGAGTACGCCTTTGGGATCCGCACAATGCCGCCGAGCCCCGTAGTAGCGAGCCTTCGCGGGGACCTCAGGCAGCAACCCCGTGACGGGCGGTGAACCTCGGAATCCTCACGGCTTGCTCAACGAGTGCACGGCTACCGCATGCACACCGTATTGGTTCTGCAGCACGCTCACAAAGTGGTCCGCCCCGATGTGCAGCGGATCGATATCGGTGCGAAGGGAATGCTGGAGCACACCAGCACTGTCGAAGACGAACCAGATCGGTGGCAGCACCTGCGCGGGCGGGTTGCTACGCACCCACAGGTTGCCGAGTACGTCGAACAACATGCGATCGATCGCTGGTGCGTGTTCGGGGATGTCGGGCGGCGAAAGCCGCCGAAGCCAAGCCACGCTTGATGACGGCTCAATGCCTTCCATCAACTCACTCCACCGGGTGTCGGTCCAGGTTCGCGGGATCACCGCAGGCGTGTGGGCCTTTCGGATGATCCGGCTCAGCCGGGCCTCGGTATCGTAGACGCTTACCTCAAACCGGTCGCCATCAGACAGAAAGAGGTGAGTCTCGTGTGTTGCCATGAGCGGCTGCGGCAGGTAACCCTCCGCCTGATACGAGAAGCCGGGCTGCGGGCCGTTGTTGTAGTGGATCCAACGGCTTGACGGATGCTCGCCGAAGTCGGCGAGAACCTCCCCTCCGGGCCCGATGCGCACCAGACGGTGAGAGAACTCACTTACCATGGCGGTTCCTTGCCCTGAGCCCCGACCAAACGGAGTGTCCCTAGACGATCCGCTCGCGAGAACCGTACCGTCCGTGAACAAACTGACGATCGACGGTCGCCCGTATCGTCCCTCCCAAAGCTCCGGCCACTGCGGGGGCGGAGACAGCGCACGGACGAAGTCACCACCCGGACCGAAGACCTGTATCGCGCGCCCGGTGGAAAGATGCGGCACGGCGATCGTGTCTCCGGCTAACACGAAGACCCCGCCCACGCCGGTGTACTCGCCAGGCCCCTCCCCCACTCGGCCGATCTGCCGCACGAACGCACCCGCCGGGTCGTACATCCTGACTCCAGGGAGCTGCCGATCCGCGACGACGATGCGCCCGTCGCTCAGGCTCGCCGCGCCGGCAATAAACCCGAAGAGGTAGCGCTCCCCCTTCGACTCATTGTGCCCGATCACGAGACTCGGCACGGTGTCGATCGACCAACTCGTGCTGTCCGGGGCGCGTTCGGGGTTCAGGACGATCTCGACGCCCATGCTGTCGAGAACTACTACGGCGTCCTCCTGAACGACCGCGTCGCCACCTGAACACCCAATAGCCGCACTAGTGATGCAGCCGCAGATCCAACGTTGTGAGCGCTTCACTCACGATACATAACACGGTTTGCCTACTGCCACCAGCTTGAGCGCAGAAATCGCGAGACGTCCTCAGGCTGTACTGGCTCCGACTGGCGGTTTACCCCTCGACGATGTCGTCCTTCAAGCTCAAAACGAATCCCACGACGTCCGTACATTCCCGTTCCGGAGCACGTAGCGGCATCATCGTCGCACGTGCGTGTCCCAGGAACACGCCCCAAGTTCCTTCCCGCCCGCTGCCACTCAGTCATAGGTCAGACCACTCTCAAACACCGGTTCTACCGCTACCTCGACCACGCATTCATGGGAACCAAGCCACGGTCAGGCCGAGGGAGTACTTTGGCATCGCATCGCGGAGAACGATGCGGCAGTCGTCACAGCGTCCCAGCCCAAGAGGCTTCACAACATCGATGCCCGCGAAGAGGCCGATCGCCGTCGTGTGATCTCGGCCAATTCGGTGCGTGACGTCGGTGGCTAACCCAGCGATGCCGGCGAACGGGAACTCGGCGTGTTGATTCCCAGTCTCGAGGCCAACCTCCTCCGACAGGACGAAGCCGAGGCCTACCCGAGGCCGGAGGCGCAAAGACCATACGGAACCGAGATCGACCGCCAATGGGGCGCCGAGCGAGAACGTAAACAACCCACTCGAATACTGAACCTGCTCCGAGCGACAGCCGGATTGGCCTGGTAAGATCAGGCCACCGGCGCAGACGCTTCCGAGCCCCTTACTCCGGCCGTAGCCGATGTCCAGCTGGATAAATTGTTCGCCCGAGAACACGGCGGCCTCTGAGGGCTCCGCCCCGTGGAAGCTGGTCGACCCCGGAATGAGGGCCAGAGGAGTCTCCGTAGTCGAGGAAGAACCAGGCGGCGTCGACTTCCCATGACTGAGCCGAGGCCCCGAAGGGAAGGGGCAAGAGTATTGAAGCGAGGAACACACCGATCCATACGGGTAGGGGGATCAAACCTGCCAAATAGCTACGAGTAGTGACCTGTAGGATCGCGCTTTTTGTGTCCACTGCGTCTTCTGCCTTAAGCGGTATAGCAGTTCCACACGCCACATCATGAACGCCATCAGGAATGACGTTCAACGGTCCAAACGACTCCCGACGCGTAGCGCTGCGGTCCATACGTATGATCGAAATCAAATCGTACGTACGCAGCGCGCAGTGTCCGCGAAGCGGCCGGGCCATCCTCATGTTATCGACCGCTCGGGATGAAGGCGAGGCTACTTTGTTTGACTGCTCTAGTGTAGTGCTTCCAAAGTCTTTAGCCCACGGTCGATCTTTGTGAGGATCTCCTGGGCCGACTTAGTCCAGACAAACGGAGTGGGATCCTGATTCCGATGATCCAGATAGGCGTTGATGGCTTCAATGAGTTGGGAGACGCTGTTGACGGCCAGCCGTTTGAGCTGCCGTTCGTCGAGTTCACCGAAGAGGCGTTCCACGATATTGGCCCAAGAGGCCCCGGTGGGGACGAAGTGGAAGTGGACCCTGGGATTTCTGGCCAACCAGTTCCGGACTTTTTCGTGCTTGTGCGTGGCGTAGTTGTCGAGGATGACGTGGATCTCGAGATCGGGATCGACGCTACGTTCGACCCTCTTGATGAACTTCAAGAACTCCTGATGCCGGTGCCGGGGCATGCATTCATGGATGACATGGCCTGTGGCGACGTTCAGGGCCGCGAAGAGGGTGGTGGTGCCGTGCCTCTTGTAGTCGTGCGTCATGGTGCCGGCTCGGCCCTTCTTCAGCGGGAGGCCGGGCTGGGTGCGGTCCAGAGCCTGGATCTGGCTCTTCTCGTCGAAGGAGAAGACCACGGCGTTGTCAGGAGGGTTCATGTAGACGCCCACCACGTCGTGGAGCTTCTCGACCAGGTGGGGATCGCGCGAAAGCTTGA
>JADFNK010000070.1 GCA_022563405.1 Gemmatimonadota bacterium | reverse complement strand
CCGCGACGATCAACCACCGCCACCGGGCGCCGATCCGATCTCCTAGTTTCGCCTTCGAGTCTCGTGCGTCCTGACCTGAGATTGTCATGGTCTTCGGTTCACTCCCGTATGAGCGTGCACGATCACCCCGCCTTCCACGAAGACTGGAAGCCAGGGGATCTGGCGGGTCAATTACCCATCCGCTCGCGAAGCTCCTCGAACCAGTTCACGACGACAAGGAACCGCTCAGCCTTGGTCCTCCCATTCGCTTGTCGCTTCCGGCGCGCCGAGGATGATCTGACAAGATCTACTGTCCCACTTCCGCCGTCACCTGAGTGCGGGGAGGATCCGCTTCTCGACGATGACGTCATAGTCGAAAACCCGCTCCGATGGCTGCCCCCATTCTCCGTTATACAGGACAACCACGGTGTTCAGGGTCGGGAAGATCCCCAGGTATTGGCCCCCGTAGCCCCTTGCCACGATCGCTTGGATGGTCACCTCATCCACTTGGTAGTTCTGATTCCACCAGTGGTAGGCAAAGCCTGTCGTGTAGGGCGAGCCACCCAGAGCACCTTCGGCCAGCGGCAGATGGCGCCTGACCGACTCTGCGATCCACGTGTCGGAGACGACCCGTTTGCCGTTCCACATGCCCTTATCAAGCACGAGTTGTCCCATTTTGGCGAGATCGTAGGCTGTCAAAGTCAAGCCCCCACCGGTCTCACGAGTTCCGTCGCCAGCTTTTTGCCACCGGTAGCTGGACACATGCAGGTCAGCAAACAGCGTTTCCTCCGCGAACTCATCGGCGTACTTCCCCGTGGCACTACGGATGACGCCCCCCAACAAGATCGAAGGCCCACTGCTGTACTCCGCGACCTCTCCCGGTACACCGGCCTGATCCAGGTCCAACCAGTAGCCGATCCAGTCACCCGATCGGTGCATGGCTTCGGCTGATTCAACGGCATCGCCCGATTCGATCGCCGGAGACATGGTTAGGAGATGGGCCAACGTGATCGGATACTTCCGATCAATCCACTTCTTGCCCGCGTGCTCCGGGAAGAACGTGTAAACCGGTTCATCCACACCGCCCAGGAAACCGCCATCCTGAGCGATACCAATCAGCAGTGACGTCACGCTTTTTGTGACAGACTGGATCGGGTGTATGCGGTCCCTAGAATAGCCGTAGAAATACTCCTCCAGAACGAGCTTTCCGTTCCTCGTGATCAGGATCGCCTCAGGGAGTCCCTGCTCCTCCCGGAGCACACTTTCGACCAAGTTGGTAATCAACCGTTCGTCAATAGCTTCGGTATCTAAGGTGGACACAGGCCAGCCATCTTCTGCTGCCCGTGGAGGTCGATACGAATAGTTGCGCTGGACCGTTCCGGCGTCGGTGAGACGGGGCACCTCGAACCGGCGAAACGCGTCGTTGTCCTTCTCCAGAACGAGGCTGTACCAACTGTCCTCGGTAGCCACAAAGAGCTCTCCCTGGATGGCCTGGAGATCGTCTATCAGCCGGCCCTTAAAAAGAGAGGCGGAACCAGTGATGAGGTTGACGGTGTCACCAGCGAGTTCCACTTCAAGCGGGACGCCTAGGGTGCTCGTATCGCGAAAGTCCGCGACGCCGGCCAGTTCCCCCTCGGAGTTCTGGCTTATCTCGACTTCGACACGGATCTCCCGCCCTGCCAGATACGTGAAGCCCTGCCAGAGGCCCACCAGCGCCGAAGCGGCTACTGGCTCCGCATCGGCCTGGCCGCGCGGCCCTGACTGACAACCCAGGAGCACGCTCAGTGCGACGGCAGTAATGAGCGAATAACTCAAGTGACGTATTCTGTCCATCACATGCCTCCCCCTCGAAACGATGTCGCTTGGCTGTCGAGTCTGTCCGTGAGTATCCTGAACATCGTGGTCCAACTCTCTCTAAGAAACGCCGCCGTCCGTTCTGGTGGGCAACTGGGTGAGACGACCAGATACACCGTTGCCATCCCGCCCTCGCCGAGTTCACGCTCGATCGAGTAGCGGCCTTCTAGGGCTGTGTTCAGGCGGGTGATGGCTTCAGTCATGCGCTCAAGATGCGGCGCAGGTCAGCAGAGCGCGAGCAGATCGAACTACAGGATCGACCCCACGACCCCCACGCCTTCCACGAAGACGCGAAGCCAGGGGATCTGGGCCTTCAATTCCCCATCCGCTCCTTCAGTATTCGGAGATAGCGCAGGATCTGTTTCCGTAAACTCAACGGTCGCGATCAGCGGCGTCGCAGCACTGTCCATACCCGGTCGGGTAGGCTGATTGATCTCCAGTGGAATTGGACGGTCCAGACGGTCATGGCGTGAGGTCAGGGCAGTACTATGGGACGATCGAAAAAAGGTCGTGCTTGGGCCACGCTAGAATCGCTAACACCACGGGCTTAAGCCGTCCACCGATCTGCCAGCAATCGGAAGGGCTTGTGTTCGTGGCGAACACGAAAGATGTGCCCTCCGGGGAATGGAAATAATACATGCACCCGCCGTAACTATTCTCTCCGATTCCCTCATACTGCCCCGCACCCTCCCCGGCCGTGGACCAATGCATGGGACCTAGCCAAGTCCAAGCAGGTGGTTGCCACGCGGGAATGGCTGGGCGTTCGTAGAGTCGCCGGGCAGAGATGTCCGAGAGAACGCTGGGTTGGGCACCTCCGCCCGTCGCGGCCCTGAGGTAACGAAGGACGTTCGCCGGTGTGCCGGTCCATCCCCCAGTTCCGTCCCAAGCATCTAGAGCGCTCTGAACACCCCACTGATCTTCCCAGTCAAACGGATACGCGGCCGCCTCCTCGACAGGCCTATCATCCTTTCGGGCTCGGATGAGCGACAAGCCCGCCGCGTTCCCAGGGCCCATTACCTCCTCCGAAACGAACTCGTCATAGGTAAGGCCGGACGCTCTTTCAATCACACGAGCAAGAAGTCGATGTCCGTCATTGGTATAGTGGAACTCGGTGCCAGGATCGGCAGCTAGGGGAAGGCCTCGGATGCATCGGATCGACTGAGTCTTGTCCAAGGTGCCGCCGCGCCAGCAGTCATGATCGGGCGATTCGTAGCTGTACAGAAGGCCGGAGGAGAACCAGAGGAGTTGTTCAATCGTGACGCTGATAATCCGGGGATCTTCAGTGATTCCAGGGAGTGGAGACAGGTCGGAGAAAATGTCGAATGGGCGGTCGTCGAGGGATACTAGACCAAGGTCGATCGCTCGGAGCATCGCTACCCCGGTGATCATTTTCGAGACGCTATGAAGGCGGAAGCGAGTTTGCGGGCCCGCCGCTGCCCCAGCAGCCAGGTCAGCCCACCCATAGCCCTGCGCCATGACCAGCCGCCCCTCACGCATCACTGCGATCGAGGCTCCAACGAGGTGCTCATCTTCGATTAGTGCCAGCATTTCGTCATCGATAGGCACTCCTTCCTCTGGAAAGCCCATCACAAGGTCTTCCAGTGACCGACCTTGAACAGTCACCAACGCTGTGGCCTCCGGCACGTTGCTCATTGCGTCGTCCACGGCCACCGAAACGGTCACCGATCCGGGCGCAACAGCCGTGACCACGCCCGAACTACTGACCGTCGCAATGCCCTCGTCGTCCGACGACCACTTCAAGCTGGGGCTCGTGATCTCGGAGCCCCCCGCGTCCATGACGGTGGCGGTAACCATCGCCGTATCACCAGGGCCGGCTAACACGACCGCCGAAGTCGACAGCGCTATCGACGTCGCCACCTGCTCCACCGTGACCGAGACGCTCCCGGAGGCCGAGCCCGAGGTGGCGGTGATCGTCGCGGTACCATTGCCGACCGACGTGACCAGTCCCGTGGACGAGACCGTGGCGATCGCTTCGTCCGACGACGCCCACGTTACGGTAGCGCCAGACATGAGGACCGCGTTCTGATCCTTCACGGTGGCCGTCACTTGCTCGCTGGCACCGAGGGAGGTGAAGCTCAACGAGGAGGACGAGAGATCCACCGTGGTAGCGACGGGAGTCTCTGGCTCGGTCGGTGAGTCACCCCCCCCGCAAGAGACTGCGAGCAGGGTCAGCACCGAGAGGGCACAGAGGCGCAGGAACATCCTCGCCCGCCTGGCGACTCCATAGGAGGTCACGAGGTCGACATGCACCAGCACCTGCCACAGACTGCGGCGGTGTATCTCGTGGATCAGTTGTCTCAGGCGCTCCATCAAGTCCCCCGTTGTGCTTGCTGGATGATACGGCGGCGGCGTGTTGCGCGCACGCACTTTCAGCGCGACTAGCTAGCTAACACCCTCCAGAACGCGACACGGGACTCAGCGGGTTACAGCAACACCAACGGCAGCCCCAGCGCGAACAGCGTGCTCACGATGATCACGCTCACGAAGCCCATCGAGCGGAAGGGCTGCCCTATCCTGCGCGTCGAGTCTCGAAGCAGATGGTCGCACCTAATGCACGAAGAGGGCACGTCAACCCAGCAGCGCCGGAACCACGCTCCAGAGCAGCGCCCAGCGCCCGTCCTCGCTACGCTGAAGACAGACCATCCCGGCGTTCGAGAACTCCACGATCGCTCGTTCTGGATCGCCCACAAGGAGAAGTGAGGTAAGACGCGCCAGTTGGGGCAGATGGCCCACGAGGACCACCCCCTTATCGGTCTCACCGATGCGCTCGGCCCATATGGCTGGATCGTCCAAGGGCGCCAGCCCGTCCGTTGCCTCGACGGTGGCGGCCTCCAACTTATCGGCCAGAGCCTCGGCGGTCTCACGCGCACGGGTCTTCCCGCTGTGATGGATCAGGATGCCCTCGGACGGGGCGGTGCGGGCGAGAAAGGCCGCGACGCGCTCGACTTCGGACCGGCCTTTGTCCGTCAGCGACCGGTCCGGGTCCTCTTCCTTGGACTTGGACTTGCCGTGCTGCATCAGGTAGAGCCTCATGTCCGTTGAGCTACTCACATCGCCATACCGCCTTCGCCTAGCTCGCGCTCGATCGCGTAGCGGCCCTCTAGGGCTGCGTTCAGGCGGGTGATGGGGTCGGACATCGGGATACGCTCGGCACGGGAGGACTAGACGGTGGTCAACATCTGATGCGCTGAGTGGGTGGGCAAGCGGATGTAACCTCGAACTGACTCTCTGACGCTGGCACAGCCGCGCCAGGGCGTGAGGAAGCGCTCAGGCTGGCTCGGTGCGTCCGAGGGCCTTGCGTCCCTCTGCCCGCCTAGAGCAACACCCATGGCAGCCCCAGCGCGAAGGGCGCGCTCACGATCATCACGCTCACGAAGCCCATGGAGCGGAAGGGTTGCTTCTTTAGGGCCGTGGCTCGGAGAACGCCTCAGGGCATCTCCCAGGGATTACTCTGACCGACCCCTAGCGCCTTCTTCAACTGCACGATCTGTCCAAGGTGGTATGCGTTGTGGTCCGCCAGGATCAACGCCTCGCGGAGCAACGTGTGGCCCTCGTCGCTCCATGCAAGGGGCTCGAAGAGGTCGCGCAAGGGATCGCTCACGAGGGCCACCATCTCCTGGAGGCCAGTCATGAACGCCACTACACTCGCCTCCCACGCTTCCTCATCCTCCGGCACGTCCGACTCGGGCCAGTATCCCTCCGGGAAGTCCCGCGAGACATGGTTCGGATCTCGGCTGTACCCCACCAGGTCGTCCTGACAGATCCGAAGGTGCTCCAGAAGCTGCCAGATGGTGTGCGGGTGGTCTGGTGGGCGGGCGCCACGCTGGTCGGGGGGCACACCGGCGATGCCGTCTTCCGCCGTGACGTGCGCCCATGCGCTCGTGAGGAGCTTCACCAGGTGCTCGCGAAGGGCCGTCTCGGTGGTCACTCGGCCAGGTGGACGGTCGCCATCCCACCCTCACCGAGTTCGGACTCGATGCGGTAGCGGCCTTCTAGGGCAGCGTTCAGGCGGGTGACGGCTTCACTCATGCGCTCAAGATGCGGCGCCGGTCAGCAGAGCGCGAGCAGATTTCCCGTTACCGGATCGAGCCGACGATCACCGGGCCTTCCACGAAGACGCGAAGCCAGGGGATCTGAGCCTTCAGTTACCCACCCGCGCCTTCAGCACCTCGAAGAAGTTCTGGACCACGATCGTGCGGGTTGCGCCGCCAGTCGAGGGCAGCGCACGCACCATCAGAAACCGCTGATCGTCGGGCGAGAGGTCGTACGCGGTGCGACGTGGCAGCCCGCGAGATCCCGTTGGTATCCTAAAGAGCGTCTCCCTCTGAAGCACCCGGAAATCAGCACCGGTCTCCACCTGCACGGCGACCATGCCGAAATCGGCGTCGATGTAGAACAACTCCTCACTGCTATGGGCCCACACTGGATTCGATCCACCTACTCTCGAGACCAGGATCGGGGGCGAATCGTCGATCGGGAATGGCCGGACGTAGATTTCCCTCCGCCCGGTTTCGTCGGACGAATACGTGAGCCATCGACCACCGGGAGAGAGAGCTGGGGCCATCTGGTCAGAATCCTCGGACACAACCAGCGGAATGAGGGCTTCATCGGTTCCCGGACGGAAGCCCATGACATCCCGCCGTCCCTGTGTCCCACCTGTCACTCCCGTGCGAAGCAGCAGCCACTCACCGTCGGGGCTTCGCCGAAGCTGGAGGACATTGACGTCGGGATCAAGCAAGAGCCGCGGCACGCCGGTACCGTCAGCCCGCGTCTGCCAGACGTTGTAGTCGACGTTCGCTTCTGCTCTGATATAGGCCAGAAACTCACCGTCTCCGGACCACGCGGGGCTCATTTCCCGGCCCTCACTGAAGGTGAGCCGCTCGGCGGGACCGTCGGGGAGCTGCTTGACCCAAATGCTCTGGACGCCCTCTTCGTGTACAACCGTGTAGGCCACCCGCGATCCGTCCGGTGAGAGGCTCCATCCCGCGAAGAGGATCGGGTTCCGGAACTGCCAGTCAGGATCGACGGGTGTCTCTACACCCGAGCGCGATACCCAAACCATCTCGCTATCACTTCCGACGTCGGCGGCCTCGACGTCGACTTGATAGATAAGGGTCCCGTCCTCGTCCACCGCGTAGTATGTAAAGCCCCAGTGATCGACTGTGAGCCCCTCAACCACTGGGACAGGGGGGCCAGAAAGCTCGGCCGTGACAGGGTCGAAGGGGGCGGCCATGAGGAATCCCTCGAGCGTGTTGAAAAGCAAGTGCCCCGACGAGGCATACCTGGGGGTCAACCCCAAGGTGAGAGGTCGCCTGTCCCCCGTCACGAGGTCCAACGCCCATATCTCAGCGTCTTTACCCTGGAAGTCGCCGACTGACACGAACATGGCCATGGTCCCGCCCGGGAGGGCACTGAAGAAGTTGTGCCAAATTTCCCCCTGGCGGAGCTCTGTGACGACCTCGACCGCCCCGATGCCACCACCAGTGGCAGGAACGCGTTCGAGCCCAAAGGTGACCCCGCTGAAATACACCCCGTCAGTGGTCCAATCCCACACGAGGTTGACCGCGTCGACCAGGGTCCGGCTCAAGCCACCCTCGAGGGGCACCACCTGCAATGGATCCCAGGCAAACGGGTCTCCAGAAAAGGCGATCTCCCTCCCGTCGGGCGAGAATGCGAACCCCCAGGCACCCTCTGTGCCGCGGATGGGTTGTGCGTCCAAATCCGCCCACCTGCGGATCCAAAGCTGCCGGGACCCTGCGCCGGTCTCGCCGGGGCCGACGTAGACGATCCCGGAGCCGTCCGGGAGCCCTATCGCCCCACGCTGAGTGGTCCACTCCTGCCCTTCCTCGAACGTGAAAGCGAAACGGACGACCGGCGCGGGCGGTTCGGGGCCGAGGAATGACCAGCCGAACGCGAGAGCGAACGCGGTGGCTACTGCGGACATGCCGATGGTGAGGCGCTTCCATGGACCGACTCGGCTCGGGGCAGCTACTTTCGCTAGCTCTCCATGCCTGAAATGCTCATCGGCTAGCGCGTCGGCAAAGCCCCGTGCACTCGTGAACCGGTCTGCGGGCAATTTCTCCAGCGCCTTCCGGATCGCCCCGTCCACATGAGCGGGGACCGCCGACCGCTGCTCGGTCGCCGAGGCGGGACCGCCCGTGATAATGCGACCCAGGATGGCTTGGGCGGTTGCGCCGGTGTAGGGTGGCTCGCCTACGAGCATCTCGTACAGCACGCAGCCTAGTGCGTAGGTGTCTGTTGGTGGACCTGTCGTCTGGTCGCCCGTGGCCTGCTCGGGGCTCATGTACTGGGGTGTGCCGACCGAAAGCCCCGTCTCGGTCAGCCTGTCTGCACCTCCGGCGCTCACGGCCAAGGCGATGCCGAAGTCCGCAATGACGGGTCGCCCGGCCTGGATGAGGATGTTGGCAGGCTTGATGTCCCGATGGATCACGCCACGCCCGTGCGCGTAGTCCAACGCCTCGGCAACATCCGACGCGATCCGCACCGCGTCATCCACTGGAAGCTGGTGTTCGCGATCCAGTTTCTCTCGTAGGCTCTCGCCCTCCACATGCGGCATCACATAGAACACGAACCCGTCTGCCTCACCCGAGTCGAAGAGCGGCAGGATATGGGGGTGAGTCAGGTTCGCCGTCGTCTTGATCTCGGCCAGGAACCGCTCGGCACCGACGACCGCCGCGAGTTCAGGCTTCAAGACCTTCAGAGCGACTTTCCGCTCGTGCTTGATGTCGTCCGCCAGGTAGACGGTCGCCATACCGCCCTCACCGAGTTCGGCCTCGATGCGGTAGCGGCCTTCGAGGGCTGCGTTCAGGCGGGTGATGGCTTCGCTCATGCGCTCAAGATGCGGCGCAGGTCAGCGGAGCGCGAGCAGATCAGCAACACCAACGGCAGCCCCAGCGCGAACAGCGCGCTCACGATGATCACGCTCACGAAGCCCATCGAGCGGAAGGGCTGACGCCTAGCGTCCACGACCGCTTGTCCGTCCAACCGCCTATCGACGCGGGAGGTGGGCAACCGTTGCCCTCAAAGGTCGAGGTGCCCGGCCTTTGCTCTAACCTGGTCGCCAACGCGATGCCGCTCGTGTGCGCCTACGTTTCAGTCCTCGCCCTTTGCGCCTGCGACCCCGTCCTGCGTCCTGACTTGGACGGGCGTTACAACCTGGTTGACGAGCCTGGACTCGGGCGGTGTCTCCATAGAAAGCTCACTCATTATACCTTTTCTGGGCATGCGCCGACTGCCGTGACTGGAACCGCCGATGCTGACACCGAAGGAACTTTGCCTTCAGGCCATTCAAGAGGCGTCGGCGACACCCGCTGAGGGTCTTCCCAAGTTCCCTTTGCGAAACCGCCCTACGGCTGCGGATCTAGAGGGACTCGCAAGCAACATGGAGCAGCACGCGTATCGCATGGGGCACTATGCCTCTCGCCTTCGCTCGGTTGCCAAGCGCCTCCCAAAGCCCAGGAGTCCACGTAAGAGTCGGCTCCTGCTCCACTATCGTCGGGCGATGGCTCTCTACAAGGCTCCCAATGTCTTTGGCCCGTACAGCTTGGTCCGCAAGCGTGAAGCGAGTGCTCGCGACTGCCTTCAGCTCGCCGAGGTCTTGGACGGGTATGCGGACGGGCTCCTCGAATCTATCGGTCATCTTCGTGAGCTCGGCGGGGAGATGGCCGAGTTCGCCGATGGCAGGCTAGAGGACGAGCGGCATCCCGTGGCAATGGAGTTCGCACGCCGCCTCGAACGCGCTGACGGAGAACCATCCTAAGAAACTGCTTGCCGCGTGTACCCCCCGGCGGGCTGCAAGGAGAGCAGTAGTCGTCGCGAAGCCGACCGTAAGCCGCTTCCAGCGGGGAGCCTCCGAGCGTATGACCTGCGCGGCGATCGGCTCGGACGTTGGGGTTACGACCGAGGATCGGCGACGTGCGTCGTAGGTGAAGCTCTCGTTAGTGAGCGCAGCCACTTTTTCGACGCAGATCAGCCCGCGTCCGCGATTTCCCCAACGTGAATGGCTTCGAGCTTCTTGAAGATGCCTTCGATCACCTTCTCTTTCCCGTCAAACAGCGAATCCGGTCCTCCGGCGTGGAGGCTCGTGAAAGGAGGCTCATATAAGTCAGACGCTTGCATGATTCCGCGAGACGTAAGCTGCTCGATGACCATCTTGACGAAGCGGATCTGCGGTGTCGTGAGGCTACGATCACTCAGGAACTCCGAGAAGGCTGCCTGAGCGGCTGCGCGATCCAGACCCACGAGCCTGCGAACGAAGTGGGCTAGAGAGGGCGATTCGCTTCGAGCAAGCAGACTGGATAGAAGGGTCTCCCCGTCACCCTCCCCGATCTCCACCAAGGTCGATTCGAGTCCCTTCAAGTCGGCATCTGTGAGAGGCTGGTTCGTCCGCAATTTGTGGATCACGAGGTGGTCGAGATGGTTCTTCAGGTAGGCCTCGACCTTCTTCTGATACTGGGCGCCTGTCATCTTCGGCATGTAGCCGATCTGCGCCTCGCGAACGCGCACGATCTCGTCCTCGAAATCGGTGTAGACGAGCGTGCGTTGTTGCCTGTCGAGGAGGGGCGTGAGCCCGCGCAGCCGACGCCGCATCTCCTCCAGGCTGCTTAGATCGATCCCCTCCCAGAAGACGGTCTCCTGCATTGACGCCAAGTAGGCAAGTTGCGCCTTCACGGCAGGGATCGCGGCCTTCTCCTCAAGAAGCATGGCGATCTCCACTACGCGCTTCCGGTGGTTCTCGAAGGCGACCGGATCGTCCTCAGCCAAGGCGAGCTGCATCCGCAGGGCCTTCAAGTCGAACAGACGAGATTCGATCTCATCCGTTTCGATCTCGCTTGGTAACCCCGCCACCTCGCGCTGAAGCGTCTCTCGGGCATCGGCGCTGAGTCTGCTCTAGTCCATCGTCTCATCGAAGACGGCGAGAACCCGAACGAGTGGACCGTGCTCGCGGTGTGGGCCAGCGGCGGTGTCTATGCTGTCGTGCTAGAAGGCGAAGCCGGTGTGCGGGCGTTTACGGTTGTGCCGGAGGATGACGGATACGAGGTGCTGGAGGTGACCGACATGTGAGGACATGACATGCTTGCCCCCTCCTCCTCCCGCGTCCATCCTGCCGCATGACCGTGCAACCCTCCGGCAGACTCTACTCCGCCGTCACGAAGTGTTGGCTGCGGGGTTGTTGCGCTATGCGGCACCATCGAACTGGTTCTGGGCGGCGTTCAGAGCCCTCCGAAGCGAATGGAGGCCGCGAACCCCACTCCACTACCTATCACGGGACGGATCGTTAACCCCGACTCAGCGGGAGCGGGGAGTGCAAGTGGGCTCCACCACTCCTCTCTTACTGAAGCGCCGATGATCGTTGCCAGGGGCAGTCCCATGATCGCTCCAGCGACGAAGCCCGCTAGGGTGAGTCCGGTCCGCGTTGTGCCCAAACAAACCCCAACCCCAGGGCCGGAGCACCCATTCCAAGTGATGCCTCAGAACGCTGCTCCCACAATAGAGGTCGAGGCTACCGTCAGTCCGAAGTATTTGCCGAAT
This sequence comes from Gemmatimonadota bacterium, assembly GCA_022563405.1. Taxonomy (GTDB): domain Bacteria; phylum Gemmatimonadota; class Gemmatimonadetes; order Longimicrobiales; family Gaopeijiaceae; genus UBA822. The sequence goes on along the minus strand of JADFNK010000070.1, from coordinate 4,725 downwards.
CTGCGTCGCCTGCCCAGGCTGTTCTCCAGGGCCTCGATTGTTGATATAGGAACCTCCACCATTGGGCCGTCCGAACCAACGAATAGCTGAATCGTCTCCGCTGACCTTGTGGAGAGCGTCCCGATGAGAATCGTCCCGTCCCAACGTTTGATGCGTATCCGGTCGCCCGGACTCCCGACAGCGATAGCTTGCGATGAGCCGTCAGGCGGAAACACGAACATCAGTGTCATTAGGAATACCATCACCCTCGCCATGATCTCTCTCCCTTGTCGCTTACCGAGCTTCTGCACCTTCGTCTCAGCAAGAAGTTGTCGAGGACCGGAGTCAATCCCAAAGCTAGTTGAAGTTGAGTGACCATCCGGATTCTCAGGCAGCGGTGGGTATGATGCGATCGGGACGATGGATTCCGAGTTCTCGTTGGATGGCGGTACGAAGCGCTGGCAGGTGACGGTAGCCGCTGAGCCTCCTGAGCCGGGGCTCGATATCGAGGAGCGCGGCAGCGAGCCATCGCTGTTTCTGGTTTGAGTTCTTCCAGTGGTCAACGCGACCGCAGCGTTGCTCGGCCATGGCATTGACGGACTCGAGCACGTTGGTGGTCTTGAGGGATCGGCCCACTAGGGCGAACACCCCGAGCCGGTGCAGGGTGAGCGTTTCCTCGAAGCCCTCGTCCAAGCTCGCGACCGCCGATTGATTGAGCTCCACGAGCTCCGTGCGGATCGCCTTTAGGTCCCGCTTGGCTTCCTCGTAAGTGGGGCGTTGATAGGCACGTTGCAGGCGCCCGCGCCAGTACGTCTGCTCCTTGCGCGGCAGGTACGAGACCACGTTCTCTCGTTTGTGCCACTGGCAGCGCTGGATCAGCACCTGGCCCGAGAACGTCGCCTCCGCGCCCGCTTGGAGGCCCTTGCTGCCGTCTATCACCACAAGAGCCCCGGCCGACAGATCCAGTCCCCGGTCTACCAACCCTCGCAGGAAGATCCTGATGGCGCGCGTGTTCTCCGTGTCCGTCTGAACGAAGCCCAGGAACACCTTATCCCCGTTGAGTTTCGTGCCCAAAGCAAGGACCATCTGGTCCTCGGCGAAGCTCTTGCCGTCGAGGAACACCGCCACCACGTCGTACTGCGACAGGTCGCGCTCCTGGAACGCCTTCAGCTGGCGTGCCGTCGCCTTCTTGAACTCCCGCGACACGGTGGACTTCGACAGCCCGATCGCCCCCGGCACGGCCTCGACGGCAGCCTCGTAGTCCCGGCACGAGATACCCAGCAGCACTTTGCGGTACAGCCCTTCGTCGATCTCGCCGAAACTCGTGACGGCGTTCTAAGCCACGACGATCTCTTGGCCATATACCCGAAGAGAGCCCGAAGATGCTCTGCGGCGATCCTCGTGCCTACAGGGCCGATTTAGTGGGTGGGAGGCTGCTATAGACCGATCTGCTCGCGCTCTGCTGACCTGCGCCGCATCTTGAGCGCATGAACGAACAGCCGTCCGACCCCGTCACCCGCCTGAACGCAGCCCTAGAAGGCCGCTACCGCATCGAGTCCGAACTCGGTGAGGGCGGCATGTAGCGGCGCCTACCGCCGCCTACCGGCTCCGGCCCTCAGATACGCTTCGCTAAATAGGCGCGAAGGCACTAGCGTGAATAGCCACGGGACAGGCCCTTCGGGACTGGGTCGGAAGCGCCCGTCCGGTTTGCGGCATCCACTCGTGGATAAACACATGTCAAAGAGCAGGTCGTAAGTGAGTGCTCCGGTTGTGTTCATTTCATATTCCCACGACTCCGACGACCACATCGCGTGGGTTCTGAAGCTGGCTACCGACCTCCGCTCGAACGGCGTCGATGCGACGCTGGACAAATGGGATGTCTCACCGGGTCAGGACCTAGCGGTGTACATGGCCCAGGGAATCACATCATGCGATCGCGTTCTACTTGTGTGCTCCGATAACTACGTAAAGAAGGCTACAGACGGGGCGGGGGGAGTCGGCTACGAACGTATGATCGTGACGGGTGAGCTAGTGCAGAACATCGACACCAAGAAGTTCGTTCCACTCGTCCGGGACAACGACTCAGATCCTAGACTGCCGCCGTTTCTCGGACCTCGTCTCTACATCGACTTCTCCAAGAACGACGAATACGAGGCCCGACTGGAGGAGCTTCTCCGTGAGTTGTTGGGAGCAGCGGCCCCAGCGAAGCCGCCGCTTGGTGCCAACCCTTTTCTCGGGTCAGCGCCCGCCACACCGTCGGGTCGAGAAGTCGGACCAACCGGACTCACTCAGAGTGGCGCCCCCCTGCTTGATGACGATTGGTTCGAAGCCGCACAGGGTCACGCGGTAGAGGCTGTGTCGGAACTCGGCTTCAGCGCGCACATGGAGCTACGCTTTGGTCTTCATCTGCCAATGAATAAGTCCCAGGTGGACCTCCTGAACGCAGTCCGCCGATCAGAGATTCACACGTTCGGATGGCCCATCGGTATCACGCTCGACAACCGAGAGGAGCACCGCCCGCGTCCTTCAACAGATGGCATCAAGGCTGAGATCGCGATCTCGGAAAAAGGCATGTCCGGCATGCCCTCGTATGACTATTGGGCGCTTAGTAGTAGCGGAGACTTCTATTTGCTCCAGACGCTCTTCGAAGACGAAAGGGATGCGAACAAAATCTTCTTCAACACCAGAATCGTGCGCGTCACGGAAGCCCTAATGTTTGCCGGTAACCTGTACTCCAACCTGGGGACCGCCCCAGAGGCGCACCTGAGTGTCCGGGTGACCCACCGTGGACTAAAGGGCCGAGTCCTAAGCTCCTCCAGCCCCACTCGGAGTATCAGACCTGGCGTTTCCAACGAACCGGAAGCGAGTTCAGAGATTATCACCACGCTCGGGACGATCCGGACTACGTTGGTGGAGGATGTGACCCGGCTGACGGCGCCGATGTTCATGTTGTTCGATTTCAAGGACTTCGAAGAGTCGGTCTACACAGACATTGTGCGTCGATTCGAGAAGGGCGACGTGTCCTAACCGCTCTCAAACCACGGAGTGGCAATGTCTTGGAGGTCGAATAACACCGGCTAGGCGTAGCCGAACGCTGAGAGCCGATGACCCGACGGGGACCGTTTAGTCGCTCACGCCGGGGCTAGCTCCCGTGGGGCACGACGCCAGGAGGATACCAGTGACCCAGCGGTGCGGGAATGTCTGGATGGGCCGGATCAGAATCTCTGTAACGTTCAGTGTAACAAACACCCCCTTTCGCCGGCTTTCGCGCATTTACGTAGAAGCCCGAAACATAGGCGCCAGAAGGGTTTTCCTTGCTCTGGCCTTCGCCCATTGACCCCTCAGCCACATTTGCAAGGCGGGGGTCGCCGGTTCGAGCCCGGCTGGCTCCATAGGATAAGCGAAAGCCCGGCAACGACTTACGGTGTTGTCGGGCTTTCGTCGTAATTCCTGGCTTCACAAGCGGCTTCAAACGACTGTGGGAGCGCTCTCCTTTTCGTGCTCGGGTCGGATGATGAACTCCACGACCTCGGTGCGTTCCGTGACGCGAGCCAAGTGCCCGTAGCGATCGTCAATCATCTGGGTCGAGCGGTGCCCCAGCTCGCGAGCGACCTGCCACACCGATACTGGCGCGCCGTGCTCGAGCGTCTGGAGACGAGCGGCAGTGTACGAGTGCCGGAATGCCTGTAGACGTGGCTTGTGGATACCAGCGCGCTCACCGATCCGATCTAGCTGCCGATCCACGTTGTCGAGCATCCGCTCGTCTTCGTGTCGGTGCGATGGGAAGAGCAGGGCACCGATGCCGCCGGACTGTTCACGCTCGGCGATGTAGTCGCGGAGGATGCCCTCGAGTTGCGGCCATAGTGGTACGTCTCGCTCCGAGCCGCGGGTCTTGAGCGTCCGCCAGCCGTTGGGTCGAATGAAGATGCGCTTGTATTTGAAGGACACGTCGTCGACCTCGAGGCCGAACAACTCCGATTTCCTGGCGCCCGTGAGAGCTGCGGTAGCAAGTAGGGGATAGATCCAGGGGTATGCATCGGCTCGAAGAACTCCACCGCCACCGCGCCCGCCTATTGGCGCGTGCGCCAACAAAGTCTGCGCGGACTCGAGCAGCGCTGCGACCTCGTGCGGGTCCCAGTAGCGGGCCTCCACTCGCTCGGGCTTCGGCTTGCTGGCGCTGTAGAGGTCGCGTGCTGGGTTCGTCTTCGTGGCGCCGTCGGATACTGCCCGATTGAACAGATCGGACATCGCGTTCAGGTATTTGCGGGCGGTCGCGTTCGTGAGTGTGCCACCGCGGCCGTTGCTGCGCGCCTTCAAGGCGCCCACCCACTCGGCGATCTCCTTAGGCTGGATCGAGGCGAGATCCCGACTATCACCGAAGTATTCGACGGCGGTCTGTAGATGGAGGCGTACCAGCGCGACATGGCGCTCGGAGGTACCCTCCCGGGCCTTGCGGTCCACGTGGTGCTCTACGTACTCCCCGAGCGTCTTGCTGCCTTGCACGTCGAGCAATTGGCCGGCGCGTCGGAGCCCCTCTAGCTCTTCGAGTCGTTGGGACGTGAGCCGCATCGCCACCGTTCGGAGGTAGCCGTTTCCCCTGGCTTCGCGTCTTCGTGGAAGGCGTGGTGATCGTGCACGCTCATACGGGAGTGAACCGAAGACCATGACAATCTCAGGTCAGGACGCACGAGACTCGAAGGCGAAACTAGGAGATCGGATCGGCGCCCGGTGGCGGGGGTTGATCGT
>JADFNK010000145.1 GCA_022563405.1 Gemmatimonadota bacterium | reverse complement strand
TGTCCGGGGATCTGGAGCAGAATGCCGCCTCCGATCACCACGGCCACAGCCGACCATTGTTTCCAACCCATCGTCTGAATCTCCTGTTATAGGACGAGCGTTTGCCAACTCGGGAACGTGGCGAAGACGACAGCCACTAAGGTGGCGATCCAAAGCATGACGTTCATACGCCTTCTGACCGCTGGGTCAGCGCACGGTTTGCCCGGAACACATGCTGCCTTCTCCTCTCGGTCGAGGAGCCAGAATCCCAGGACGAGGAAAGCCGCCGTGGCTGCCAGGAAGTACGGTCGGTAGGGCTCAAACGCCGAGAGCCCGGCTCCGGACACACCCAAGCTCACCGCCACGACCGGCCCGGCACAGCAGAGGGCCGAGCCAGCGGCGGCGAAGACCCCACCCACACCTGGCAATGCCGTCTTCATCGCCCCCATCAACCGCCGTGCCTGAGGGCATGAGCGAGCGCGCTCTTCAAGTCGGAGAGGGCCTTCGTCCCATCTCCGTCCGCCACGCTTTGGGCGACACACGTCTCCATATGACCCTCTAGCAACTGCACCGTGACCGCGTTGAGAGCCTGTTTTACGGCACCCAGCTGAATCAGCAGATCCTCGCACGACTGATGCTCACCCAGAAGCCTGTGAATTCCCCGCACCTGGCCCTCGATTCTCTTCAAGCGATTGCTGATTCGGCGCTCGACTTCAGGCTTCAGGTAGGTCTCGGTTACTGTATCCACGACGATCCTTTCGCTGGAGTCCCAGAACCATGGACTCATGGAATATATACCCATGGGGGTATAATGCAAGAGTACTACGCACCGTCGGCTTCGCTCTACGGCTTCGCCGCGGACTGTCCTGCGCGGGACCGTGAACCCCTCTTCACGTCAGCATGTCAGGGGTGTCAACGGACCGCTGCAAGGCGCGTCGAGGGCTTGGGTGGAAGGGTCATTCCTACCACCCCGCCAATGCCCCACAAACCCGGGCGGGCAGTGTTCGGCTCCACGGACCGTAAGTAGGGAGAGGAGCCGCCATCCCCGCCCAGGATTACGCCAGCAGGACGTTGTCGATGAGGCGCGTCCCCCCGATTCGCACGGCAAGCGACACCATCGCCTGGGAATCGACCAACACCAGCTCTTCAAGCGTCTCAGGGTCGGCGACCGAAACATAGTCGACCGCGGCGAGGGGCTCGGAGGCCAGAACATCCGACATGGCCGCCCGGAGAACCTCAGCGTCGTGCTCTCCATCCAGGTGAAGTTCCTGCGCACGCATCAGTGCCCTGTAGAGAACGGTCGCCGCGGACCGCTCGTCGGGACTCAGGTAGGTGTTGCGGCTGGACATGGCCAACCCATCGGGCTCGCGTACCGTGGGCACGGCAACGATCTCAACCGGGAAGTCCAAGTCCCGGACCATCTGCCGTATGACCACCAGTTGCTGCCCGTCCTTTTGGCCGAAGTACGCTCTTTCTGGTTGAACGATGTTGAAGAGCTTTGCCACGACCGTCGCGACGCCACGGAAATGCCCTGGCCGTGACACTCCCTCCAGGACGGCCGCGAGCTTTCCTGGAACCACCTGGATGTCCACGCCGCCGGTTGGGTACATCTCTTCCACAGGTGGATAGAAAAGCAGGTCGCAGCCCACCTCCTCCAGAAGAACCCGATCTCGTTCGACGTCCCGTGGGTACGTGAGCATGTCTTCATCGGGGCCGAATTGAGTCGGGTTCACGAAGATGGACACGGCGACGGTCCCGTTCGCCGCACTCGCGTGTCGTACCAACTCGAGATGGCCATCGTGCAGATGGCCCATCGTCGGAACGAGACCCAACGACCCGGTGGCGCGGGCATTCGCCCGCGCTGTGCGAAAATCGTCGATCGTAGTAAGGATCTGCATTGGGGGCTGCGTTGCGGATTAGCGGATCATAGGTCCTTCAGCAGTTCGCGCAGAACCTCTTCCTCCATGCTGGAGCCGTGCTCTGGAGCCGGGAAGCTACCGTCCATCACCTCGGCGACGTAACCCTTTACCCCTTCCCGCATGGCGTCGGCCAACTTCACGAACCGTTTGGCGTGGCGCGGCACGAAATCGGTGTAGATGCCCAAGATATCACTGATCACCTGGACCTGGGCGTCACAATCGGGGCCGGCGCCGATGCCGATCGTGGGCACCTTGATACGATCCGTGATCACCTTCGCGAGCTCCGTGGGCACCAACTCGACCACCACCGCAAATGCTCCCGCCTCGTCCAACGCCTGAGCATCACGCACCAGCTTGCGAGCGTCCTCCAGAGACCGACCCTGTACCCGGCGTCCGATCTTATACGACGACTGCGGAGTGTACCCGATGTGGCCCATGACGGGGATGCCACGGTCAGTCAGGACGCGGACGGTCTCCGCCATGACCTCCCCGCCCTCGATCTTTACGGCCTGGGCCCCTGCTTCCCGCAGGAATCGCGCAGCGTTCGTCAAAGCGTCGGCAGGATTCGTCTGATAGCTCATGAACGGCATGTCGCCCACGACCAGGGCCTGCTTGGCCCCACGGGTCACCGCCTTCGTGTGGTGGAGCATCTCGTCCATCGTCACGAAAACCGTCGAATCGTAGCCGAGCACCACGTTGGCCAAGCTATCCCCAACGAGAATCACGGGGATGCCAAGCTCGTCGATGATCCGTGCGGTGGGGTAGTCGTACGCGGTGAGGACCGCAAACCGCTCGCCCCGGTCTTTCAACGCTTGGAGGTCTTGAACGCTGACACGCACGGCAGATGAATCCCATGGACCGAGGTAAGCTACTGGAACACCTTATGATAAAGCCCGCAGACGGCCCTGTGCAGGGCCTCCGGGTCAGCCCATCAGTTCCGCGAGGCCACACATCCCAGAGATGGTTTGCCAGTGGTGGCCAATCTCATCCATGTATGTGCGAGCTCGAGAAGGCCCACCCCGGACGCCGCAAGGCGGAATGCACGATTTTCGTTGCGTTGTCAGCAACTCACGCGTAGCATGCCTCGTCGCTAGGAGGCGCTTCACCGCCGGATCGCTGTCCCGGCAACCACTTCGTGGGGGGTGCGTGTGAGATTGGTCGGGCTTGTGTCCATAGGCGCGGTCGTGGCGATGCTCGTTGTGTTCGGCGTGCAGGCCGGAACTGATGCTCCCGCCGCCATTGCCCCAACTGTGCCCGTCGCCTCAGCTGAGGTGGCAGAGCCGCTTCCGGCCACTCCGACAGAGGCCGACCGGGCCGATGAAGTGGCAGAAACGGTGATCGCCGAAGCGGCCCAGTTCGAGGAGCCCACACGCGTGACGGTCGCTCCCCCCGCTCCCCCCGCCCGCCGGAGAAGCTACCGGCGTCGACCGCCCCGCTATCCGGACCCCCCGGGGCCCGACGACTGGGAACCACCCGACGGCCCGGTGCGGATCGCGCTGCAAGCGGGCCACTGGAGAGCGGACGAGGCGCCCCGGGAACTCCGCGGACTTCGCAACAACGGGACCCGCTGGAGAGAGACGGCCGAGTGGGAAGTCAACCTGGAAATCGTTCAACGTGCAGGGGCAATGCTCGAGGAGATGGGCTACGAGGTCGACATCCTTCCCGCCGTCGTTCCTCCGGCTTACCGGGCCCATCTCTTCATCGCCATCCATGCCGACGGGAGCAACGACCCCAACGCGTCCGGATATCGGGTCGCCGCACCGCGACGAGACGCCACCGGCAAGGCATCACAAGTCGCGGCGCTCCTCGCGCAAAGCTACGGAGAGGCGACGGGCATCAAGCGCCTGCCGACGATCACTCGCCGCATGCGTAACTACTACGCGTTCAATTTCCAACGGTACGAGCACGCGCTCCATCCCATGACGATCGCGATAATCCTCGAGACCGGCTTCCTTACGAGTCGAAGGGATCGTCAGGTGCTCGTGAACGATCCGGACCGTGCCGCGCGTGGTATCGTCGCGGCCGTGACGGCGTTTTCGGTCACGCCACCCCCGGTAATCGTGGACGAGGAGACATCAGAGGTGAGCGGCGGTTAGACAGCCTCACCCGCTACCGGTGCTCTCAAGAGCCAGATGAGAAGCCCGCCACCGGCGGTCGCGATTAGCCATCGTCCCCAGAAATTCCAGCCGACGCTCGCGTTTGCCTACGACCTCCAACTTCACCACTCTCCCGAACCATCATTAGGTTTCGGAGTGAGAGATTCCGGGAAAATATTCACCACCGGGGATCGAGAGACCAGAAAAAAGGAGTGGCAAGAAAATGGATACGAAACTCGCGATGCTCCTGGCCGGCCTGGTGTCCGCATCGGCCGCCCTGACCGCCCCCGCGGCCGACGCGCAGGCGACCCTCCGACCCGGTCAGCAGGTAGCTCTC